>JBKOVK010000013.1:0-62463 GCA_046724475.1 Acidobacteriota bacterium | reverse complement strand
AAAGAGCCCCGAGCGGGCCGATAAGCCGAATTCGGTTCCCCGCCGCGAGGGCGGGGCCGCGATCATTCCTCTGGGCCCGAGGTCGCCCTCGGGCTCGAGCAGCCGACCCGGAGGCAGCTCACGTGACGTGAGGCGGGACGGGCGCCCGCTGCCTCCCTATTTGGCCTTGCTCCGCATGGGGTTTGCCGTGCCCCCTCCGTTGCCGGAGGAGCGGTGCGCTCTTACCGCACCGTTTCACCCTTGCCGTCCTTTCGGAGGGCGGTTTGTTCTCTGTGGCACTTTCCTTCGCGTCGCCGCGACCGGGGATTACCCGGCATGCCGCCCGTATGGAGTTCGGACTTTCCTCTCCGGAACGAATCGTCCCGGAGCGATCGCGTGGCCCGCTCGGAGCCGCGTCGATTTTACTACGGAGTCTTCGGCTCCTTCACGTCGCTCGACTTGACGTCGACGGTGATCATGAATCCGTTCGTGCCCTTGTACTCGAAGGCGTTGTCTCCGCGCCGGTAGGCTTCGAGCTGGCTCGGCATCAGCACGAATCCGTCGTTGCGCGGCGCCGCGAAGTACTTCAGGTTCTTGATCACCGTCGGCTCGGGAGTCATGGCCGTGGAGTTGTGCGCGAGCACGATCTCGCCGCCCTTCCCGCCGTCGAGCTTCGCCGCGGCCTTTTCCGTCCCGCCGTTCCACTCGATCGGAGCATCCTTGCCGACCGTGAAGGACTTCCACTTCCACGGATAGACCGGCCCCAGCAGTGCCTTGGCGATGGCGTCCCGCTGCTCCTTGGTGACGGAGGGGTCGAAGGTCACCTCCGCCCAGTCGGTCTGGCCGTCGCCGAAATCATCACCCAGATCGCCCGCGATCCAGAACTTGGCGCCGGCGAGGTCGACGTCGCCGCTCTTTCCCTTGTTGACCTTGTAGGCCATGTTGAACCGGCAGTAGTGCTTGCCCTCCCCGTGGCCCTGATGGCCTTCGCTCTGGGCCGGATCGGGCGTGGTCGTGAAGTAGCAGGTGCAGAACATCTTGCAGCTGCACGCCTCGATGATCGTGGCGTTGAGGGACCAGTCCGCGGCTCCGTTGGGCTTCGTCGCCGCCGCGAGAACGAGCACGGCGAGACCACTGATCGCCGTATAGACCACCTTCTTCATGGAGAGCCTCCTTTCTGCACAGTGGGCCGACTCGCCCGAGTATCCCACTTCGGTCCCTGTTGAGACGGGCTAATCCCGGGTCCTATTCCGTTCATCCTCGAAGAACCGCGTCCATTCCTCGACGTCGATCCGGCCCTCGGGTGCCGACGACCCCTTCGGCGCGCGGCGCCCGAAGCGTTGGAAGAATTCTGTCGGACCGCAGGTCTTGCCGCCGGCCGCGCGCACGCGACGCTGGAGCTCGCGGTCGGCTGTCACCACGATCATCGAGGCGGGGTCGGCGGCGTTCTCGACGTCGCGGACGATCGTATCGTCGGCGCCTCCCGCCGACGCCGACTGGACCGACAAGCTCCCCAGCGACGCCGGCCGGTTCCCGGCGGGCCCGTCGAAGTAGAGGCGCGCGGTCGCGCGGCTGCGTCGAAGCCGGTCGGCGATCTCGGCCACGAGCGCCTGGCGGTCCTCTTCGGTCGGCCGCGACCGGCCGAGGACGGAACCAATCAGGTTGTTGCCGTCGAGCAGGTACGGCATCAGGTCTCGGCCCGCGCGCGGCGGCGCGGATGCTTGAGCCGGAAGAACATGACCGCGAGCCCGTGGAGCACACGTCGGCGGTCGGCGATCAAGAGGATCGCGAGGGCGCCGAGGAACACCACCGCGAACGGAGGCACGAAGAAGACCAGCGCGGCGAAGGCCAGGGCCAGCACGTCCTCGGCCAGCGAGACGGCGAGCTGTGCCAGGCCTCGCGTCGCCGCGGTGGACGTCAGACGCGTGGTCACCTGCGCCAGATGCGTGGCGACGGTGACCGCCGCGCCCGCCAGCGCCAGCAGGATGCGCTCGATCGCCGAAGCCTCGGGAACGCACGCCAGCACGAGCAGGGCTCCGACGAGGGGACGCAGCAGCGTCTGCGCCAGGTTCCAGAGGTGGTCCACGATGGGGATCTTGTCCGCCACGAACTCGGCCAGAAAGAGCACCAACGCCGCGGTGACCACTCCGTGGCTCGTCAGAAACGCAGTCGTCGTGCCCGGGAACTCCTGCGGAAGGAGGAGAGCCAGACCGTTGACGAGCAGCAGGACGACCCAGGCATTCAGGCCGGCCGCGGCCGCGAGGCCGAGGCCGGTCAGGACCGGAGTCATCCTCTCCGGAAGAGGCGCGAGAGAAGACCGGTCGGCTGGGGCGCGGGCTCGGCCTCGGGCACGGCCGTTTCGATCTCCTTCGCGGGTTCTTTCATGGCCGCTACGGGAGCCGGGGCCGGCTGCGAGGCGCCGGTGACGATCCGGGCCAGGAGCTCTTCGTTTTCGGGCGAGGGGTCCAGCGACACGGCGCGGCGGGCGAAGGGCTCGGCCTCCTGGTGACGGCCGTGGTCGGCCAGCGCGCGAGCGGCCTCCACGGAATACGCCACGCGCCGGCTGTCCAGACGCGCGGCCTCCTTCAGGTTGGAGAGGCCCTGGTCGATCCAGTTCGGATTCTTCATCTCGACCTGGGACAGGACATAGCGGTACTCCGCGTTGTCGGGAACGAAGCGCACGGCAGCGCGGAGCATCTCGACGGCCGGGTGATAGTCCTTCTCTTCGATGAGCTGGCGTGCGCGCCGGAAATTCTGGGCGGCGAGCTTCTTGCGCATCTCGGGATCGGTCGTCGGCGCCTCGGTCATCAGCAGCGAAGCCGGCGCGGCATCCAGGCTCTGATCGTAGAGCGCCCGGCGCTCCGCGTCCGAGAGCTCCTCGTATGCGATCTTCATCCTCTCGAAGACGGCCACCAGCTCCTTCTCGAATCGGGCGAGATCTTCGCGGTGGCGCAGGTCGGGGTGAAAAAGGCGGCTGCGCTCGAAATAGGCCTCGGCGATTTTCTCGGTCGTCGCGTCCCTCGGCACGCCGAGCAGCTCGTAGTGCGTCAGCCAGTCGATGCGGCGGTAGGTGTTGCGCACGAGCTCGGCGTGTCCCGGCGACCGGTCCGCCGGCTCGGCGCCGACTTCCACGTTCAGTCCGTGGAAACCGCCGCGGCCGCTGGCCGGCCTCTCCGCGCCTTCCTGCTTCCACTCGACGATCCCGCACGAAATGAGGCCGTAGAGGATCTTGCCCGTGGCCGCCCGCGAGGCGCCCGCGATCTTCAGGAGAGAATCCACTTCGAGGATGCCGTCGATGCGCGACAACAGGTACGCCTCCTGCGGCGTGAGCGGGAGGTACTGGTAGCGCGACATCGGATCCGTGGCCAGGATCGGAACCCCATGGCCGTCGCCCAGCCTCTCGCGGAAAGCCTCGCTCTCGGGGAGCCGGCGAATCCCCTCGACGATGATCGCGGCCGTCGAAAGGGTCAGCGCGACGTCCGGATCCAGGACGCCGGTGGACGCCTGGAAGCGGTATTCGCCCGTGTCCCAGGCGAACGTCGAGAACACGATCTCCTCGACCAGCCGGCGCATCTCAGCATCGAGGACCGTGCGCGAGACGAGCCCCCGATCGACCAGGATCTTTCCGAGCCTCGCCCGTCCCTGCTTGGCGACCGTCTCCAGGGCCCAGTTGAGATCGGTGTCCGTGATGCAGCCGCGACGGCGCAGGAAGGCCCCGATGCGCTGGCCCTCGCGCGACGAAGTGGCCGTGCGCAGCTCGCCCTTCTCGAAGAAGAGGTGCCGGGTCTCGTCCCCGTGGACGAGCGAAAGGGTCCCCTTGAGCCCCTCGAGGAAGATCCTCCGCAGAACCTGCGGCAGGGGCGTCTCGGACAGGGAGCCCCGAAAACCGGCCGGCTTCGCCTGAGTCGTCATTGGCACTAGAAGGTGATCGCCTAGGGTAACAGAAAGCCTGATTCAGCGGACCGCCACGACGGCGGGCCGGTTGTGCGGAGTCGAGAAAAAGGCCGGTGTACGCCCCTGGACACGCTTGGCCGCCTCCAGCGAGGAGTACCGGCCCCAGAGCACCTTGAAACACGTGCGGCCATGGAAATCGGTGGTCATCAACCACATTGTCCCGGAGGGCCGGTCGTGCTTGAAGGCGTCCACGAGCGACTGGGTTTCGCAGACGAGCTCGAGCTGGATCGCGTACCGAGTCTTCGCCTCTCCGGCCAGGCGCTTCTGGTCCCGCGAGGCGCGATCGAGCCACGGCTGGCGCGCCGTGCTCGATGCCGACGCCTCCGAAGCATTCGCGGGCGCTGGTGCACGTGCGGCCGTCGGGCGCGGCGATTGGGCCGCGGAGGTGGGCGCGCGGCGAGTAGCGACCGCAGTCGGAACGGCCGTCGCCGCGGAGGCGCGGGTCGGAAGCGCGGTCGCGGCAGCGATTGGAACACCCGTCGCGACTCGTACCTCGGGAGCCGCGGCCGCCGCGGGAGTGGGGACCGCGGTCGCCGGCGCCGGCCCGGCAGCCGTCGCCTCCTGATGCGCGCGAGAGCGGAACACGAGAATGGCTCCCAGCGCCGCTCCCAGAAGCACCAGCAGCCACAGAATCGGGGACAGTGAGCGGGTGCGTGGACGCTCCAGGCCTCCGACACCGGTCGTCGTGTCGAGAGGTCGGTCGAAGGGCGAGGCCTCATAGAGCTCACTCGGACCGGTGCCGAGGTCCTCCTGGGCTTCGTGTCCACCCGATCCGCCGGCAATCTGAGATTCGTAGTCGGACCGTGGCTGTTCGGTCAGATCGATCTCGGGCTCCAGACTGTCGAGCGACGGCTCCTCCGACGCCGAAGGCTCCTCCGGCTCCTCCTTCTCCGGCGGCTCATCCAGGTTCGCGACAGGTTCCGGCGCCGGCTCATCGGTGCTTTCGGCCAGCTCGTACCGTTCCGGTTCGGGAGGGACCGCGGCCAGAGCCTCCTCTGCCTCGGGCTCGACGGGCGCCGCCGGGACCTCTTCGAGTGCCTCCGCCGGAGTCTCGTCGCTCGGAGCCTCGGGCGGTTCGATTTCCGGCGGCGCCGCTGGAATCGTCGGGCGGGGCATCGGCGCTTCGCCGGCATACTCGGGATGAATCAGCCCGAGCGTGACCAGCGCCGCCAGCAGTTTCTCGACCGCGAAAGCGTCGGCCGGCGCCTCGCTGGCGATCTCGGCCGCCGTGGACTTTCCGTCGATGAGGCGGACGACCGCCTCCGCATCCGAAGTCAGCCCGAACGTCGCGAACTCGGTGTCGAAGCTCGCCGAGCGCACCAGCGGAGCGTCCGCGCCGCCGAGATAGTGGAGGACGAGCCCACGGTCGCGCGAGCGCAGGAAGAGCTCGAGGATCAGGCGCGGAATCGTGAGTCGAAATTCTCCCGGCTCCCGCAGCGTGGTTCGGAAGAACGTGTAGTCGCCCTCGAGCCACGTCAGCAGATCCGACAGCACTTCGACGGCCCGGATCTTCTCTCCCCACCGCCACTCCCGCTTGGTCAGCAGCCCCGCCTGCAGGGCGGTCCGCGCGCGATCGCCCCCTTCCTGGGGGGACAGGCGCTCGAGCGCCGACGCGTCGAGCTTGCCCGCGCGCACGAGGATCGCTCCGGTCTCGAAGCGCGAGTCGGAGGACGACGCCGATACGACCTCGCCTCCCGCGAGCTCGAAGCCGGCCATCGCTCCGGAGCGGGAGAACTGGAGCGAACCGCTCGCGTTCTCGCGCCACAACGCGACGAGCGCCGCGAGCAGGTCCGTGCCGCGGATCTCTCCCTCCGGACCGAACGTGGTCCTCATGCCGACGGCGAATCCTGCCCTTGAAGATAAGCGGCCACGGCGCGCGCGGTCGAGCGTCCCACGGCCGCCTCGATCTCGACCGGGTCGGCCCCTTTCAGGCCCTTTACCGACCCGAACCGGCGAAGCAGCAGACGGGCTCTCGCCGGCCCGACTCCCGGGATGTCGGTGAGTCCGGTCTGGCGCATCCGCTTGCCGCGGCGCTGACGGTGGCGCGAGATCGCGAAGCGGTGCGCCTCATCGCGGGCGTGCTGGATCAGCTGCAGGGCCGGGTCCTTGCGGGACAGTCGGATGGGGTCCGGGCGGCCCGGCACCCAGATCTCTTCTTCGCGCTTGGCGAGCCCCGCGATCGGAAGCTCCACACCCAGGCGGTCGAGGGCGGTCATCGCGGCCTGGAGCTGGCCCCGGCCGCCGTCGACGAGGACGAGGTCGGGAAAATCGCCTCCCTCGGCCTGGACGCGGCGATACCGGCGCTCGACCGCTTCGGCCATGCTGCGGAAGTCGTCCGGCTGCAGCAGGCCCTGCGCCGCGATGTTGAAGAGGCGGTAGTCGGACTTCCGGGGCTTGCCGTCCTCGAAGACCACCATGGATGCGACGCTGTCGGTGCCCTGTGTGTGGGAGATGTCGAATGCCTCGATCCGGTGAGGCGGCGCGGCGAGCCCGATCGCGCGTCCCAGACGCTCGGCGGCGATCGCTTCCTCTCCCCCGGTGCGGCGGAAACGGATGCGATGCCGCTCGCTCGCATTGACGCCGGCCATCCGGACCCGTTCCGCCGCCCCGCCGCGGTGCGGCACCTTGACGGAGACCTTCGCACCCCGGCGCTGCGTGAGGAACTCCTCGAGCACCTCGCGCGACTCGATCGCCACCGGGAGGTGGACCTCGGCGGGGAGGAACGGGTTGGCATCGTAGAACTGGGGCAGGAAGGTCTCGAGGAAGCGGGAGGGATCCACCTCCTGCGATTTCTCGAAAAAGAAGTCGCGCCGGTCCTGCAGGACTCCTCCCCGAACGACCAGCACCACGACGGCGACGTCCTGCCCCGACTCGAAGAACCCGAAGACGTCGATGTTCTCGCCTTTCATGGACTGGACGACCTGGCGTTCCGCCACGTCGCGGATCGTGCGGAGCGCGTCGCGGTACGCGGCGGCCATTTCGAAATTCTCCTCGTCGGAGGCGGCCTTCATCCGGGCTTCGAGGCGCTCTTCGAGCTCCGCGTTTCGGCCCTCCAGAAACAGGACCACGTCGGCCACGGCGTCGGCGTACGCCTCCTTCGTCGTCAGGCCCGCGACGCACGGCCCGAGGCACGCGTGCAGGTCGTAGTACAGGCAGGGTCGCGGGAGCTTGCCGTCGATCTCGATCGTGCAGGTCCGAATCTGGAAGTGGCGCGTGATCAGGCGCATGATCCGCCGGACCAGGCCTCCCCAGAAGGGCCCGTAATAGGAGTGTCCGTCCTCCTGCACGCGGCGCGTCACCAGAGCCCGTGGCCAGGCCTCGCCCGTCGTGATCTTGATGTAGGGATAGGTCTTGTCGTCCCGGAGGCAGACGTTGTACCGGGGACGGTGCTTCTTGATGAGCGTGTTCTCGAGGAGCAGGGCCTCGAGGTTCGTCCGCGTGACGATGGTCTCGATGTCGCGATACGAGCGCAGCAGCGCCGCCGTCTTGGTGTCGGTGTCCCCGCTGAAGTACGAGGCGATGCGCTTCTTGAGCGAAAGCGCCTTCCCGACGTACAGGAGCTTTCCCTTTTCCCCTCGGAACAGGTACACCCCTGGCGCATCGGGCAGATCCTTCGGGGCCTGACGCTCGACCACGAAATCAGTTTAACCCGGTTCGCGTCAACGGCTTCGCGCTTCGGTATGATGCTTCCGTGCCGATGTACGAGTGTCCGTACTGCTACACACCGGTGGAGCCCGGCACGCCGGTCTGTCCCAAGTGCGGTCGAGAGATTGAACGATGGCAGACGGGTTTCTACACGCGGCAGAGGCCTCTGGCCCCGAAGTCGCGGACGGCGGTCTGGCTGGTGGCCGCCGCGGCGCTCCTTCTGATCCTGGCGGGCTTCGCGCGCGCGTGCAAATGGCTGTGACGTGGCCGGCCGTGTCCTTCTCGCCGCGCTGACGCTGCTGTTCGCGGCGGCCGCGCACGCGCAGCTGGTTCCGATCGCGCGTTGCAACGGCGC
The DNA here is from genome assembly GCA_046724475.1 of Acidobacteriota bacterium. Lineage (GTDB taxonomy): Bacteria > Acidobacteriota > Thermoanaerobaculia > UBA5066 > Gp7-AA6 > DAHUXD01. The sequence continues at coordinate 54,530 of JBKOVK010000013.1, read as the reverse complement.
CATTCCCTGCAACATCCCGATCGGCCTGCGCCCGGCAGATGCGGCCGCCTGGACGCCGGACTCGAAGCAGGGACAGAGCGGCGTTCCGATCTCGGTCTCCGCGGGAATCGAGAATGGCCTCAAGCCGAAGGTCGACACGCGCGCCGTGTCCGAGGATCCCTCCGAGCGTGCCGCGCGCATCTTCCTGCGCCGCAACCCGGTCCCCGGGACGCCCGCGCCGACGGCGGCGTCCACGCCGGGGCCGACGCCGGTACCGACACCCCGACCGACGCCGGCCCCGAATTAGGTCCTGAAGATCTCCAGCTCCCTGAGACTCCGGATCTCGTCGCGGAGCGCCGCGGCCTTCTCGAAGTCGAGCTCCTTGGCGGCCGCCTTCATCTGCTTCTCCAGATCCGCGATGCGCTTGTGGATCGATTCGCGGTCGGGCAGATCCGGGCGCGGCGGCAGAGACACTTCGTAGTAGTCGAGATTCCCCATTCGGACCAGAGGCGAGTTGACCTGCTTGACGATCGACGCCGGCACGATGCCGTGCTCGACGTTGTACTTCTCCTGGATCGTGCGGCGGCGGGCGGTCTCCTCGATCGCGCGGCGCATCGAGTCGGTCATCGCGTCGGCGTAAAAGAGGACTCTTCCCTTCAGATTTCGGGCGGCCCTTCCCGCGGTCTGGATGAGCGAGGTTTCGCTGCGGAGGAACCCTTCCTTGTCGGCGTCCAGGATCGCGACGACCGCCACCTCCGGAAGATCCAGACCTTCGCGGAGCAGGTTGATGCCGATGAGGCAGTCGAACATCCCGCGCCGGAAATCTCCCAGGATCTCGACGCGGTCGAGCGTCTCGATGTCGGAGTGGAGGTACCGGCAGCGCACTCCCACCTCGGTGAAATAGTTGGTCAGCTCCTCGGCCATGCGCTTGGTCAGCGTCGTGACGAGAACCCGCTCGCCGCTGGCGGCCGCTTCCCGCACGACCGACAGGAGATCGTCCACCTGCCCTTTGACCGGGCGGACCTCGATCTGCGGATCGAGAAGGCCCGTAGGGCGAATGACCTGCTCGACGACCTCTCCCCCGGCGCGCTCGAGCTCCTCGCCTCCGGGAGTGGCGCTGACGGCGATGGTCTGGTGCACGCGGTCCCGAAACTCGTCGTAGGTCAGCGGCCGATTGTCCAGCGCCGAGGGCAGCCGAAAGCCGTAGTCCACCAGGACCTGCTTGCGTGAGCGGTCGCCGTGGAACATGCCGCGCACCTGCGGCAGGGTGACGTGGGATTCGTCGACGACCAGCAGGTAGTCCTCGGGGAAGTAGTCGAGCAGCGTCGGCGGCGGCTCGCCCGGCGCGCGGCCCGAGAGGTGGCGGGAGTAATTCTCAATGCCGTTGCAGTACCCGAGCTCCTTGATCATTTCGAGGTCGAACATCGTGCGCTGGTGGAGGCGCTGCGCCTCGAGCAAGCGCCCGGCGTTGGTCAGCTCCGCGAGCCTCTCGTCGAGCTCGACGCGGATGGACCCGACCGCCCGCTCGAGCGTCTCCCGGGGCGTCGCGTAGAAGGTTCGCGGGTAGAGCGCCAGCCGGTCCATCCTCTGCAGCGCGGTGCCGCGCAGCGGATCGGTCTTCGTGATCTTCTCGATCTCGTCTCCGAAGAATTCGACGCGGACCGCCGTGTCCTCGTACGCCGGATGAATCTCGAGGACGTCGCCGCGCACGCGGAACGTCCCGCGCGCGAGATCCAGGTTCGTGCGCTCGTACTGCATCTCCACCAGCTGAGACAGCAGCGCCGGCATCCCCCGGGAGTCGCCGACCTCGAGGTACACCAGCATGTCGTAGTAGGACTCGGGCGCTCCGAGGCCGTAGATGCACGAGACCGACGCTACGACGATGACGTCCCGGCGCTCGAAGAGCGCCTTGGAGGCCGAGAGCCGCAGCTTGTCGATCTCTTCGTTGCGGGAGGTCTCCTTCTCGATGTACGTGTCGGTCTGGGGAACGTAGGCCTCCGGCTGGTAGTAGTCGTAGTACGACACGAAGTACTCGACGGAATTTTCCGGAAAGAAGCTCCGGAACTCCTGGTAAAGCTGGGCCGCGAGCGTCTTGTTGTGCGAGAGCACGAGCGTGGGACGGTTGACCGTCTCGATCACCTTCGCGATCGTGAAAGTCTTGCCCGAGCCGGTCACACCCAACAGCACCTGGTCGGAGCGTCGTTCGTCGAGGCCCTCCACCAGCTTCGCGATGGCCTGGGCCTGGTCGCCCTGCGGTGTGAAGTCGGTCTTCAGCCGGAATCGGCCGGAAGCCCGCGCCTGGGCGTCCAGGTAGGACTCGGGCTTGCCGAGAGCCGTGGCCGTTGGCGGCGGGCCGGGGTGGGTGGGACGCGGCATCGGGTGGAGAGCCGCTTATAGCATAAGGGCCCGGTTTGCCTCACAATCAGGCGGTGAAGACCGTCGGCCGCGCGGCCGCCCTGATCCTGCCTCTGGCCGCCGCGGCTTTCCTCGGCACAGCCGCCGGCTCGTTCGCCACCAACTTCGTGCGGGTGCCCCGCGTCTCCGAGCTCGCGACCTACCGGCCCGACATCATCACACAGATCGCCGCCCGCGACGGGACGACGATCGCCCGTTACGCGATCGAGCGGCGGATCCTGATCTCCCGGGCCGACATCCCGGCCGTCGTCCGCAACGCGATCGTCGCGACCGAGGACAAGAACTTCTTCCAGCACGGCGGCATCGACGTCCGGCGCACACTCTCGGCCTTAGTCTCCAACGTCCAGCAGGGAGGCTACGCCCAGGGCGGCTCGACGCTCACGCAGCAGCTGGCTCGGGCGATCTTCCTGTCTCCGCGCAAGACGCTCTCGCGGAAGGTCAACGAGGCACTCGTGGCCTTCGAGATCGAGCGGCGCTACTCGAAGGAGCAGATCCTGACGATGTACGCCAACGAGATCTATCTCGGCCACGGCAACTATGGAGTCGAGGCCGCGTGCCGCTACTACTTCGGCAAGAGCGTGCGCGACGTGACGCTCGCCGAGGCCGCGCTCCTCGCTGGCATCGTGCAGCGGCCGGAGGACCAGTCCCCGTTCCGCAATCCCCAGCTCGCCCGGGCGCGCCGAGCCACAGCCCTGCGCCGGATGGAGGCCGCCGGCTTCATCACCGAAGCGCAGCGCAAGGCCGCCGACGCCGAGCCGCTCCCCTCCTCGCCATCGCTTCAGGAGTCGATCGTGGGCCCCTACTTCTGTGAGGAGATCCGCCAGTACCTCGAGAAGACGTACGGAGAAAAGGACCTCTACCGGCGCGGGCTGCGAGTCGAATCGACGCTGGACCCGGAGCTCCAGGCGTACTCCGAGGAAGCCCTCGGATGGGGCCTGCGTCAGATCTCGCGGCGTCATGGATTCAAGCGGCCGCGCAATCTCCTCGCCGAGGGGTACCGCTCGCTGGAGTCCTACGTCGATCCCTCGTGGGAGGCCGGGCGCCCGGCGGAAGGCGCCGTCGTCAAGGGCGTCGTCATGAAGACGGGAACGGCGGGCGTCGAGGTTCGCGTGGGCAAGGAGACGTTCCTCCTGACCAACGCGTCGGTCGCGTGGACCGGCGCGACCGCGGCCTCGAAAGTCCTGAAGACCGGCGACCTCGTCCTGGCCACGGTGCAGAAGGCCAAGGACGGCTCGCTCGTCCTGGCGCTCGACCAGGAGCCCCGCGAGGAAGGCGCGGTTCTGATCCTGGAGAACTCGACCGGCGCGATTCGCGCGATGATCGGGGGCTCGGACTGGACCGGCTCGAAATTCAACCGCTCCACGCAGGCCCTGCGCCAGGCCGGCTCCGCGTTCAAACCGTTCGTGTACCTGACGGCGCTGGAGCAGGGCTACACCGCCGCCGACACCGTGTTCGACGGACCGCTGTCGATCACGATCGATCCGCGCCAGCCGCCGTATCGCCCCAGCAACTACGACGGGAAGTTCCACGGGATCGTGACGTTTCGACGTGCGCTCGAGCACTCCTACAACATTCCGGCGATTCGCGTGGCCGAGATGGTCGGTCTGCACAACGTCATCGAGACCGCGCACCGGGTCGGCGTGCGGCAGGAACTCCACGCATATCCGTCGATGGCTCTCGGCGCGTTCGAGGTCACCCTCCTCGAGCTGTGCTCCGCGTACTCCGTGTTCGCCAATCAAGGCCTCGCCTTCACGCCCTACTTGATCGAGCGGATCACCGACTCCGACGGCGACGTGCTCGAGCAGACGCACCCGGATCCCCGGGAAGTCGAGACGCCCCAGACGGCGTTTCAGCTGCTTCAGATCCTGAAGGGCGTCACGCAGCGCGGCACGGCCGCGTCGGCCGCGCGCCTGAACTTGAACATCGCGGGCAAGACGGGGACGACGAACGACTTCACCGACGCCTGGTTCATCGGGATGACGCCGCGCTACACCGTCGGCGTCTGGGTCGGCAACGACATGAAGACGCAAACGATCGGGAAGGGGGCCGACGGCGCGCGCACCGCGCTTCCCATCTGGATCCGCATCATCGAGAAGATGAAAGACGGCGGGCTGATCGACCCGAAGGAGGACTTCGAGGTCCCGGGCAATGTGGTCCTCACGCCCGTCGACTACGAGACCGGTCTGAAAGCCACGGCCGACACTCCGGTGCCCGTGCTCGACGCGTTCGTCAGCGGCTCGCAGCCGACCGAAGAATGGACTCCGCGGTCCAAGGAGATCGCGCGTCTGCCCTGGTCGCTGCAGCAGCCCTTCTACATGCCGAAGAAAGGCGAGCTGCCCGAGTCCTCGGCAGCTCCCGCGGAACCGACTCCTCCGCCAAAGGCGCCCTAGGAAGTCCTAGGCGGGGGGCGCGCCCGCGGCCTGGACCTCGACCGTCAGCGTGGCCACGACGTCGCGATGCAGTCGGACGTGGACGGTGTGGGAGCCGAGGCGGCGGATCGGCTCGGCGAGCTCGACACGGCGGCGGTCCACCTCGATGCCCTTGGCCGAAAGCGCATCGGCGATCTCGGAGGCAGTGACCGAGCCGTAGAGGTGTCCCTCCTCGCCGGCCTTCTTGGTGACGACGACGGTCAGGCCTTCGACGTTCTTAGCCGCGGTCTGCGCGACGGCCTGCTCGCGGAGCATCTTCTCGTCGTACTTCTTCTTCTCCTCGCCGAGCCGGCGGGTGTTCGCCTCGGTCGCCTCGTAGGCGGCGCCCTGCGGGAAGAGGTAGTTGCGCGCATAGCCGGGCTTGACGTTCACGGTGTCCCCGCGGTGCCCGAGCCCGCGGACGTCGTCGGCCAGAATGACTTTCATGACTTCTCGATGACTCCCTCGCCGCGCCGGCGAAAATCCACGTACCAGTCGAAGAGCCCCAGCAGGACGACGCCGACGTTGATCGGGAAGTAGGCTGCCAGGATGTACAGACCCGCCCGGAGGATGCGAACCCGGATCCACCTCCGGAAGAAGTGGCAGATGATAGAGAGGCCCGCCACAAAAAACAAGGCCACGAGCGGCAGGAGGATGTTGCCCGCCAGGCGTCTTCCATCCCCCGAAAGGACGCCGAAACCGGCGCCGGCGGCCACGAAGAGCCCCGCCGCGGTCGCCGGGACCCGCAGCTCCTCGAAGCGGGCGGCCAGTGCGGTCGACGTCGGCCGAGCCGCGGCGGCTCCCCCGTAGAACGCCACCGCCCCGCCGAGCGCCCAGAGCGCCCCGAAGATCCCCCAGAGGTACTGGCGCGAGAAGTCCCGCGCCGCCTCGAGCGTTTCGCGCAGGCGGGCGACCGTCTCCGCGTCCGCCCCCGACCGCGCGTACGACTCCAGGGCCGAGGGAATCATCTGGTCGAAGACAGCCGCGACCTCGACCGCGACGGACGGACCCGGGCCCGTCGTCGACGCCGCGAAGCTCGCCGCGAGAAAGGCGCAGCCGGCCAGGCAGATGCCGAGGTAGCAGCGCGAGGCATCGGCGCCGGCGCGCAGGAATCCCACGCCGGCCACCGGGATCGCCGTCGCCGCGGCCGCGACGAACGCCATCGCCATGGCCATGCCGAGGCCCGCCGCGGCCCATGCCGCGCCGAGCACGATCGCCACGGCGGCGACGCAGCCGATCAGCGCCGAGGCGAGGCCGCGCCGGTGCGCCAGGCGAACCAGCGGAATCGCGCCTGCGGGAACGCCCAACGCGCCGAACAGCGGCACCAGGAAGAACGCCGAGAACGCCGCCGCGGCCGCGAGCGCGGCCAGCGGAATCTCGAATCGCCCCGAGGCCGCGTGCGGGCGGCCAAGGGGCTCGGACGAGGCCACGCTAATCCGTGGCGTACGGCAGCAGGGCGATCGACCGCGCGCGCTTGATCGCCGTCTGGAGCTTGCGCTGATGGAGCGCGCAGGTTCCGGAGATCCGGCGCGGGAGGATCTTGCCCCGCTCCGGGATGAAGCCCTGGAGGAGCTTGACGTCCTTCCAGTCGATGTACTCGAGCTTCTCGGCGCAGAACTTGCAGACCTTGCGCCGCCGGACGAAGAACTTCTTGCGCGGTCCGCCCTTGCCGTCGCGGCCCTTGCCGTCGCGACTGCCGGAGCGCCCGGACCCGCCGCCCATTCTCATGACTCGCTCCTCTCAACCGGCGCCGACTCCACGGCTGCCGCGGCTTCTGCCGGAGGCGCCGGGGGTCGCGGCGGACGCTTGGCCGCCTTCTTCTTCAAGCGTTCGGTCATCTTCGCCTGACGCTTGAGCTCCTCGTCGACGCGGACGGCGAGGTGCCTCAGGATCTGATCCGACAGGCCCAACCGGCGCTCGGCCTCCGCCACCGCGGCCGGCGAAGCATCGACCTGCCAGTAGACATAGTGGGCCTCTTTCTTGCGCTGGATCGGGAAGGCGAGCCGCCGCTTGCCCCACGGCTCGTCTTTGAGGACGGTCGCCCCGCCATCGGTCAGGATCTTCTTGTATTCCCCGGCGACTTTCGTCGCCTCCTCGTCGGACAGGTCCGGGGTGACCAGGACGACGATGTCGTAAAGCCTCATGTATTCCTCCTCATGGATGTCAATCCGGATCGAGGCGGTCCGGAGAGGAAGGTGATTGATTCGCACGCCGCATCGCGGCGTCGATACCTTGCGTCAACCAGGTCCGGAGAGCTTCGACGGCCCTCCCGATACTGTCTTCGAACGTTTCCCGCTCGGCCTTCGCGAACGGTTCGAGCACGTAGTCCGCCAGGTCCCGCTCCCGCGTGTACCGCTCGCCGCGGACACCTACGCGCAGTCGCGGAAAGTCGGCCGTGCCCAGGTGCGCGATCACCGACTTCAGCCCGTTGTGCCCGCCGGCCGAGCCGCGCGAGCGCATGCGGAGCGTCCCCAGGGGCAGCGCGATCTCGTCCACGACGACGCAGAGCCCCTCGGGGTCGACGCTGTGTTTCTGGCAAAGAGCGCGAACGGCCTCGCCGGAGGCGTTCATGTACGTCTGCGGAAGCGCCAGGAGAACCGCATCCTCCCCGATCCTCCCCCGCCCCACGCGCGAGGAGCACTCGCGCGACCGAATCCGGATTCCCTCTTCCTCCGCGAGCCTTTCCACCACGCGAAAGCCCGCGTTGTGGCGCGTCGCCCCGTACTCGTCCCCCGGGTTCCCGAGGCCGACGATCGCGCGCAGAGGTTACTTCTCCTTTTCCTTCTCCTTCTTCTCGGGCTTCTCGGCCTCGGGGGCTTCCTCCTCGGAGGCGGCCTTGCCCTTCTTCAGGACCTCGGGTTCGGTCGGCTCGGCGGCGCCCTCGACCGCGGCGGCCACGGGCTCCTCCTCGCGCGTCGGATGCGTCACGTGGACGACGACCTTCTCGGGGTTGTCCACGATCTCCACGCCGGCCACGGGCTTCAGATCCGAGATGCGGATCGCATCGCCGATCGCCAGCTCCGTCACGTCCACCGGGATGTGAGCCGGGATGTCGGTCGGAAGGCACTCGATCTCGATCTCGCGGGTCACGACGTCGAGGATGCCCTGGTCGGTCTTGACGCCCTTTGCGATGCCCACGATCTCGATCGGCACCTCGACCTTGACCTTCACGTCCATCAGGACGCGGACGAAGTCGATGTGCACGGGCTTGCGCGAGACCGGGTCGCGCTGCATCTCACGGATCATGGCGTGACGGCTCTGGTCCGAGCCGGCCAGCTTGAGCAGGAAGATGGCGTTGTCGCCGGCCCCTCCCCGGAACGCGTCGGAGAGCGCCTTGCGGTCCACGGAGATCGGGACATTGGGCTTCCCCGCCCCGTAGACGACGGCCGGAATCCGGCCGGCGGCGCGGCTGCGGCGAGCCTCACCCTTCCCGATTGTCGAGCGTTTCTCGACGGCGAGTTCGATGGTTTTCATGGTCTACCTCGCCCGGGGAAACCCCGAGCAAAGAGGCGGATTCTACACAAAAAGCGAGGAAACGGAAGCCCCGTCGTGGATCCGCTGGATGGCCTCCCCTAGGAGGGGGGCGACGGAAACCGCCTGGATCCGGGGGCAGCGGGCTATCGCGGCGTCGACCGGGATCGTGTTGGTCACCAGCAGGCTCTCCAGCCTGGAGTGCTCGATCCGGTCCAGGGCGGGCCCCGAAAAGACCCCGTGCACGGCTGCCGCGTAGGTACCCTTGGCCCCCTGACGCCGAAGAGCGGCCTCGGCCTGGACCAGAGTTCCCGCCGTATCGACGATGTCGTCGAGGATCAGGACGTCGCGGCCTTCGACCTCGCCGACGACGTTCAAGATCTCGGTCTCGTTCTTACCCGTGCGCCGCTTGTCGATGACTGCGAGGGAGGCGTCGAGCCGCTTGGCGATGGCGCGGGCGCGGGTCATGCCGCCCACGTCCGGCGAGACGATCACCAGGTCGTCCAGGTTCTTCTTCCGGATCGCGTCGAGGATGACGGGCGCCGCGAAGAGATGGTCTACGGGGATGTTGAAGAAGCCCTGGATCTGAGCGGCGTGGAGATCCATCGTCAGGATCCGGTCGGCGCCGGCGGCGGTCAGCAGATCGGCCATGAGCTTGGCGGCGATTGGCACGCGCGGCTTGTCCTTCTTGTCCTGGCGGGCATAGCCGAAATACGGGATCACCGCCGTGATCCGCGACGCCGACGAGCGACGGAAAGCGTCGAGCAGGATCAGGAGCTCCATGACGTGGTCGTTGACCGGTGTCGAGGTCGGCTGCACCACGAAGACGTCAGCGCCGCGGACGTTCTCGTCGATCTGGACGTAGTCCTCGCCGTCGGAGAAGTTGTAGAGGGTCAGCTCCCCGAGGGGCATCCCGAGGTACGCGCAGATCTCCTGGGAAAGCGCCGTATGTGCGCGGCCCGAGAAGATCTTGAGGTCGCCGTACTGGAAGGCGTGCGTGGTCAAGCGGGGGGATTCTACAAGAGTCGCGGCGAGGCTCGGGCGCGGGAAGGTGTATCCTCGACACGACGCGACGCCAGTCATCCCATCCGGAGGTGAGCTCATGCGCAGAGTCCCGCTCCTCCTCGTCGCCCTGGCCGCTCTCGCGCTCGCCACGCAGTGCAGCAATCACGAGGTGACCGTCAATGGTCCCGTTCCGGATGTCACCTGGATCAACCCCAACCCGACGCACGCCGACAGCATGATCATCTTCATCGGCACGAACTTCGACGACACGGCGACGTTCACGCTGCGCCAGAACGGGGAGGTCAAGGCGACGCTGGGACCGCTGGTGCTCGCCGACGACAAGCCCGAGCGCATCCAGGTCGACGCCACGATTCCGGGTGGTACGCCGGGGGGCGACTACCAGGCCTGCGTGACGACGCGGAACGGGACGGGTTGCTACGGGTTGCCCGTCAACGTGTTCTAGGCCGGCTCCGCGTCGGCGCGCGCTCCGCTTCCCATCTCGACCCGGTCGAATTCTTCCTCCAGGAGATGGAAGGCGTCATCTCCGATTTCGTCGCGGGCCCGCATGTCGAAGACCACGCGCCGAGCGGCGTCCAGTGCGCGCCGGTGAATGTCCTGGTGGGACTCCTCTCGAGCGCTCGCATCGACACCCGCGCGCCCCAAATGGCTCGTGAATTCCTGGCGGACGGCCTCCGCAGCGGGAGAGGTGTCTCCCTCGAAACTGGAGAGCGCAGCGGCGAGGGCTCGCTTCCGGGCCTCCTCGACCTCCCGCCCGACCGGATCGTCGTCCTTAAGGTGGAGCGCCTGGATCAGCGGACGCAGCGTCAGCCCCTGCAGCACGAGGGTCCCGAGCACCACCGAGAACGCCGTCAGGACGATCAGTCCGCGGAAGGGAAACGGCTCGCCATGGATCGTCTCGGGGATGGCGAGCGCGGCGGCGAGAGTGATGATCCCGCGCATGCCGGCCCACGAGATCACAATGCCGCCCTCGCGCGTCGGCGGCTGGATCGGACGGCGGGGATGGAAACCGAACCGGCGGATCCTCCAGAGGGCGACGCTCACGTGGAGCATCACCCACGCGATCCGCACCACGATGACCGTCAAGAGAACCGCGCCTGCGACGAAAAGGTAGTGCTTGCGAATTCCAGGCTCGAGGCTCGCCAGGATCGGGCGGATCTGCAGACCGATGAACACGAACGCCAGCACGTTCAGAACGAACACCGCCGTGTCCCAGACGGCGTAGGACGGAAGGCGGATGCGCGCCGGCGTGCTCTCCGGGGCCCGGCGAGCGACCGCGATGGCGAAGCTCACCATCGCCAGGACGCTCGAGAGTCCCAGTCGATCGGCAAGGATCCAGACGCCGAAGGTGAAGATGAACTGGAAAATGATCGCCGTCGGCGCATCGCGCACGCTTCGGGTCATGCGCAGCACGAGCGGCGCGATCGCCACGCCGAGCAGGACGCTCCCCGCGACGACCAGAAGCAGCGTTGGTGCCACCGAGCCGATCGAGAACGCGCTCGCCGCGACGGCTCCAATCGCCAGCCGGTAGATCAACAGAGCCGTCGCGTCGTTGAGAAGGCTTTCGCCGGAGAGGATCGTCAGGATGCGATGCGGCGGTCTGAGCTGTCGGAGGACCGCGATGGCGGCGGCGGCGTCGGGCGGAGACACGATCGCGCCGAGCGCGACGGCCGCAGCCATGGGCATCTCCGGGACGAGAGTGCGCGCAACCAGGGCGACGGCGACCGTGGTCAGGACGACGCTGACGACCGCGAGGCTCGTGACTGGAGCCCAGTGGTCTCTCAAGTCTCGCGGAGACGTGTCGTAGGCCGCGTCCAGCAGAACCGGCGCAACGAACAGCGCCAGCGCGACCTCGGGTTGGATCGAGAGGGTCGGCATTCCCGGGAGAAACGCCAGCACCGCCCCCCCGAGCGCCAGGAACGCCGGATACGGCGCCCCCACGCGGCGCGCCACCGCCGCGAGCAGAACCGCGACGAGAAGGATTCCGAGGATCGCCTCGAACTGACTCATGCGTTAAGACGTGGTCGATGCCGGGAGCTTAGAGGTATTTTTCCGGAAATCCGAGCACGACGCAGCGGCGCACGAGCTCTTCGATTTCGGCCGAGTCCTTCCCGGAATTCAGGTCCGACTCGGCGCGGTCGTCGAGCGTGACGTGCTCGGGCATGTAGACGCGGCACCCGCCGTTCTCGAACTCAAACCATTCGGAAGGCATCGTCAGCGTGAACCCGTTTTCCCTTCCGGCTGTCGGCCCATTGGCGACGTACAACGGATTCCGCGCGCGCTTCCCGAGACCGTGCGGCCAGCTTTCCAGCGGTCCGTGGTCGCGGAATACCCCCGGGTTCCGGCTCACGACCAGCGAGATCCACTTCTCCTCGGCCAGAACGCCGGGGCGCGTATCGCGGCTCAAGTCGGGTCCACGACCCGAGAGGTACCGATCGAGAAGCTCCCGGTCGGCGACGAGTCGACAGGCCTCGCCGGGAAAGAGCGCCCGATAGGCGTCGGGCGGCAGCTCGAAACCTTCCCGAGGCTCTTGAAGGGCGTTGCCCACTCTCGACAGGACGATCGTCCCGTCGTCGGTCGTCACGCGACGCAGCTCTTCGGCGCACGTGCACTTGCGAAGAAAGTTGTGAAACGCGTCCGCGCAAAGGACGCCCGAAAAGGCGCCGGTCGAGAACGGAAACGCGCCGTCCGCTTCGGCGCAGACGTACTCGGCCCGCGGGGCCACCCAACGCCGGGCGACGTAGAGGCTGAAGAAGTTTCGGTCGAGCCCGATCCAGGTTCGGCCGGGCGCGCGCAGGGTCAGGATATGCAGCGCGTGGCCGAATCCGCACGCGAGATCGAGACCCGGACCCGCGTCGTCCCAGAGCAGCGTCGCCAGCGAGAGACTCGTCAAGTGGCGCGGCTGCGCGAACCGGTGAAAGAAATGGTGGCGCAGCTCGCTCCGACGGTCTCCGCTGTAGTAGCGCTCGAACACCTCGCGCACCGTCATGGTCGACGACGGCGAGACGAAACCGGCCGCCTCGCGGGCCGCCTGTCGGGTCCAGGAGTCTTCGGCGATCCGCCGCAGGCGGTCTCGCGGCCATCGCGGCAGGATCTCGGCGATCAGGTTCTGCCGGCGAACCCAGCGCCCGGGCGGCATGAGCACGAGCCCCAGGGCCTCTTCGCTGCGACCCGACTCGATCAGGTTCAGGAGGCGGCGCACTTCCGGTCCCGGGCTCGACGCCGCATCCGAGGTCTGCTTCATCCGGTCGACCCGACCCCCCCGTCGGCAGATCGGGATTCCACCGAGCACCGGGATCTCGCCGCAGACGCAACGCAGAGTGCCCGACTCGATCTCGTCTCCGGACTCCGGGATTCGCCGTGCGGGCTGGAGGGTTCCTCCGCAGAACTTGCACCGGAGGAGAGCGAGCGTGGCGAGCTTCATGCTCCCGGGTAGCTCCTGGCTGGGGCGCTAGGACTCGAACCTAGAAATGCCGGCTCCAAAGGCCGGTGCCTTACCAATTTGGCGACGCCCCAGTGCCACGATTTTACCGCGCCGAGTCGTTGGGCTCTGCGTCGGGAAGGCGGCTTTCCTGAGGAGCGGCTGCGGAACGGGCCGCGGGAGCGGGCCCGGCCGCTTTGACTTTGTCGTACTCCTCGAGGATGCGGCGCTCCATGCGCTCGCGGGTCTCTCGATTCAACGGATGGGCGACGTCCTTGAACTCGCCGTTCTTCTTTCTCTTCGACGGCATCGAGATGAACAGGCCGTTGGGGCCCTGGATCACCTTCAGGTCGGAGACAAGGAAGCAATCGTCGAGCACGATCGAGACGTACGCCTTGAGCTTCTCCTCTTCGACGGGAAACACCTTGACTTGCGTGATGTTCATGGAGTGCCTCTCACAGGTTCGCTGTGGCGGCGATAGTCCGAGCGAGAGAGCGTGCGGCACGTTGCGACGAGGGCCTCCGGATGTCTCGCCGAGAGTCGCGCGACAGCGTCGGCCGGCGCGCCGTGCAGGACGATCGTCCCCCCGGAACCGCTGATCGCCGTGTCGGTGGTCAGGGCCGCGGCGGATCGGACGTAGTTCGCCATCCTCGGTTCTGTTACTAGCACGGAGGGTGCCAAATCGTTGGGGCCGAGGAACGCCCGGCGCCCGGGGAGGTCGATCTCGAGCCGTTCCGGCAGCTTGCCTTGCCCCGAAAATTCCCGATAGACGGCCGCCGTCGAAACGCCGAAGGGCGGAACGAGCAGCACGAGGTCGGCCGGCGCGCTGTCCTCGACGGGTTTCACGACTTCTCCGCGGCCGGTCACCTCGGCCTCGCCGCCGGTCAGGAAGAAAGGCACGTCGCTGCCCAGGCGCGCCGCGAGCGCCTCGATGCGGCCCGGATCCTCGGGGATTTCCCACAGCCGCGCGAGCAGGCGCAGCGCGATGGCGGCATCCGCGCTGCCTCCCCCGAGGCCGCCTCCCATGGGGACTCTCTTCTCGAGAATCAGCCGGGCCCGCGCCGGGACTCCGGCGTCTTCGGCGAGTAGCCGCGCCGCCTTGACGACGAGGTTCTCCTCTCCCGACGGAACCGACGGGACGTCGCAGACGAGCTCGAGGGAGTCCGACGAGGCGACGGTCAAGCGATCGGCGAGATCGATCGAAACCATGCGCGAGCGGATCTCGTGGTAACCGTCGGGGCGCAGCCCACCGACCCGCAGCTCGCGGTTGATCTTGGCCGGAGCGAGGGCCGTCAGCCTCATCGGCCCGGAGACGGAGCCGAAACCTGAGGCTCGACGGCGATCAACTTCAGGGCCAGCGTGCGATCCGAGCGCTCTTCGCGGATCCCGATCCGCTCGGGCCACGGAGACGCGGAACCCGAATAGGCCGCCACGAGCTTGCCGGCGTCGCCCTCGAGCGAGAGCTCGCGCGTCTGGCGCGCGATCCGGTCCACGACGGCCGAGACCCGGGGAGGCCCGTCCCAGACGAGGAGGCACGAATCGCCGTCGCAGCCGGCCACAGTGCTGGGCGTGCCCGGCCACGTCCCGGCCAGCACCGAGCGCAGAGCCTCCGGGTCCACGACGAAGGCCTTGCGGTCCTCGCCGGTGACGGTCCCTCCGGCGTAGTCGGCGATGTGGCTGCCGAACGGCCCGGTCAGCGACGCCCGCTTCACCTCACCGTCGGTGTAGGTCACGGCGAGGCTTCCGGGAACCGCGGCGACGGAACCGCGGCCCATCTTCGCATCGTAGAGGAGCCGGGAGGATGGAAGCCGTCCGGCGCGCTCGCGAATCGCGCCCCAGGCGTCCAGCGCCTCGCGGGAAACGGCTTCCGTCGCGGGAGAAAAGTGCCGGGTGGCTCCGCGCGTTGCGCAGGCGGCCAGGGTCAGAGAGAGAAGGGGCGAAGCGAGACGGAGGAGGTCGCGCCGGCTCAACGCTTCGAGACGGGCTCGCGCGCGCGGCGGAGCTTCTCCCGGACGCGATCGGCGTCCTCGGATTTCAGCTCCAGCGCCTTTTCCCACTGCCGCACCGCGCCTTCGAGATCGCCGTTCTTCATGTCGAGGTCGCCGAGGTGCTCGGAGATCGTGGGATCCGACGGCTCGCGGCGCGCCGCCTCGCGCAGGTTCTTCTCGGCCGAGTCCAGCTTGCCCATGCGGAAGTAGAGCCAGCCGAGCGAGTCTAGGTACGCCGCGTTGCGGGGTTCTCGCGCCACGGCCTTTTCGAGGAGCTCGCGGGCGCGCTCGAGCTGGACGCCCTGGTCCGCCCACATGTAACCCAGGTAGTTCTGCGACGCCGCGTCGTTGGGGCGCTGCGTCAGAAGCTCGAGGAAGACCTTCTCGGCTTCCGCCGGGTTGCCTCCCCGCTCGAGGCTCGACGCGAGGCGGAACTTGGCTTCGGCATTCTCGGGTCGCAGGGCGACGGCCGCACGCGCGATGCGTACGGCGGCCTCGTAGTTCTTGAGTCTTCCGTAGGCGTCGGCCGCGGCCATCATCTTCTCGATGTCGCCGGAAGCGCCGAGAGCGTCGAGCTGCTTCTCGCCTTCCGCCTTCTGTCCGGTCCGCACCGCAAACTCGGCGGCCGCGGCGGTCCATTCGGGATCGTTGGGATCGGCCGCCGCGTACGCCCGGGCGCGCGTCAGACCGTCGTTGAAGTCCTCTCCGTCGCGGTCGGCGGCGAGCAGGATCCGCGCCGCCCGCCCCTGCACCTTCCCGTCCGCGAGAGCGGCCGGCCCGAGGATCTCACGCGCCTTCGCCCAGTCCTTCTGCAGGTACGCGATGAATCCGAGCTCGACGGTCGAGGCGACGCGGGCGTCCGCACGGCGGGGATCGTCGCCGGCCGCTTTTCCGATCTCTTCGTACATCGTCTTGGCTTCGTCGAACCGGCGCTCGCGCACGAGCTCGGATGCGAGGGCCCGCCGCGAGATCAGGTCGTCCGGGTCTGCCTCGATCAGCGCGCGCAGCACCTTCTCGCCCTCTTGCGTTTGGCCGCGCTCGAAGAGCACCGTCGCGAGGAGCCGCTGGCCGGCGCGGTTCTCCGGACGATTCGCCGTGAGCTCACGGGCTCGCTTCTCGGCCTCGGCGAAGCGTCCGGCGCGCGCGAGATCGAGGACGATCCTCTCCGTGACGGCGCTGTTTGACGGATCGCGGCGCTCGAGAGTTGCCAGCACGGTGAGCGCCTCCTCCATCTTGTCCTCGTCCTCATAGAGGTCGATCAGCGCCGCCGCGATCTCGCGATCCGACGGATCGGCGCGCCAGAGCTCCCGGTAGATTGCCTCGGCTTCCTTGGACTGGCCGCTCTTGGCCTTGGCCTCGGCGGTCAGACGCTGGACGGAGGGCTGGCCCGCCAGCTCCGGCAGCTCATCCAGAACCGCCGCCGCTTCCGCGGCGCGGTCTGCCGCCAGGAGCGCCCGCGCCAGGCCCACGGCGGTTCCGACGTCGGCCGGCGCGAGACGGCGGGCCGCCGAGAGGTGCTCGATCGCCGCGTTGAGGCGCTTGGGATCCGACTCGGCCCCGGCGAGCTCCATCGAGCCCAGAAGCTTCTGAGCTTCGGCGAGGTCGGGGTCCAGCCGGACCGCTTCGCGCGCTTCCGACTCGGCCTGCTCGGCGACGTTGAGGTCCCGAAGCAGGAGCGCGTACTCGAAGTGGACCACCGGGTCGGCCGGCATCTTCTCGAGGACCTTGCGGTAGAGGGCCAGCGCTTCCTGATAGCGGCCCTCGGCGACGGCCGTTCGCGCGGCGAGAAAGGTCTTGCGGCTCTCGGCGAGGTCGCCGCCCCCGGCCGCGAAGGTCCCGGCGAGGAGCAGCGCGGCAAAAAAAGCGGCGCGCTTCACCTCAGCAATCTAGCACGGGGCGTCGGAGTATGCTCGAGCCATCGCCGGGGCCGCCGGCGAGGAGGTCCCGATGTCCGCTCGACTCCTGCTGCTCGCCGCCCTTGCCGCGGCCCCAGCCGGAGAAAAAGTGGTGTGGAAGGCGGGATTCGGCCGTGAAGCGCTGTGGAACGACGGCCAGGCCGAGGTGTCCGTCTACGAGGCCACCGACAAGCGAGAGGGGCGACTGCGCACCTCGCGCGCCGTTCTCATCGTCGTGGCCGAGGACCTTCTCGCCGACCGCCTGGTGAAAGCCGACGACCCGGCCCGCGCGAAGAGCCGGCGCGTTCTGAAGTTCAATCACGTCCGCTCGATTCCGAGCGGGCTGTACACGTACCAGCAGATGCTGTCGTTTTTCGCCGACGCCGACCGGCTCTCTCCGGTCAAGCTCACGATGACGAGCCACGAATGGTGCGGCAACAGCTTCGTGGAATGGCGATCGGACACCGGCACGATGGCCATCCGGTCGTACTTCGAAACTCCGGGAGACGTGGACGCACCGCTCGATCCGCGCGAGGCCGTCTTCTACGACGCGCTCCCGCTGGAGCTGCGAAGCCTCGACTTCGAGCGGACACGCTCCGGCCGGCTGCGGGTGGTCGACTCGGTCTTCGGCTCCAAACCCGCGGTTCCGCCCGTCGACGACGCGATTCTCGAGGTGGAGCGTCCCGGCGTGGCGGCCGGCGTCTATCGCGTCCGGCTCTCCCGCGGCGACCGGCGCGACACGTTCGAGTTCGAGAGGGCCTTTCCCCACCGGCTCGCTCTGTGGGAACGCAGCGACGGCGGCACCCTCAAGCTCCAGACCTCGCTGCGCTCCCGCTACTGGGAGAAGACGGCCCCGGGCGACGAGCGCCTCCTCGCCTCTCCGGGTACGCGATAATCAAGGGATTCATGCCGCGACTGGGGGTCCTTCTCGTGCGCTGCGGCGCCGTCACGGAGGAGAGCGTCAACCGTGCTCTCGCCGTCCAGAGCTTTGCCGGCGGCCGGATCGGCACGCTCTTGATCGAGCGGGGCTCGGCCTCCGAGGACGACATCGGGAAGGCTCTGGCCGAGCAGCATGGCTGCCTCTACATTCCGTGGAAGACGCTCTCGACGCTGCCGGCGGCCGTCACGGCCACGCTTCCCGCGAAATTCGCGATTCGCCACTCCGCGGTCCCAGTCGAGCTGGGCGAGGGTTTCATCCGCGTCGCCCTGCGGGACCCGGCGAACCTGCGGATCCTCGACGAGCTCTTCTTCGTCACCGGCAAGAAGATCGTGCCGGCGGTGGCTCCCGAGGTGCGCCTGTACCAGGCGCTCGAGAAGTACTACGGCGAGCGTCGGACGCCGCGGTTCGCCATCCTGGCGGAGAAGCTCTCGCGCCCTACGGCTCCGTCCGTGATTCGAAAGAATCTGCCTCCTCCGCCCGACTTCTCGGCCGACACGCCCTTCCTGCCGGGCGAACCGCGGTTCGGATCAGATGCGGACGATCGCCCGGCGATCTCGAACTGGAAGATTCCCGACGAGCCTCCGGTCGGCTGGGGCGGCCTGCCGCCTCCGCCCGAGGAAATCGAAGCCGAGGCCGAATCGATTGCGTGGGAAGAGGTTCCTTCCGCGGCGTCGCGTCCTCCCAGGCGCGAAGAGCCTCGTCCGGCGCCGCCGCCGGTGGCCGCGCCGCCTCCCTCTGCGCCTCCCCCCAAAGCGCCGAGGCCTCCGGCCTGGCGCGAGACGACCGCCAACCCGACAGCGGCGCCCCGGCCCTCCGCCATGCCCGGGATGCCGGAGGCCTCCGACTTCAAGGGAATCCTGGCCGCGTCGAGCAAAGGCCGGGACGGGATCCTCGATGCGGCGCTGTCGGCTCTCAATCGGCGCTTCGTGCGAAATGCCGTTTTCCTCGCGAGGCCCGAAGGCGTCGCGGGCTGGTCCGGAGGCGGTCCCGACGTGGATGCCGAAGCGCTCAAGGAGCTCGAGATTCCCTGGTCGGAGCCGTCGATCTTTCTCAACGTGCGGCTGTCCCGGTCCTTCTATCTCGGCGCGCTTCCTCCCCTGCCCCGCCACGACGATCTGACCCGGGCTCTGGGGGGCGTCCCGGCCGAGTGCCTGGTCCAGCCGGTCCTCATGCGCGAGAAGGCGGTGGCCTTCTTCCTCTCGGAGTCCTCGGGCAGCACCGGGGCCACCCCGGCGGACCTGACCTACGCCCGGGAGCTCGCCGGAGCCTGCGCGGCGGCCCTGGCAGCGTCCATCCGACTGAAGAAAAAGCAGGTTATATAATTTCGGGGTACCCCGGAGGACCGATGATCAAAGCGGACATCGTGGATCGCGTGGTGGATCTCGCCCAGATCCCCCGGGCCAAAGCGGCGACGGCCGTGGAAACGGTCATAGAAGCCATGCGCTCCGCGCTCGGTGCCGGCGACCGCATCGAGCTTCGCGGATTCGGGGTGTTTCAGGTCAAGCGCCGCAAGCGCGGCATCGGCCGCAACCCCAAGACCGGCGTCGAGGTGTCGATTCCTCCGGGCAACACGATCCGGTTCAAACCCGGCAAGGATCTGCGCGACCTGCCTTAGCCTCGCCTCCCGGTCCGAAATAGAATAAGGACGATGCCTCGCATCGGCGAGCTGCTCGTAGCCGAGGGAGTTCTCTCGGAAGGCGCCGTTCAAAGCGCACTCGGCTTTCAGCGGCACACCGGCGAACCGTTCCGGCTCGGCACGATCCTTCTCGACCGCGATCTGCTCGGAGAAGAGAGCCTCCTGAAGGCGCTCGCGACGATCCACCGCTGCGACTACGTGACGTGGTCGGAAATCTTGAAATCGCCTCCCCACGTCGTCCGCCTCCTGCCGGAGCGCGCAGCGATCCGACTGGCCGCGATTCCGTATGCGCTGGAGGGACGCGGCGCGCGCGTCGCGTTCAAGAACCCGTCCAACCTGGCGGCCGTGGACGAAGTGTCCGCGCTGACCGGCCGCCCCATCGTTCCGGCCGTGATCTCGGAGGTGCGGCTGCTGCAGGCGCTTCATCTCTTCTACGGCCGTCCGATTCCGATCGAGTTCCGCAGCGTTCTGAACAAGCTTGAGCGCAACGAGGAGAGGCGGGGAGATCGTCCGCGACCCGCGGCCGACGCGCCGGCGCCGACGGCGTCGGTGCCCGACATGACGGAAGCGCCCGCGCCCTCCGCGGCCCCCGCTCCGCCGCGCCGCACTCGCGCCACGCGAATCCCGATCTCGGTGGGAGAGGAGGAGACTCCGCCGGGCCGGCGATCCGCGTACGCGGCTCCGTTCCTCTCCGCGGAGGACCCGCAGATCGAGCTCGCCGACAGCGCGGAGCTCCTGCCGGACTTCGCGCCGCCGCAGCCGCCCGAGCAGCTCGCGGCGCAGATGTGGAAGAACGACGACATCGCGGAGTTCGAGACTCCGGTACCGATTCCGGTGCAGGCGCCGCCTCCCGCTCCCGCCCCCGTCGTCGTCGCGCCCGCGCCTTCCGAGCCGGGCCCCTCGGGGCGCGACCGGATCGCCGAGGCGGCGCTGGACAGCCTCGCGACGCAGTTCCCGCGGCTGCTTCTCTTCGTCTCGGCGCAGGAGTCCATCCAGGGCTGGACGGCTCGCGGCGGCGGCATCAGCCGGGAAGGCGTGTCGCGGCTGCGGATCCCGTGGGGAGAGCCCTCGATCTTCGCGTTCGTCAAACTCTCGGGATCTCCGCACCGCGGCGGTTTGAGCCGCGTCCTGATGCCGCCGGCGGTCGCGCGCCTGTTGGGCCCGCGCGCCACGGCGTCGTGCGCGGTCTACCCGGTCCGCATCAAAGACCGGCTGGTCGCTTTCCTCTACGCGGACCGGCTCGGCGCGCCGATGTCCGAAGACGACTACCGAACTCTCGAGATCGCCGCCAGCTCCCTCGGAAGCGCTCTCGCGAAGCTGCTGCTCGAGCTTCGGAAGGCAGCCCCCGCGAGCAGCGTCTGACCGGTCCCTCCCTCGATTCCCCGCCGCCCGAGCCTCCTCCGCGTTTGAGCGGCTACCGGCGTTTCGTCGAGCATCCTCTCTTTCATCTCGCGCTGTTCCTGCTGACCTTCGTCACGACGACGCTGGCCGGCGGCGCGGCGTTCACGACCAACGGAGGATGGCTGGCGAAGGGCCGCTTCTCGGACGGATTCGCCTTCTCCATCCCGGTGATGATCATCCTGGGCGTCCACGAGACCGGCCACTACCTGATGTGCCGCCGGTACCGGCTCGCGGCGACGCTGCCGATCTTCCTCCCGTCGCCGATCCTCTTCCCGGGCTTTCTCTCGTTCGGAACGTTCGGCGCCCTCATCCGCATCAAGGAGCCGATCCCGAACAAGCGGATCCTGCTCGACATCGGAGCGGCCGGCCCCATCGCGGGATTCGTCGCGACGATCCCGTTCCTCTTGTACGGCGTCGCGCATCCTCGACCCACGACCACGCCGCTCCAGCCCGGCCTGGTGCTGTTCGACTATCCCATGATCGTCCGATGGGCGCAGAAGTGGATGCACGTGCAGCCCTACACGAGCGCGAGCGTGCACGAGCATCCGACCTTCATGGCCGCATGGTTCGGCCTGCTCGTCACCGCGATGAACCTGATTCCGCTGGGACAGCTCGACGGCTCGCACGTTACGCGCGCCCTGCTCGGGCGCCGCCAGCCGCTGGCCGGCGCCGCGGCTCTGGCCCTGGCCGTCGCGGGCGCTTTCTCCGGTCCGCCGATCTGGCTGGTCTTCGCGGCGTTCGCCGTGCTGCTGACGGGATTCGCCCATCCCCCGATGACCGACGACAACGAGCCTCTGGACTTCGGACGCACGCTCGTCGCGCTCGCGTGCATCGCGATCTTCCTGCTGTCCTTCGCGCTGACGCCGATCCGGGTGCTCTAACCGGACGCGCGCCGTGGCAGCTCGAGAAGAAAAGTCGCCGGCCCCTCGTTGACGAGGGCGACGGACATCATCGCTCCGAAGATTCCGGTAGAAACCGAGAGGCCTTCGCCTCGGAGCGCCGCCACGAATCCCTCGTAGAGCGGCTCGGCTTCCGGCCCGCGCAGGGCATGCTCGAAGCCGGGCCGGCGGCCGCGCGACAGATCGGCGCCGAGCGTGAACTGCGAGACGGCGAGGACCTCGCCTCCGACGTCGGCGAGCGAGAGATTCATTTTTCCCTCGGCGTCCTCGAAGATGCGCAAGCCCGCGACTTTCCGGGCGGCCTCGGATGCGAGCGTTGCGGTGTCGCCCCTCTCCGCGCCGAAGAGGACCAGGAAGCCACGGCCGATCTCTCCGACGATCTCGTCTCCGACCCGGACGGACGCGCTCGAGACGCGCTGGATGACGAGCTTCACCGCCGTCTCCGGCGCGCCACGCGCCTCAACTCCGCCGGCTCCGGGGCGCCGAGCAGGTGCGCGCTCACCGTGTACACGGCGGCGGCCGCGCCGATCACGAGCGTCAAGATCGCCGCCCCCCGCCATCCCGCGATCCGCGGCTCGGGGACCATGCGCAGGATCGCCCAGAGGAAGCCGCCCATGATCGCCGCCGCTCCGGCGATCCGGAGAAGCGACGCGAAGATCTGGCGCCCGCGCAGCCGACCCTCGCGCCGGCGCAGCGCGACGACGAGGACGGCCACGTTGACTCCGGCGGCCGTCGAGGCGGCCAGGCCGATCCCGGGAAGCCCGAGGGAACGCGTCCACAGGAGACAGAGCGAGACGAACGTCGCGGCGTCGGCGAGTGCGGCGACGACCGGCAGCGTCGTGTTCTTCAGAGCGTAGAACGCGGGGACGATCACGCGAACGGCGGCGAAGAAGAACAACCCGACCGAGAGCGTGGCGAGCACCGCGGCCGTGGCGAGCGTGTCCGCGGAACCGAATCTTCCTCCCTGGAAAAGCACGCGGACGATCGGCGTCTGGAGCACGATCAGGCCGACACTCGCGGGAACCGTCACGAACGCGATCAGCCGCAGCGCGAACGCGAGATTCTCCTTGAACGGCTCCCGGTCGGCCGCGAGAGCCTGGCTCGACAGCAGCGGCAGGATCGCGGTTGCGACCGACACGGCGAATCCTCCCAGCACCAGTTCCTTGAGGCGGTTGGCGTAGTTCAGATACGAGACGCTGGCGTCACCGAGGCCCGCCGCGAACCGCGTCGAGACCACGATGTTGACCGAGTTGATCCCGTAGGCGAGAAGCCGCGGCGTCATCAGGAGCAGCACGGATCGCACCGCCGGGTCTCGCCAACCCAGCGCCGGCCGCCCGACCGCGCGCAGCTTCCGGAGCTGTGGAATCTGGACCGCAATCTGCAGGACGCCTCCGGCGAGGACTCCGATCGCCAGACCGTACGCCGGCTCGGCCAGCCGCGGCGAGACGAAGAGTGCGGCCAGGATGATCGACACGTTCAGAAAGATCGGCGCCGCCGCCGGCGCCGCGAAACGGCGATGCGCGTTGAGGACCGCCTGGCAGAGCGCCGCGAGCGAAACCAGGAAGATGTAGGGGAAAATCCAACGGTTCAGCGCGACGGTCAGCTCGAACTTGCCGGGCGTCCGGCGGAACTGTCCGGCCAGAAGACCGACGAGCCATGGAGAGAAGACGATCCCGGCGCACGTCAGCGCCGCGAGGATCAGGGAGAACGTGGCCACCACGCGCCCGAGAAACGCCCGGGCCTCCTCGGCGCTTCGCTTCGCTGAGACCTCGGCGTAGACCGGGATCACGGCCGAAGACATCGCCCCCTCGCCGATGATCTCGCGCAGCATGTTGGGGATGCGAAAGGCGACGAAGAACGCGTCCGTCCGCATCCCGGCGCCGAACGTGGCGGCGATGACCTTCTCCCGGAGATATCCGGTGACCCGGGAGAGCAGCGTCAGCGGCGTGATCGTCGAGGCAGAGCGGACGAGGTGTCCGCGGGTCTCTTCGATCTCGTTGGACGCCACGTTGCGGGGATTTTAGCCCGGCAACCCTCGGACATCATTTGTCCGGAGGAAAGTGGAATATCGTCACAGCACCTGAAAGGAGGGCGAATACATGGCCAGCGTCAACAAGGTGATTCTGATCGGGAACCTCGGAAAGGATCCGGAGGTCCGCACCACACCGCAGGGAACGACCCTTGCGCGCTTCACGCTCGCGACCACGACGGCCTGGAAGGACGCGTCGGGCGCCAAGCAGGAGCGCACCGAGTGGCACGACATCGTGGCCTGGGAGAAGCTCGCGCAGATCTGCGGCGAGTACCTGCAGAAAGGCAAACAGGTATACGTCGAGGGCAGTCTTCAAACCCGAAGCTGGGAGGATCAGAACGGGCAGAAGCGCTACAAGACCGAGATCAAGGCTTCCAACGTCGTCATGCTCGGACGGCGAGAGGATGGCGCCCGGTCCGCGCCCCGCGAGGTCGCCGAGACGCCCGAGCCGGCCGCGACCACCGCGGGCGGCGCCTACGACGACGACGTCCCGTTCTAAGAGACCGGGTCAAGCGGCAGAGTCGGCCAGCGAGCGCAGCTCGGCGGTGAGAGCGGGAATGGTCTCGCCGCCGGGCGCCGCCTTTTGCAGACGGGCGAGGTGGCCCGCGTAATCCTCCAGCCGCTCGGCCGCCTCGGTGCGCCGCGGTACGGGGACCCGTGCCTCCACCGCTTCCACGCATCGGGGATAGACGTCGATCCGTTTGCAGACGAACAGCAGGTCACACCCCGCCATCGCTGCCCGCACGCATCGTTCGGGAAGATCTCCGAAGGCGTCGAGCGCCCCCATCTCGAGATCGTCCGAGAAGGCGACGCCCTCGAAGCTCAGGATGTCGCGCAGGCGGATCGTGGCCCACTCCTCGGCCAGGGACGCGGGAAGTCCGTCTTCCCCGGCCGCGTGCGAGATCATGACCGCGCGCGCGGTTCCCATCAGCGCGTCGAACGGCACGAGGTCCAAAGCCTCCTCGTGGCGGTTTTCCTCGAGCACCGGCAGGGCCTGGTGCGTATCGAGGCGGGCGCGGCCGAGTCCCGGAAAGTGCTTCAGGCACCCCCCCACTCCCCTCGAATGCAGGCCCGCGAGAAAGTCGCCCGCCGACCGCACGATCTCGCCCGGATCGGCGGAGACCGCGCGCTCGCCCAGGACCGCCTCGCCTGCCCCGGGCACGGCGCGATCGACGACGGGAGCCAGGTCCACGTCGAACCCGAGACTCACGAGGCTCGCTCCCGCGAGCTCTCCGGCACGCCGCGCGACTCCGAGTGTCGCGGCGCGGCGAAGCGACGGCGCGGGGGCCATCAGATCCCTCAAGCGGTCGACCGGTCCCCCTTCCTGGTCCAGGAACAGAAACCTCACGCCGAGCCCGCGCAGTTCCGCGATCAGCCGGCCGAGCTGGCCGGGACTCTCGATGTTGCGCTGGAACAGGATGACGCCGTAGGGCGGCTGGGACGCCAGGATCCCGCGCTCGGCCTCCGTCAGCTCCGGCCCTGACACGCCGACGCCGAACAGCCGCGAGCTCACTTGAACTTGAGCCGCTGCTGCAGCGCCGCGAGGAGCGACAGGGCCGAGATCGGAGTCATCAGGTTCAAGTCTGCGGCCCGGAGCCTCTCCAGCGCCAGCTCCTCTTCGGCCGAGAACAGGACGAACTGGCCGCTGCCCGCGCTCTCGCCCTGCTTGCGCGCGATGACGGGAGCGCCCTGGACGTCGAGCTCCTGCTTCTCGAGGTTCGACAGGACCTCGCGGGCCCGCGCGGTCACCTCCGACGGCAGGTTCGCGAGCTCCGCCACGTGGATGCCGTAGCTGCGGTCGGCCGCGCCGGGCACCACCTTGCGGAGGAACACGACGCGGCCGGAGGACTCGCGGACCGCCATCGTCGAGTTCACCACCGCCGGCTTGACCAGCGCGATTTCCGTCAGCTCGTGGTAGTGCGTCGCGAAGAGGACGAACGCCGCCTTATCCGGCGTGTCGTGCAGGTACTCCAGGATCGCCCACGCGATGGAGAGCCCGTCAAACGTGGACGTGCCCCGTCCGACCTCGTCCAGGATCACGAGGCTGCGGGGCGTGGCTCCGCGGAGAATCGCCGCCGACTCCAGCATCTCGACCATGAACGTGGACTCTCCGCGCGAGAGGTAGTCCGCCGCTCCCACTCTCGTGAAGATGCGGTCGAAGAGCGAGAGCTCCGCCTTCGCGGCCGGGACGAAGGATCCGGCCTGCGCGAGGAGCACAATCGTCGCGACCTGGCGCAGGTATGTCGACTTGCCTCCCATGTTGGGTCCGGTCACCACCTGGATGCGGCATTCCGGGTCCAGATCGGTGTCGTTGGGAACGAAGACGTCTTCGCGGCGCAGACTCTCGACGAGCGGGTGCCGGCCTTCGACAATCCGAAGGCGCGGCGAGGCCGACAGCGCCGGCCGCACCCACCGGCCGACGTGCGCGTTCTCGGCAAAGCACGCGAAAAGGTCGAGCTCGCCGACGACCGCGGCCGTGCGGCCGATGCGGGACGCGGCGTGTGCCAGGTCGGCGAGGAGCACCGAGTACAGCCGCGTCTCGATGGCCGCGATCGCATCCTCCGCGCCGAGGATCTTCTCCTCCAGCTCCTTCAATGCGGGCGTCACGTAACGCTCGGCGTTGGCCAGCGACTGCCTCCGGATCCAGTCCGCGGGGACTTTCTCCCGATGCGCGTTGCCGACTTCCAGCGAATAGCCGAAGACGCGGTTGAAGCGGACCTTGAGCGTCGAAATACCGGAGCGGCGCTTCTCCTCGGCTTCGATCGCAAGCAGCGCACCCTGCGCGTCGCGCCGCAGGGCGCGCAGCTGATCGAGCTCCGCATCGGCGCCTTCGCGGATGACACCGCCGGCCGAGGCCAGGACCGGGGGATCCGGCGCCAGCGTGCGGCGGATTCTCTCGACGCAATCCAGGGTGTCCGGCACCGACTCGACGAGGGAACGAATCCTCCCCGCCGACAGGGGGACCGCCGCCGCCAGGACGCGGGGCACGGCCTCGAGTCCCGACGCGAGCGCCGCAACCTCTCGGGGCCCTGCGGTCCCGGTCGCGACCCGCGCGAAACGCCTCTCCAGATCTCCGACCTCCTCCAGCGCGGTTTGAAGCGCCAGGGCCGTCTCAGACTTTCGAAGCAACTCCTCGACCGCGTCCCAGCGGGCGTTGAGCTCCACCGGATCCCTGGACGGATGCGCGAGCGCCTCCCGCAGCGCGCGGGCGCCCAGGGGCGTGCGCGTGCGGTCGAGCAGCGCGCAGAGACTCCGCGCTGAGGCTCCGTCGGAGGATTCGAAGAGCTCCAGGGTCGCGACGGCCGCGGCGTCGAGCCCCATCCGCTCGCCGAACGCCAGCGGCGACGGCGGTCCGACGTGCGCCAGCGGACCTCCGGGCCGCATCTCCCGGGCGTACGCGCGAGCCGCGGCGGCGGCGGATCGCGCGGGCCCCGAAAGATCCGGAGCGTCCGCCAGACCGGCGCCGGCGCGCGTCCACCAGTCTTTCGCGCGCCTCGAGAGGGCGGCGGCGAAGACGGGCGCCTCGACGTCGTCGGGC
This sequence comes from Acidobacteriota bacterium, assembly GCA_046724475.1. Taxonomy (GTDB): domain Bacteria; phylum Acidobacteriota; class Thermoanaerobaculia; order UBA5066; family Gp7-AA6; genus DAHUXD01. Next base: position 27,487 of record JBKOVK010000013.1, on the reverse strand, counting down.
AGCAGGATCTCGCGCGGGCGAAACAGCGTCAGCGCGTCGGCGATCCTCGAGGCCGCGACCGCACCCGCCAGGAACCGCCCGGTCGAGAGGTCCAGGAATGCGGCACCCCACTCGGCCCCGGCCGGAGCCAGGCAGGCCAGGTAGGACGGCGCGTTCGGGATCAGGGATTCCGGGTCCAGCACGGTCCCGGGCGTGACGACGCGCGTGATGTCTCGCCGGACGAGGCCGCGGGACGCCTTCGGGTCCTCGACTTGATCGCAGATGGCGACCTTGCGTCCCGCCGCGACCAGCCGCGCCACGTGATGGTCGACGGCCTGGTGAGGCACGCCGCACATCGGCGCCTCGATGTCGGAGTCGCGATGGCGCGCCGTCAGCGCGATTCCGAGAAGCGGCGCGGCGTCCTTGGCGTCGTCGAAGAACATCTCGTAGAAGTCGCCCATGCGGTACAGCAGAATGGCGTCGGGGACCCGGCTCTTCATTTCGAAGTACTGCCGGAGCATGGGAGTCACGCGGGGGATGGATGCGCTCACGCCGGTGCTAGCATAATCCCGGCGGTTCCGGCATGAACGTTCTCGCGATGGACACGGCCACGCCCACTCCCTCGATCGTCGTTCTCTCCGGCGAACGGATCTTCGAGGAGGTTCTGTCCGGCGACCGGCGCGCGTCGGAGGAGCTGCTTCCGGCTGTCGGCCGGGCGCTCTCCCGCGCAGGCCTGCGACTCGCCGACCTCGATCGCGTCGCGGTTTGCTCCGGGCCCGGGTCGTTCACGGGAATCCGAGTCGGTCTCGCGACGGCATGGGGCTTCGGACGCGCCCTCGGCGTGGACGTGGAAGCGGTGCCGACACTCGAGGCGATGGCGGAAGGCGCGCGTGGCTTCGGCGCGGAACGGGTCGTCGCCGTGCTCGACGCAGGCCGCGGCGAAGTCGTCGCGGAGCGGTTCGATCTGGCTTCCCCGCGCGCACGATCTCTCGGCGCGTCCCGCCGCGTGGCCCCCGGCAACGTCGCGGCGAGCCGGAGCGGCGATTCGATCGTCTCGCTTCCCGCCGACCTCGTCCCCGGCGCCTCTGACGTTCCCCTGCCGGCGGTCGCGGTGAGCCTGGCGCGCGCCGTGACGCGCGAACCGCGCCCGGGGGGCGCGCTCGAAGCCATCTACTCGCGCCCGAGCGCGGCCGAGGAGAAGCATGTCGCTCCCTGAACCACGGCCCGATCCGTACCGGCTTCGCCCGGCGGGCCTCTTCGACCTCGACGAGATCGTCCGGATCGAATCCGAAGCGTTCCCGGTGCCCTGGCGGCGAGAGTTCTTCGCGAGCGAGCTGGTCGAAGCGCACCGCTACATCCGCGTCCTCGCCCGCGACGACGGAGGCGCGCCGCGCGTGGGCGGATATCTCTTCGCCGTCTCCCTGTACGAGGAGTTTCACGTCAACAAGATCGCGACCGATTTGCGCCTGCGCAAACAGGGCTACGGACGGGTTCTGATCGAGGACGCGCTGTCACGGGCGCGCGCCATGGCGTCGACCGCCGTGACGCTGGAAGTCCGCGTGTCCAACGAGGCGGCGCGGCAGTTCTACCGGTCCTATGGTTTCCGGGAGGCCTACAAGCGGCGCGCCTACTATCAGGACGGAGAAGACGCGCTCGTGCTGGTGCTTCCGCTGACCGAACGCGGTTGAAAGGCCGGTTTGGCGGGATTAGACTTGGGACGTGACCCTCCCCCCGGCACTCTCCTCGATCCAAAAAAAAGCAAGGAGGTCTGACCCGATGGAAAACGGGAACCGTGAGGAACTGGCCGTGACCGACCCGGAGTTCCGCCGCCTGCACGAGGAGCATCGACATCACGAGGAACGCCTGCAGTTGCTGGCGGCGAAAAACCGACTTTCCGAGGACGAGGAAATGGAGGAGAAGCGGCTGAAGAAGGAGAAGCTCCTTCTGAAGGACCGCATGGAGGCCATCGCCCGGACCCACCGCGAGGGAGTCGCGACCTGAGGCTCCCGATCGCCCGGGAGGGGTGGGTATTCATCCTGCCCCCGCTCGTGGCCGGCGGGCTCGCCGCCGTTTTCGGACATCCCCTGGCGGCGGGCCTGCTCCTGGCCGTCACGCTCTTCCTGGTTCAGTTCTTCCGCGATCCCGACCGCGTTCCCGAGGGAGGCCCCGAGACGATCGTGTCCCCCGCCGACGGCACCGTCCTGTCCGTGACCGAGCCCCCGGAGGCCCCGCCGGGCGCGCGCCGCCGGCTTTCGATCTTCATGTCCGTCTTCAACTGCCACGTGAATCGCTCGCCGGCAGCGGGACGCATTGCGGAATTCGCCCACGTCCCCGGCAAGAAGCTCGCCGCGTTCGACGACAAGGCCTCGACCGACAACGAGCAGACGCGGGTGACGCTGGCCTCCCCGCAGGGCCGGCTCGCTTTCAAGCAGATCGCGGGCGCGCTCGCCCGCCGGATCGTCTTCTACCCGGCGGTGGGCCAGGAGCTCGCGCGCGGGGAACGCATCGGCATCATCAAGTTCGGTTCGCGCGTGGACGTCTTTCTCCCCGACGACTGCGAGGTCCTCGTAGGAAAGGGCCAGAAGCTGAAAGCCGGAATGTCGCCGATCGCCCGCTGGCGGGGAGGCGCATAGCGTGGCGCGGCTCTCGCGGGAACGGCTTTCCCGAGGCCTCTTCATCCTGCCAACGCTCTTCACGGTCGGCAACCTGTTCTGCGGCTACCTTTCGCTCTGGTATTCGATCCAGGGGAATTTCGAGATCGCCGCCGTTCTGATCATCGCCGCGGGCATCCTCGACGGTCTCGACGGCCGCATCGCACGACTCACGCACTCGACCTCCGAGTTCGGCGAGGAGTACGACTCGCTGGCCGACCTGGTGTCCTTCGGCGTGGCTCCCGCGGTGCTCGCGTACTCCTGGGGCCTCGAGGACTTTCACCGGCTGGGCTGGTTCGTGTCGTTTCTCTTCGTCGTCTGCGGATCCATGCGCCTGGCGCGCTTCAACATCCAGACGCACGTCGTCGACAAGCGCTACTTCGTGGGACTGCCGATCCCGGCAGCCGCGGGCACGGTGGCGGCGGTCGTGCTGGCCACGCCGGAGCGCCTCATGAACCGGACGTGGATGGGAGGCCTGCTCGTCCTGACGTTCGTTCTGGCCTACCTGATGATCTCGACGATCCGCTACCGGTCCTTCAAGGACCTCGACCTGAGGCGCCGGCGGCCCGCCTGGATCCTGCCGGCGATCGCTCTGTTCTTTGCGATCGTGGCCTACAGACCTCAGCTCGCGCTCGCGGCCATCGCCGTGGTCTTCGTGGCGTCCGGACCCGTCGGAAAGCTGGTCGGGGTCTTCCGGCGCAAGGAAGTCACTTCCGCTTCTTCGTAGGCGCCGGCGGCGGAGTCGGCGGCGGCGGATCGATCCAATCTCCCGATTCCTCGGGACCCGCGGCGGCGAGCAGGTGCAAGCGGTGGCGGCAGCACGGCGACGGCAGCACCCCGCGCACCACGATCCTGGCCGGCGTGATCGCTTCGCGGGGCCCGACCAGCGTCTCGTAGAGCCGGACGCGGGTCGCCCGGCCCGGAGTGACGGGGCGACCCGAGGCATCGTAAGCCTCGTAGCGGTCGAAGCCCCCGAGCGCCACGTCGGCCGGGTGGGCCGGCGCCAGGTCGACCTCGACCCAGTTCGATACCCGGGAAGCCGTGGACGGATGGGGCGACAGATTCTTCGCCTCGATCGAGATCGCATTGCGGCCCGCGGGGTTCACGCGAACGTCGAGCGCGGGCGCGAGTGATCGTCCAAGCAGGATGTCCTCCAGGGCCTCGACGCGCACGATCCGATCGCTTTCGCTGTCTCCTCCGAAGACGATCACGCGCCCGAGCAGGTGGCGCCGTCCCGCCATGGCCGAACCGAGGCGATAGAGCAGCTCCGGCAGTGACGGCATCCGGCACGCAACGTGCTCGCCGGCCGCGAGGTTCAGATCCCCGACCCGGACCGGACCTCGAGCGGTCAGGCGAAACGCGACGACGTCGGGATCCGTCACGGTCAGATCGTTTTCGAACTCGACTTGAGGGTGGCCCGAGAGGGCGTCGACCGCCTTCTCGGGAACTTCGCTGTGAACCTGCCCCTCCGGGCTCGTCGCCACGCATCGGACCGCGGCGTCGTACCCGGCCCACCATGGACGGCCGAGGGCGTCGGCTGCGACCGAGTCGATCCTCGCGCTTCCGCCAAACACGGTCGCCTCCAGGGCGTCCGCGGACTCGAGAAGCGGGCGGAGGCGCTTGCGTTCGTCGTCGTTCGCCGGCGCGGAGGCCAGTCGAAACGACAGCAGCAGACCGCGGGGCAACTCCTTGCGCAACGCGGCGAGCAGATCGGTCCCCCGGGCCGCGGTCGCCGCGGAGAACGGTCCCTCCAGGTGGATGCCGACGACGTTCCCGTACGGACCTCCCTTGCGCAGGCCTTCGGTCACGCCGGCGGCGAGCGCGTGAGAGGCTCCCGCCGCCGCCGTGCCCTCCGAGGAAGAGAGGAGCGCGGAGAGCGCCTCGCTCGACCGCACTACCAGGATCACGGCCGGACCCTCGACGGGCCGGGGCGGATACGGATCGGCGTTCAGGGTCCATCGCCCGCCGTCGCGCGCGAGCTCGCCCGCGGGCAGGAACACCGTCGCGACGGCCAGCCGGCGGAGACGCTCGACGAGATCGGGTTCCGCGGCGGCTGCGGGATTCACGAACTCGACCGCGTCGCCCTTCGGAGGCGCGGCGGCCGCCGGGCCTTCGGGTCCCGCCGCCTTTCGGCAGCCGGCGGCGATCGTCAGGAGACTCAGAAGAAGGTGGCCCGAACGCCTCATGCGGCTCCGCTCCCGCCGTCGGACGCCGGGAGGTCGAAGGCCACGCGGAATCCTCCCTTCGGCCGGTTGCCGGCGGCGATCGTGCCTCCGTGCTCCTCGACGATCTTCTTCGCGATGGCCAGGCCTAGCCCGGTGCCTCCGCTCTTGGCCGAGAAGTACGGGTCGAAGAGGCGCGGCAGGATCTCGGGAGAAACTCCCGGCCCGTCGTCTTCGACCGCCGTTTCGATGCGCCCGTCGCGCCGATCCACGCGGATTCGAATCATGCCCCGCCCCTGCAGCGCGTCGACGGAGTTGCCGACGAGGTTCGACAGGACCCGGGAAATCAGGCGCGGGTCGCCGACGGCCTCGAGACCCGGCGTCGCCTCGACGGACCAGCTTATGCCGGGAGCTCCGGCAAACGCCGCCGCTGCGTCCGCCGCGAGGGCGCCGACGTCGATCGGCCGCGTCTCCGGCCGAGGCAGCCTCGCGTAATCGGAGAACTCCGCGGCGGAGCGCCGAAGCTCCTCGGTCTGGCGCAACACGTTCGTCACGCATTCCTCCAGAACGCGATCGAAATCGGGGGACTGGCGTTTCCAGACTTCCCGAAGATGTTCGACCGACAGGCGGATCGGAGTCAACGGGTTCTTGATCTCGTGCGCGATGATCCGGGCCATTTCCGCCCACGCCGCCAGCCGGTTGGAGCGGACGACGTCCGAAACGTCTTCGATGACCGCCATGCGCGCTCCCGATCCCCCGAGCGGCAGTGGAACCGTCACGACGCGCCATCGTTCGCCGGGCCGCGGCTCCAGCTCCTCGGAGACCGGATATGGTCCAAGTCGCTCGAGGAGTCGCCGCACCGGGGCCATCACTTCGCCGGGAAAGACGTCCTCGAGCGTGGATCCCTCGGCGACTCCTCCGCCCAGGCGCGCCGCGGCCGGATTGGCCAGCAGAACTTGATGGTCTTCGCCGTACGCCACGACGCCCGCGGTCAGCTGCGACAGCAGGGTCGCCAGCCGCTCCTTCTCGCGCGAAAGCGCCTCCGTCTGTTCCTTGAGGCTGCGCGACATGTACAGGAACGCGCGCACGAGCTCTCGCAACTCCTCGTCGGGAGGCTCGGCGAGCCGCGGCGAGAAGTCCCCGCGAGCGACCGCCCGTGTGCCCTGGACGAGGTCGGCGACGGGTCGAGCGACGCGCAGGGCGAGCCGCCCCGCGATGGCGGCCGAGATCAGGAACACGAGCAGCGAGAACGCCGAGACGGCCGCGGTCAGCTGTGCGGCCTCGGCCTCGGCAATGCGCTGCTGGGGCAGCATCAGCAGCGACAGCAGAATCGGGCTGCGCACCCCGGGCACACCCGGCATCGCGGAGAGCGCGGTCGTGATCTCCTCGAACGGGCTGCCCGCGATCACGCGTGCGTCCGTCAGGTCGCGCGCCTCGCCCAGGCCTACAGAGACGTAGCTTCGTCCCGGCACACGTTCGGGAAGGAGACCGGCCGCGTAGAGGTCGCGCCGCGAGCTCGCGATCAGCCGCGACTCCGGCGAGTAGACGGACAGGTCGAAGCCGACGGCGTTCGCCAGCCACGACAGCAGCGCGTCGTCGAGGAGCTCGAGCCGCCCTCGCCCCGCCGCCGCCGACAGCAGGTAATCGTCGAGCACACGACGCGCCGTCTCGAGCCCCGTCCGCGCGTGGTCCAAGGTGTCGCGGCTCGTCCTCTCGGAGATCGACGAGCGCAGGTAGAAGGTCACCGCCAGGAGCGGAATCATCACGGACAGCACGAACAGCGCCAGGAGCCGGCCGCGAAAGGTCGGGACGCTTCGCGGCAGGAGCTCCTCGACCGAACGCCGAGAAGCGAGGAAACGGAGAAAGACGATGGCTCCCCCGACGAGGGCCAGCGCGCCGGCCGCCGGCAGCAGGAGCGCGGCCGTCAGCAGACGCTGCAAAAAGTCGGGACCGGGGATGGCGATGAGCTGAAATCCTTCGGGAGCGGGCCGGAGCTCTCCCCGGAGCTCCTCGCCGCGGTATCGGATGTCGACGCGTTGCGGCCGCCCGGAAGCGCGCACCTTCTCGAAGATGGGTACGGGCAGCTCGGGTCCGTCCTCCCGGCGCGCCCCATCCGGGCCATAGGAGACGAGAACCGGTCTCGGCGACGGAGCCTGGGTCGCCTCTCCTCCCACCAGCCGGCGATAGACCTCCAGCCTGGGCGGCAGCGGATCCCAGCTCGGCCAGTCCGCGACCGACACGACGACGCGCCCCCAGAGATTCCCGGAGTCGGCGAGCCCGGCGATCTGGCGAACGACGGCGACACGGTGGCGCTCGATCTGGACACCCGGCGCTCCGATGCCGGGCTCGTCGGCTTCGGGTATCAGCGAGAAGCGGCTGCGCAGCATTCCTTCGCCGTCGAAGACCTCGTAGGCGATCAGCGACGTCGAGGGCCTCTGCTCTTCCCCGTCTCTCCAGAGCCGGTAGGCAAGGTCGGAGAGGTCCGTGTCCGCGACGGGCGCCGGCAGCTCCCGGCCGAGGTCGAACCGCTGCACGCGGTCGACCGCGCGCCGCACCGCCACGACCGCGTCGACCGAGATTCGCGTCGGATCCGGGAGGCGGATGGCGTCCGCCACGCGAAAGGCCTCGGCGGTCCGCCGGTGTTCGTGAAGGGCGGCGGCCGACAGGAGCACGAGCAGCGTGGCGCCGGCCGTCAACCGAAAAGGCCCGAAGGCGCCGGCAGCGGAGGCCCCCGATACCGCGCGCCGCCACGCTTCGAACGCGACGAGGCTGACGGCGAAGATCGCGATCCGATAACCCGGCGCCGCCGAGACGAAGAGAAGACCCGCCACGATGCCGGCGCCCGTGATGCTGAGAGCCGCGCCCGTCCAGGCCGGCGAGGCCTCGCGCCCGAACGACGAGGCTCCCAGTGCCAGCGCCGCGGCCGTCAGCCCGAAGAGTGCGGCGAGTTTCCAGAAGTCGGCGCTCGACACCGAGAAGGCGGCGCCGAGGTCGGGAACCGCGATCCGACCCGCCGCGTACAGGGCACCGGCGAAGAGCGCGTAGCCCATAACGATGCGCGCCGGCGCTCCGGGAGCGTCGCGGCGCCGCAGACTCGACAGAGCCCGCGGAAGCAGGAAGAGACCGAGCGCCAGGACCCACGGCACCGGCGATGACAGGCTTCGGCCCCCACCGTCAAAGGCCTCGACGGCGAGAAAGCCCGCCGCGAGCCCGGCTCCGACCACGAGCGAGCCCGGTCCGGCGGCGGCGACGACGGTTGCCGCGGCGACGACGCCGGCGACCACGGCCGCCCGGAGACTGCGACTCTGGGAAGGCTCGATCGGCTCGCGGCGCGCCGCGACGAGGGGCGTTCTGCCCTCCCCGGAGAGGACCACCGGGCTTCCCTGTACCGGAGCGATCGGCTCCCACTCCAGCGAGGATCCCTCCAGTCCGAGCGCTTCCCCGAACGCGGGGGCCTCGACGGGCATCGGCCGCGCGGCGCAGATGACGCCCGCAAACGGTCCCGAGCCGACGATGCGCCAGTACGCGATCTCCAGCCGCGTCGCCGACCAGCGGGCCTCCAGCGTTCCGGAGGCTCGGATGTTCGGGATCTGCGCGGGAGCGTCGCCCCACCACGCCTGGGCGTTTCCGCGCGGGTCGGCGAGGGCGATCCATGCCCCCGGGGGCACGCCATCCATCACCTGGCGCGCGCTCGCAAAGAGCGCCTGGCGGCGCACTGCGATCCCGCCGCCTTCCAGCGCCTTCGCCACCTCCGCGCTGGAAGCCAGAGCGTCCACGCGCCGCTTCAGGTCCGCGGCGACGCCGGCGAGGGCAGTCGAGACCGCGGCGGGCGGGCCGACCGTGTCGACGCGTCCCGACGGAAACGGAAACCAGCCGTCGAGCCAGAGGATCGGGAGAAGCGCCAGGACCGAAACGGCCAGAAGCGCCCGGCGTAGCACCGTCGCGTCGCCCTCTCTACTCGAGGAAGGGCAGGTCCACTCCCCGCTCGCGCGCGGTCCGAATCGCTTCCGGGTAGCCGGCGTCGGCGTGCCGCATCACGCCCGTTCCTGGATCGCTCGTCAGGACGCGTCGGAGCCGCCGCGCCGCCGCCTCCGAGCCGTCCGCGACGATCACCATGCCGGCGTGGATCGAGTAGCCGATGCCCACACCGCCGCCGTGGTGCACCGAGACCCACGTCGCGCCGGCCGCCGTGTTGACGAGCGCGTTCAAGATCGGCCAGTCCGCGATCGCGTCGGAGCCGTCGCGCATTCCCTCGGTCTCCCGGTTCGGCGACGCGACCGACCCGGCGTCCAGATGGTCGCGGCCGATGACGATCGGGGCCTTGATCCTGCCTTCGCGCACGAGCTCGTTGAAGAGAAGACCCGCCCGGTGGCGGTCCCCGTAGCCGAGCCAGCAGATCCGCGCGGGAAGTCCCTGGAAGGCGATCCGTTCTCCGGCGAGGGGGAGCCAGCGCGCCAGCCCTCGATCGTGCGGAAAGAGCTCCAGAAGCGCGCGGTCGGTGATCCGGATGTCCTCCGGATCGCCGGAAAGGGCGGCCCAGCGGAACGGCCCCTTGCCCTCGCAGAACAGCGGCCGGATGTAGAGCGGAACGAAACCGCCGATTTGGAAGGCGTCGGCGACGCCGGCCTTCTGCGCCTGGCCGCGCAGATTGTTGCCGTAGTCGAAGACCACCGCGCCGCGCCGCTGGAGCTCGAGCAGGGCGCGGACATGATCCGCCATCGTCTCGTAGGCGCGCGCGATATACGTTTTGGGATCGTCCTTGCGCAGCCGGGACAGCTCCTCGAGCGTGCCTCCGCGCGGCACGTAGCCTTCCAGCTCGTCGTGGGCCGACGTCTGATCGGTCACGAGATCAGGAACGATGCCACGCACTAAGAGCCGCTCGAGCAGGTCGACCGCGTTGCACTCCACGCCGATCGAGACCGCGCGACGCGCGGCTTTCGCCTCGAGCGCGCGGTCGATGGCGGAGTCGATTCGCTTCTCGTGCTCGTCAAGATACCGGGTGCGGAGGCGCTTCGTGATGCGGGAGGGATCCACTTCGGCGATGAGCGCCACCGCGCCGTTCATCGTGGCCGCGAGAGGCTGCGCGCCTCCCATTCCGCCGAGGCCGGCCGTGACGACCAGGCGTCCCGCCAGATCGCTCCGGAACTCCTTCGCCGCCGCGGCCGCGAAGGTCTCGAAGGTCCCCTGCACGATCCCCTGGCTGCCGATGTAGATCCACGAGCCGGCCGTCATCTGGCCGTACATCGTCAGACCCAGACCCTCGAGGCGCCGGAACTCGTCGCCGGTGGCCCAGGCGGGCACCAGCATCGAGTTGGAGATCAGGACGCGCGGCGCGTCTTCGTGCGTCTCGAAGACGCCGACGGCCTTGCCCGACTGGACGAGCATGGTCTGGTTGGCCTCCAGGCGTTTGAGCGTCGCGACGATCGAGTCGAAGGCCTCCCAGCTGCGCGCGGCCCGCCCGGTACCGCCGTAGACGATCAGCTCGTCGGGCTTCTCGGCGTTGTCGGGGTCGAGGTTGTTCTCCAGCATCCGCAGCGCCGCTTCCTGTGCCCATCCGCGGCACCGGAGCGCGGACCCCCGGGCGGCCCGGATCGTGCGGGTGGCCGAGAGGACGCTTGCGGTCATGAGCGGATTATAGGTTGGGTCGCCCTCACGACAGGGACGCGAGCTCCCGCGCGAGCGCCTCTCCCGCGAGGAATTCCCGGGCGCGGTCGAGGTCGCGGTAAAGCTCCCGATCGGTCGTCCAGGGCCGCACCACGCGGCGAAACTCCTGGCGCACGCGCTCGAGGCGCGGCGAAGTCTTCAGGGGCTCCAGGAATTCCATCGCCTGGAAGGCCGCGATCATCTCGATCGCCAGAACACGCTCGAGATTGTCGACGACGGCGGAGAGTTTTCGCGCCGCGATGGGCGACATCGAGACGTGATCTTCCTTCGCCGCCGAGGTCGGGATCGAGTCGACGGAGGCGGGATGCGACAGCACCTTCGACTCCGACACGAGCCCCGCCGCGGCCACCTGGGCCATCATCAGGCCCGAATTCAAACCTCCCGACGGCACCAGGAACGCCGGCAGCTCGGACAGCGCGGGATTCAACAGCTTCTCGATCCGCCGCTCGGAGATCGAAGCCAGGTCAGTGGCGGCGATCGCCGCGTAGTCGAGCACGTAGCCCACCGGGGCGCCGTGGAAGTTTCCGCCGGAGACGATGTCTCCCCTCTTCGAGAACACGAGGGGGTTGTCCGTGGCGCTGTTCATCTCGCGCTCCAGGACGTCCCGCGCGTGCGCGAACGCGTCCCGCGCGGCGCCGTGCACCTGCGGCATGCACCGGAGCGCGTAGTTGTCCTGGACCCGGCCGCAGCCGCGGTGCGATTCGCGAATCGCGCTGCCTCGGATGAGGGCCCTCAGGTTCGCAGCGCTCGTGAGCGCGCCCGGGTGAGGCCGCGCACCAACGACCCGCGCGTCGAAGGCCGCGTCCGAGCCCCTTGACGCATCCAGCGACGCGGCGCCTGCGACGTCCGCGATCTTCGCCAGCCGCGTCGCGCGCTGCAGCGCGAGACCGCCGACGGCGACCGACATCTGGACTCCGTTGATCAGCGCCAGTCCTTCCTTGGCGCCGAGAGTCACGGGCGTGAGCCTCGCCTTCCGCAGAGCCTCGCGCGCGGGCTTCTCGCGGCCGCGCACGCGGACGAGGCCCTCTCCGATCAGGGCGAGTGCGAGGTGCGAGAGCGGCGCAAGATCTCCGGAAGCTCCCACGGAGCCCTGGGACGGAACGACCGGCAGAACGTCCGCCGCGAGCATTCCCAGAAGCGTCTCGACCGTGGAAACGCGAATTCCAGAATTTCCCAGCGCGAGCGCGTTGGCCCTGAGGGCCATCATCGCCCGCACGGCTTCGTCGGCGAGCGGCGCCCCGACGCCGGCGGCATGGCTGCGGATGAGATTGCGCTGCAGCGTCTCGATCTGATCGCGGGGAATCGCGACGTCGGCGAACTTGCCGAAGCCGGTCGTCACGCCATAGACCTTCTCGCCGCTCCGGATCGCGCGGTCGACCACGCGCCGGGACGCGGCCATTGCCTGACGCGCGCGTGGATCGAGCGACACCCGGACGCGCCGGAGGGCCACCGCCTCCAACGCGTCGAGCGTCAGGCCGCGGCCCGTGAGCTTTAAGATCGTCACCGGCTGCCGATTCTAAGCTGACAGCAGGCCGCGGCTCTGTTAGCCTGCGCTGCTTGGCCGAACGACAGGGAGCGTACGCGTGAAGGTTGTTGCCGTCTTGGGCGGTCAATGGGGCGATGAGGGCAAGGGAAAGGTCGTCGACCTTTTTGCCAATCGCTTCGACATCGTGGCCCGCTACCACGGCGGGCACAACGCCGGGCATACGGTCAAGTTCGGCAACCGCCACTTCGCGCTCCACCTGCTGCCGGCCGGAGTCGTGCGCGGCCGCATGGGCGTCATCGGGCCGGGCGTCGTTCTCGATCTGGATGCGCTGCTGAAGGAGATCGACGAGCTGGAGGCCGCCGGCGTGTCGATCGGCGAGAACCTCATGATCTCGGATCGCGCCGCGCTGATCCTTCCCTACCACCGCCTCCTCGACGCCGCCCGGGAGAGGGCCGCCGGCGACGCAAAGATCGGCACGACGCTCCGCGGAATCGGTCCGGCTTACGAGTCGGTCGCGGCGCGTCGCGCCATCCGCGTCGCAGAGCTGTTTCGGCCGGCGACGCTCGCCTCACGCGTCGGCGCCATCGCGGAGGAGACCGGCAAGCTGCTCCAGTGCATGGGCGAGACGACGGTCCCGACCGCCGACGACGTCATTGCGAATCTCGGCCCCTGCGCCGAACGGATCCGAGGTCACGTCGGCGACACCGGACGATACCTGCGCACCCGATTGAAGTCCGGGGCGACGCTCCTCGCCGAGGGCGCGCACGGCGCAATGCTCGACTTAACCTCCGGCACGTATCCCTTCGTCACGTCGTCGCACTGCTCGGCCGGAGCCGTCGCGACGGGGCTGGAGATCGCTCCCGGAGCCCTCGACGCGAGCCTCCTGGTGCTCAAGGCTTATTCCACGCGCGTCGGCGCGGGACCGTTTCCCACCGAGCTTCGCGAGGACACCGGCGAGTACCTGCGCAAACGCGGCAACGAATACGGCACCTCGACCGGACGCCCTCGACGGACGGGATGGTTCGACGCGGTCGTGGCCCGGACCGCGGTCGAGCTCTCGGGCGCCTCCGCCGTCGCGATCACCAAGCTCGACTGCCTCGACGAGCTCGACGAGATTCCCATCAGCCTCGGCTACAAGCTCGACGGTCAGCCCCTTTCGGCCCTGCCCGCGCTCGCCGAGGACGTCGCGCGGCTGGAGCCGGAGTATGAAAAGCTTCCGGGCTGGAAGACGACGACCACGGGCCTCACGCGCTACGAGCAACTCCCCTCGGCCGCCCAGCGATACGTGCGCGCCCTCGAGGATGCCGTCGGCGCGCCCGCGGTTCTGATCTCCACCGGTCCTCGCCGCGAAGAGACGATCTGGCGTCCCGAAACCCCGTTCCTGACGGGGCTGCCGCCGGAGTCCTAGTTCGGGCGTTCGGCTCTCTGACGAGGGCGTCGGATATGCTGCGAGGATGTTTCATTCGAGCCCGGGTCGTTCGTTCCGGACGCGATGCAGCGCCGTCCTGGTTCTCGCTGCGGTCGCCGCAATTCCCTTCGGATGCAGCACCGGCGGCACGGCGCCGGCCGCCGCTCCGGCCGCGACCACTCCCGGCAAGTTCGTCTGGCACGACCTGACCACCGAAGACTCCGCGGCCTGCAAGAAGTTCTACGCGTCGTTGCTGGGCTGGGAGTACGTCGACACGACGGTTTTGGGCCGCCCCTACACCGTCGCGAGAATGGGAAAGACTCCTATCGGTGGAATCCACGCTCCGAATCCGGACAGAGCCGGCAAGACTCCCGCCCACTGGCTCTCGTACATGTCGGTGGCCGACGTGGATGCCGCGGTCGCGAAGGCGAAAGCCGAAGGCGCCGGAGTGCTCGCCGGACCGCTCGACATCGACACGCACGGACGCGCCGCGGTCCTTCGTGACCCTCAGGGCGCGCCGTTCGGCCTCGTCCGTCTCTCCGCGGGAGATCCTGCCGACCCATCCGCGCCGATCGAAGGCACTTTCTTCTGGAACGAGTACCTCACGCACGATCTCGACGCCACCGTCACCTTCTACAACGGGCTCGTCCCCTTCGAGATGACGGTCTCGAAAAGCGAGTCGGGAGCGAGCTACGCCCTGTTGAAGCACGGCGGCGCCAAGGCCGGCGTCTTTCGCCTCCCCGACGACAAAAAGGACGTGCCGCCAAACTGGCTTCCGTACGTCTTGGTCAGCGACCCTGCCGCCCTCGCCGCCCGCGTCGCGGGTCTCGGCGGCAAGGTCCTGCTCGCGCCGCACCCGAACCTTCGCAAGGGCACACTCGCCGTCGTGGCCGACCCGACCGGCGCCGTCGTCGCCCTCCAGAAATACCCGTACTGATCGCGAGGAAAACATGACCATGCGCAACCGCTCGCGGAACCCCCTTCGCCTCCTCGTCCTGCTCGTGCTCGTCGCCCTCGCGACCGCCACCGTCGGTTGCGAGACGACCACCTACGTCGGCGTCAGTTACGGATACCCCGGCTGGTACGGACCGTGTTGCTGGGGATCTGGCTGGGGCGGCGGCGTTTACATGGGCGGCCCCGTCTGGTGAGTTGACGCAGGCCGGTTCGTCGCGATTCGGGTCGCAGAGCCAGTGTATCCTCTTTTGCCCTAACGGACGGGCCGTTAGCTCAGTTGGTTAGAGCATCGGCCTTTTAAGCCGGTGGTCCTGGGTTCGAGTCCCAGACGGCCCACCAGCACGTCGCTACTCGCGCGTCGGTTTCGCCGGTTCCTCGCTCGTGTCGGTTCCGCCGCCGCGGGTCCACTCGCCCGAGTCCTCGCCAAACGGGACCTTCGGCGGCGTCTTCAGCCCCTGCTCGGCGGGGTTCTCGCGGAACCCCTGTTCGTCCCGAGGATTCTTCTCATCCGGTTTCTTGTCGAACGTGCTCATGGAACCTCCCCGTTCGCCTACGGCCCGTACAGCAGCAGCTTGAACGTCTTGACGAGGAAGACGGCCATCTGTCCCCGCGTGATGGGATCGTTGGGGCAATAGTTGCCGCCCCCGCAGCCTCCCGTGATTCCCTCGTCGGCGAGCTGCTCGATCCAGTCGGCGAACTGACTCGGGCACGGCACGTCGTTGAAGACGCCCGTGCAGCCGGGGGGCGTGTACGCCGACCCGTGCTCGGCTTTCAGCAGGAACACGGCCATCTGGGCGCGCGTAACGGAGCTCGACGGGCAGTAGTTTCCGTTGCCGCAGCCTCCGGTGATCTGGAAGCCCGCGAGCGCCTCGATCCAGTCGGCCGCGAAGTCCCCGATGTGGACGTCGAGGAACACGGTCCCCGTGGCCGGCGGGGGCGTGTAGAGGGTGGCGCCCTGTCTTCCCTTCATCAGGAACACCGCCATCTGGGCCCGCGTGACGGGGTTGGCGGGACAGTAATTGCCGCCGGTGCAGCCGCCGGTCACGGCATTGTGGAACAGGTTCTCGATGAACGCGTAGAACTGGTGCGACGTCGGGACGTCCGGGAAGCTTCCGCCGACGTGGAGCTTCCAGCTCTTCGTCACGGGTCCGGGGGTGAGCGTCTCGGTGAACGTCGCGTCCCAATGGGGAGCCGGCCGCGAGCCCGAGATCGTCATCTCATAGCAATCCCCTCCGGTCGCGCAGCTGCCGGAGGATTCCGCGGCGATCGTCCCGTAGTCCGCGGTCGAGTCGTTGATCGTGTAGGTCGGACCGCCAGGCCCCGTCAGACCGGTGGCGGCTCCCGTCAGGGCCTGTCCCGTGACGAGCGTGTTGGTCCAGGTCGGAGCGACCACCGCTGTCTCCCCCGCTTCGAGCACGTGATTTCCGCTCGCGTCGACGTCCATCGAATCGGGGATGGCCGGTCCGGTGGTCAGACGCCCGATCTTGTTCAAGCCCTGTTCGCAAAACCAGACCGCGCCGTCGGGTCCGGTTCCGATCCCGTACGGATGACTGCTGCCGGCAATGGGAAACTCGGTGATCACACCCGACGGCGTGATCCGTCCGACGAGGTTCCCGTAGTACTCGGTGTACCAGATGTTGCCGTCGGGACCACCCACGATGTAGTCCGGCGTCCCGGGGGTCGTCACCGGAAACTCGGTGATGACTCCCGCCGGCGTGATCCGCCCGATCTTTTCCCCCGCTCCCTCCGTGAACCAGAGGTTGCCGTCCGGGCCGAGCGCGATGTTCCACGGAGCGGCCGTGGCCGTCGGAATCGGAAACTCGGTCATGGCTCCGGCCGTCGTCACGCGAAGGACCTTCTTCCCGAAGTTCTCGACGAACCAGAGATTGCCGTCCGGACCGGCGATGCCGCCTTCCGGGTGGCTCGCCGGGGTCGGAATGGGGAATTCCGTGAAGACACCGCTCGTGGTCAGTCTCCCGATCTTGTTGCCATCGGTTTCGGGGAACCAGATGTTGCCGTCGGGCCCGAGCGCGACCCCTTCGGGCTCGCTGTGGGCCGTGGGAATCGTGAACTCGGTGATGACTCCGGCCGTCGTGATGCGTCCGATCTTGTTGCCGAGAAGCTCCGTGAACCACATCGCGCCGTCCGGGCCCACGATGATGGTTTCCGGGTGCGCCCCCGCCGTCGGAATCGGAAACTCCGTGACGGTGCCGTCCGGCGTGATGCGGCCGATCTTGTCGGCGAACTCCTCGCAGAACCACAGGTTGCCGTCCGGACCGGTCACGATTCCCTCCGGGCCGCTGCCGGCCGTCGTGATCGGAAAGTCGGTGTGCACCTGGGCGAGTCCGACGGCGGCCCACGCCGCGATGACCAGGCAGAGCGTGAACAGGCGGCCGGCGCTCGAAAATCGCCCGAACAGTACACTCGTTGACAAAACGTGCTGCTCCGGTCTCATGGCTCGGCCTCCTTGTCTCGACACCGCATGCAAGACCTTCGCCCGGTCGTGTCCGGTGGCTGACATATGCCTTAAGGAGGCCAAGCTTATAACCGGCGAAACGGCCCGCAAGGAGCCTTTTGAGGAGCGGTTCAGACGCCGGGCATCGCCCGCTTGAGGGGCTTGAGCAGAACCACGAGGAGCAGGGCCGTCGCGAGCGCCATCGTTCCCAGCACGCCGAAGAAGGTCGAGTGCTTCCACTGCGTCCAGTACACGCCGATCTGGGTCAGCTTGCCGCCGAGGCCGGTCGCGACGAACCAGGCGCCCATCATCAGGCTTCGGTATCGGCGCGGTGCGACCTTGGAAACCAGCGAAAGCGCCATGGGCGACAGGGTGATCTCCGCGAGGCCCACCAGCGCATAGCTGCCGATCAGCCACCAGGGCGACACGCGGCCCGTGTCGCCTCCGGCCTTCCCGGCGAAATACATCACGTAGAACGCCGCGGAGATCAGGAACATCCCGAAGGCGATCTTGGTCGTCGTCGCCGGCTCCTTGCCGCGCTTGTCCAGCTCCCTCCAGAGCCAGACTAAGGGCAGCGAGAACGCAATTACGAAGAAGGGCTCGATCGCGTTGGAGATGATGCCCGAGAAGTTCCAGTCGGTATTGTCGTTGGCCCAGTACGTCAACGTCGATCCGTTCTGGAAAAAGATCATCCAGAACACGATCGACACCAGGTAGATGACGATCAGGGCGAAGATCCGTCGGCCCTCCGGAACGGCGTCGATCGCCGTCGGAGGGCTGGCGTCCTCGACGTCCTCGCGGCCGCCGGGCGTTCGGTCCCCCGGCTCGATCCACTTGCGGAAAACGATCAGCGTCGCGACCGAGATCACCATCCCCACCGCGGCCACGGCGAACGCCGGGTGAAAGCCGTACTTGCGGTGCACGAACTCGACGACGATGGGGCCCGCCGTCGCTCCCGTGTTGATGCCCATGTAGAAGATGTTGTAGGCGCGGTCCCGCAGGTGGCTGCCCTTGGGATAGAGGTTGCCGACGATCGTCGAGACGTTGGGCTTGAAGAGCCCGTTGCCGATGACCAGGCACGCGAGCGCCGTGTACACCATGGGCAGCGACCGGACGGCGAGCAGGATGTGCCCGGCGATGAAGAAGAACCCTCCGATCATGACCGCGCGGCGATAGCCCAGGAAGCGATCGGCCAGCCATCCGCCGATGAGCGGGCTGAAGAAGACGAACAGCAGGTAGTTCGCCCGGAGCGTGGTGGCCTGGGCATCCGTCCAGCCGAAGCCTTCGGCCTTGTCCTGGAGGTAGAGCGTGAACAGCGCGAGCATCGTGTAGAAGCTGAAGCGCTCCCACAGCTCGACGCAGAAGAGAACGTAGAGACCTCGAGGGTGGCGTTCGCGGGCCGCCGGCGCAGCGGCGAGGGCTCCGGATGCGCTCATGAAGTGGCCGGGAGGCTACCAGAGAACTCCGGGAGCGCATAATTCTCGAATGCAGGCCCCGGAGTTCGTCGGGCCCCTGGCCCTGATTTTCCTGGTGGCCCTGGGCACGGCCTACGTCCTTCACCGCCTCCGCCAGCCGCCCCTGATCGGCTTTCTTCTGTCCGGAGCGATCTTGGGTCCGTTTGGGCTGGGTCTCGTGCGGGACGTGCACGTCGTCGAGATCCTCGCCGAGATCGGCGTCGTCCTGCTGCTCTTCACCGTCGGCCTCGAGCTCTCGCTGGGGAACCTGCGCCGGCTCGGGAAGGTCGTCTGGGTCGCCGGGCCCATACAGGTCGCCGCGTCGATCGCGCTCGTCTACGCGGTCGCGGCGTTGGCTGGATACCCCGCTTCGCGGAGCCTCTTCTTCGGCTACCTCGTCGCGCTGTCGTCCACGGCCATCGTGCTAAAGCTCCTGATGGACCGGCGGGAGCTCGACGCGCCGCACGCGAAAGTCCTCGTCGGGATCCTGATCTTCCAGGATCTCGCGGTCGTCCCGATGCTGCTCTCCCTTCCCTACCTGGCCGGAGCGGGGTCCTCGGGGCTCGTCCCGTCGCTGGCGGCCGCGGGAAAGACCACCATCACCGCCGCTGCTCTGTTCGTGGCAGCGCGCTTCCTCGTGCCGCGTTTCATCGGCGCCCTCGCCGGTACGCGGCAGAAGGAGATCTTCGTCGTCGCCGTCCTCTTCCTCGTTCTCGGCTCTTCGATCGCGACGGCCTGGGCAGGCCTGTCGGCCGGGCTCGGAGCGTTTCTGGCCGGCCTGATCCTGTCGGAGTCCGAGTACGGGCACCAGGCGCAGGCGGACGTCGCCGCGTTTCGCGACGTGTTCAGCGCCGTCTTCTTCGTCTCGATCGGGATGCTCTTCGACGCGCGGACCGTCGTCGCCTCGGCGGTTCCCGTCGGCGTTCTCCTCGCCCTCATCCTGGTTTGGAAAACGATCGCCGGCGGGGCCGCGGTCTTCGCTCTGGGATACGGCCTCCGCGTGGCGACGGTGGTCGGCCTGTCGCTCGCGCAGATCGGCGAGTTCTCCTTCGTGCTGCTGCGCCAGGGACGGTTGTCCGGATTGATCGAGAGCGAGGTCTACCAGACGTTCCTGGCGGCGGCGATCATCACGATGATCGCCACCCCGTTTCTCTCCGAGGCGAGCCACGCCGTGGCCTTCCGCGTGGCCGGGGGCGCCCCGGGTCTTCCGCGATCCTTCCCGCCGCTTCCCGGCGAGAACACCGTCCTGGTCATCGGATTCGGGCATATGGGCGAGACCGTCGCGCGAGTCCTGAAGAAGGCCGGCGTCGCCTTTCGGGTGATCGACCTGGATCCCGACCGCGTCAAGCGCGGAATGAAGAAGGGCGTGCCGATCGAATACGGCGACTCGACCAACGACGTCGTCCTTCGCCGCAACGGCATCGAAAGCGCGAGGGCAGCGGTGGTCCTGCTTTCGGATCCCAGGGCGACGCGGCAGACGATCCGGCACTGCCGGAGGCTCAACGCGAAACTTTTCATCCTCGCGCGCGCCCGCTACATCGCCGAGATCCCGGCGTTTTCCGCCGCCGGAGCCGATGAGGTCGTGGCCGAAGAGTTCGAGACCTCTCTTCAGATCGCCGACCGCGCGATCCAGCGACTCGGCGTGCCGCGGCCCTGGCTTCCCGGCCAGACCGAAGAGATGCGGCTCTCGACGGTGGAGGGGTTCCGGCGGTTCCGGGCCCCGGGAAGTCCGGAAAGCTGACTTCTAGTTGCCGAACGCGACGCCGAGGCTCTCCCCCGCGGCACGAGCGGTCCGTCGGATCTCGGGCTCGCCGTGCGCCGTCGACACGAACCAGGCCTCGAACTGCGCCGGCGGCAGAAAGACGCCGCGCTCGCGCATGGCGTGAAAAAACGCCGCGTAGCGTTTCGTGTCCGCTCCGCGCACGGACGCGAAATCCACGGCCGGGCCCGGCGTGAAAAACAGCGTCAGCAGAGACCCCAGGCGCGTGACGCAGACCTCGTCGGAGAGGCCGCGGGCATCGATCTCAGCGCGCAGGAGCGACTCGAGGAGGCTTCCCCCTTGCTCCAGAACCGCATAGGGCGGCCGCCGCCGGAGCTCGTCGAGCATGGCAAGACCCGCCGAGACCGCGAGCGGATTGCCCGACAGCGTACCCGCCTGGTAGACGGGGCCCGACGGCGCCATCTTCTCCATCAGGTCGCGGCGTCCTCCGTATGCGCCCACCGGCAGGCCGCCTCCGAGGATCTTGCCGAGCGTCGTCAGATCGGGGGTTACGCCCAAGAGCGCCTGCGCTCCTCCCGACGCCAGCCGGAACCCCGTGATGACCTCGTCGAAGATCAGGAGCGCGCCGTGCTTGCGCGTCCGCTCCCGGACGCTCTCGAGATATCCCGGTTTCGGCAGGACCAGTCCCATGTTGGCCGCGACGGGCTCGAGGATCACCGCGGCGATCTCGCCCGGAAACGTCGTAAAAACGGCCTCGAGCGCCTCCACGTCGTTGTACGGCACGACGGTCGTCAGCGCCGCGAGCTCCTCGGGGACGCCGGGGCTGCCCGCGATTCCCAGCGTAGCCACGCCCGAGCCCGCCGATACCAGGAACGAATCGGCGTGGCCGTGATACCCGCCCTCGGTCTTGACGAGACGCTTACGGCCGGTCGCGGCGCGCGCGAGCCTGGCCGCGCTCATCGTGGCCTCCGTGCCTGAGCTGACGAGGCGCAGGACTTCGATCGACGGAACCATCTCGGCCACCCTCTCCGCGAGCCGCACCTCGAGCTCGGTCGGCGCGCCATAGGAAGTGCCGCGCCGCATCGCCCTCGACAGGGCGCGCTGGAGGAAGGCGGGAACGTGGCCGAAGAGATGCGGGCCGTACGACATCACGTAGTCGATGTAAGAGCGTCCGTCGGCGTCGCGGACGCGGCAGCCCCTCCCCGCCGCGACGAAGAAGGGCTCGCCGCCGACCGAGGCGAACGACCGCACCGGGGAGTTCACGCCGCCGGGGATGACCTTGCGCGCGCGGCGAAAGAGCGCCGCCGAGCGCGCCCCGCCGCGCGCCTTGCGCGGATCCTTCACGACGTCGAGTGGCCTTCGCGCAGCCACCGCGCGGCGTCGGCCGCGTGGTACGTCAGCACGAAGTCCGCGCCGGCCCGGATGATGCCGGTCAGGATCTCCAGCACGATGCGCCTCTCGTCGATCCATTCGCGCGCAGCGGCGGCCTTGACCATCGCGTATTCGCCGGAGACGTTGTAGGCCGCGATCGGAACGTCGAAGCGGGCCCGTGCCTCGCGGATCCAGTCGAGATAGGCGAGGGCGGGCTTGACCATCACGGCGTCGGCGCCCTCCTCGAGGTCCAGAGCGATCTCGCGCATGGCCTCTCGGCGGTTTGCGCCGTCCATCTGGTAGTCGCGCCGGTCTCCGAACTTCGGCGCCGAGTCCGCGGCCTCGCGGAACGGACCGTAGAACGCTGACGCCGCCTTCGCGGCATACGCCAGGATCGCGGTATCGAGGAACCCGGCCTCGTCCAGGCCTCTGCGAATCGCGGCGACCCGTCCATCCATCATGTCGGAGGGGGCCACGACGTCGGCGCCGGCACGGGCGTGCGACACGGCGGTCCGCGCGAGGAGCGGAAGGGTGGCGTCGTTGTCCACGCGTCCGTCGCGCACCACGCCGCAATGCCCGTGCGACGTGTATTCGTCGAGGCAGACGTCGGTCATGACGACCAGGTGCGGCAACTCCTTCTTCAGGAGCTTGACGGTCTGCTGGACGGCGGCGGCGTCGTCCCATGCCTCCGAGCCGGTCTCGTCCTTTCGGTCGGGGATGCCGAAGAGGATCACGGCAGGAATCCCGAGGTAGGAGAGCTGTTCGGCTTCCCGGAGAGCGAGGTCGGGGGAAAGCCGGAAAACACCGGGGAGCGAGCCGATCTCCTCGCGCAGGCCGGCTCCGCGCCGAATGAAGAAGGGCGCCACGAACCGGTCCGGTGAAAGCCGGGTCTCCCGCACGAGCGCCCGGGAGCCCGCGCTGCGGCGCAGGCGGCGAAGACGGACGATCGGAAACCCGGCCATGGTCGAGGCAGCCTATTTCTGCGTCGGCGCGGCCGCAAGCGCCTCGAGCAGCCGGGCCGCGGCTTCGAAGGTGGCCGGCTCCGCAACGCGGACGGAGTAGACGCCGAGGGATTCGAGGCGATGGCGCGTCGCCGGACCGAGCGCGACGCACGGAGTCGTCCGCAGGAGCCGTGCCGCCTCCTGCGAGAGCCCTCCGAAGAGCCATGACGCCGCCGAGGGCGCGGTCGCGCAGAAGGCCCCGACCGGCCGATCCAGAAGCTCCTCGCTGACGCCCGGATCGAAGCGGCAGGGATCCTTGCGGTACACCACGACACGTTCGACCGTCGCTCCGCGGTTCGTCAGGGCGCGCGGCAGCGCCTGCCCGGCATCTTCCGCGCACGGCAAGAGAACCCGCTTTCCCTGCAGCTTCTGCGGCAGGACTGCCAGGAAAGACTCGGCCGAACCCGAGGCGACGACTGCGGGCTCGACACCCTTCCGGCGAAGGGCATTCGCCGTGGCCGAGCCGACCGCGGCAACGCGGGACGCGGCCAGGACTCGCGCCAGGAGCGGATCGTTCGCGACCCGGGTGACCGCCGGCTGGCTCGTGAACACGACGAAATCCGGCGAGCCGTCGAATGGGCCGGGCGGCGGAGAAATCGAAGCGATCGTGTGGCTGACGAGCTCGCGCAAGGTGATCCCGGCCATGGGCGGAAACGGTTTCGACCCCGACCGCACCACGAGAACGGCCGGGCTCATGCCCCGTCCGCCTCGATCAGGTCGGCCGCGCCGCGGGCGAGCAGCTTCTCGGCGATTTCGCGTCCGAGCTGCTCGGCGGCCTCGACCGGTCCCTCGCCGGTCTCCAGGATCGCCGAGGATCCGTCGTCGGAGAACACGCCGGCGGTGAGCACCAGAGCGCCACCCCGCGCCTTCGCGCGCGCGGCGAGCGGCGCCCGGCATCCGGCCTCCAGACGCGCGAGCAGCCCCCGCTCGGCCAGGACTTCGGCGTGCGACGCGGCATCGTCGAGTCGCTGCGCGAGAGCTCGGACCTCGGCGTCGTCGGCGCGCGTCACGATCGCCAGGGCGCCCTGGCCCGGAGCCGGGAGGAGTACCTCCTCCGGGAACGTCTCGACGATCTCCTCGAGACGGCCCAGGCGCGCGAGCCCGGCCCGCGCGAGGACCACCGCGTCCCACTTCCCTTCGGCCACTCTTTTCAGCCTGGTATCCACGTTGCCCCGCGCGTCGACGACCTCGAGGTCTGCGCGCGCCCTTCGAAGCTGGGCGCGGCGGCGCGGGCTCGACGTGCCGACGCGCGCGCCTTTCGGCAGCCCCAGCAGCGGCAGCCGCGACTTCGACACGAGGACGTCGCGCGGGTCTTCCCGCTCGGGCACGGCCGCCAGCGCGAGCCCTTCCGGAAGGAGCGACGGGACGTCCTTCAGGCTGTGCACGGCCAGGTCGATCCGTCCCGACAGAAGCGCCTCGTCGATTTCCTTCGTGAAGTCGCCCTTCCACCCGATCGGCTCGCCGCGCGCCGACCGCCGGTCGCCCGTCGTCCGCACGAGGACCCGCTCGACTTCGGCGTGGGGCGCGAGAGCCCGCTCCGCGAGGGCGGCCTGCGCGAGGGAGAGGGCGCTCCCGCGTGCGCCCAGCCGCAGTCTCATTCGTCCAGGTGGAAGAGGTGGCGGATGGCCTCGACGCGGTCGAGCTTGCGCGACGCGTCCGGCTCGGCCTTCAGGCGCCGCAATGGCTCGTGGAGGAGCTTGTTCGCGATCGCGTCCGCGAACGCGCGGAACCGTTCCCGCTCTTCGGCCGGGATCCGCGCCAGCTCCGCGTCGCGGAGAGACGCGAGCCGCCCCTGCAGGTCCGAGAGCGTCGGCACGACGGCCAGATTCCCGAACCAGTTGAGAAAGCGCGCGAGCTCTTCCTCCAGGATCGCCTCGGCCACGGGAATCTCGCGGGCCCGCCGGCGCCGGTTCTCCGCCGCGACGCCCTCGAGATCGTCCAGCCCGTAGGCATAGACGTTATAGACCTCGGCGACCGACGGCTCGACGTCGCGCGGGATCGCGAGGTCGAGGAAGAACATCGGGCGACCGCGCCGCGCGCGCATCGCCGCCTCGACGTCGGCGCGCCGCACGACGGGCTCGGGGCTGGCCGTGGCTCCGACGACGACGTCGGCTTCCGAGAGTGTGACGGGGACCGCGTTCCAGTCGACCGCGGTGGCGCCGATGCGCGAGGCCAGCGCCTCGCCTTTCTCCGGGCTCCGGTTGGCGACGAGGACGCGGGCGACGCCGGCCTCGACGGCCTGCTCGGCGAAGAGCGCGCTGGTCTCTCCCGCGCCCAGGACGAGCAGTGTGTGCTCGGACATGCGTCCGAAGACCTTCCTCGCCAGCTCCATTCCGATCGAAGGCACCGAGAGAGGGTGCCGTGCGATCTCCGTCTCGGTCCGCACGCGCTTTCCCGCCGCCACCGCGCTCTCGAACATGCGGTGGAGGACGGCGCGCGTGGCGTTCGCCTCGCGGGCCACGCGCAACGCGGAGCGCACTTGCCCCAGGACCTCGCTTTCTCCCAGGGCCATCGAGTCCAGCCCCGCCGCGACGCGGAACAGGTGCCGGGCGGCGTCGGCGCCCTCGCGATAGAAGCTCGACCCGGCGAGCTCGGCCGGATCCAATCCCCGCCACTCCGAGATCAGCGCGGCGATCTGCTCACGCGGCGCGTCGCCGTCGGCGACGCCGTAGATCTCGCTGCGGTGACAGGTCGCGACGATGACGCCCTCACGCACCAGGCCCTGGTCGCGGATGCGGTTCAACGCCTCCTTCGTCTCGTCGGCCGAGAAAGCGATGCGCTCGCGCAGCGACAGGCTGCTGGTGCCTCCGCGGAGGCTCCAACCCAGCAGCAGGAGTCGGGCTTCGCCGGCGCTCATCGGAAGCTGTGCGCCTGGCTGAAGTAGAGGTTGACCACGGTGTAGGAGAAGAGGACGACGCCGAATCCGAGGATCGACAGCACGGCCACGCGCGGCCCCTCCCATCCGCGTCGATCCATCCATAGCAGGAAGCCGTAGACACCGAGCGTGATCACGGCCCACACGACCTTGGGATCCGCGATGCTCGGCCAGACCTTCTCCGCCCAGAAGATCCCGAGGATCAGCGAGAATGTGAGCACCGCGAGCCCGACGGTGACGCTGGTGCGATTGAGTCGCGCGATGACGTCCAGAGGCGGCAGACGGGAGAAGAGGAGCCCGGTCTGCCTGCGGCGAAGCTGGCGGCTCTGCACGAGGTACAGCACCGAGAGGACGAAGGACAGCGCGAACGCCGCGTAGGCCAGGATCGCCAGAGTGACGTGAAGGGCGAACACGGAGCCGTGGAGACCCTGCCCGGGAGCGGCCGCGGCGTCCGGGAGCATGAGACCCACCGCCGTAGCGAGAATGATGAACGGGATGAGAAACGGCCCCGTCGCGCGCTCGCGGTGGCGGAGCAGCAAAAAGAGGTACGCGATCCCGAGCATCCAGCCGAAGAACGAGACCGACCCGCCGAGCGTGCGGTAGGGAACGGAATGGAGTGCGCGCGCTCGCTGCATCAGGTCCATGAAGTGGAGAACCAGCCCTGCCGCGACCAGCACGGGCGCGAGGCGGTAGAGAGTGCCGCGGCCGCGCACCAGGGAAACGGTCGCTACGGCCTCGGCGCCGCAATAGCAGGCGACCGCGAGCCAGCCCAGAACGTGCGGTCCCATCGGAGAGAGGGAGTTTATCAGCCGCTGTCGCGTGGAATACGATACCGGCGATGAGCTTCTCCGCGCGCGCGCGCCAGCCGTTTTCCCTGCCGGGCGGATCGACCGGCGCTCTCTATTCCCTCCCGCAGCTCGAGAAAGAGGGCCTCGGGGAGGTCTCCCGGCTCCCGGTCTGCATTCGCATCGTGCTGGAATCGCTCCTCCGCAACTGCGACGGCAAACGGGTCAAGGAAGACGACGTCCGCGCCCTCGCCACGTGGAAGCCGCGCGGCGAGCGCACCGCCGAGATCCCCTTCGTCGTGGCCCGAATCCTCCTGCAGGACTTCACGGGCGTGCCGCTTCTCGTGGACCTGGCGGCCATGCGCTCGGCCGTCGCCCGTCTCCAGCGGGATCCCAAACGCATCGAGCCCCTCGTGCCCGTCGCCCTGGTCGTGGACCACTCGGTCCAGGTCGACGAGTGGAACACCCCGGACGCCCTGCGGATGAACATGGAAATCGAGTTTCGCCGCAACCGCGCCCGCTACGAGTTCCTGAAGTGGGGCATGCAGGCGTTCCAGGGCTTCGAGGTCGTCCCGCCCGGCATCGGCATCGTGCACCAGGTCAACCTCGAATACCTGGCGCGCGGCGTCTTCGTCGAGAACGGCGTCTACTACCCCGACTCGCTGGTGGGAACCGACTCCCACACGACGATGATCAACGGACTCGGCATCGTGGGCTGGGGTGTGGGCGGCATCGAGGCCGAGGCGGGAATGCTCGGCCAGCCCGTGTACTTCCTGACGCCCGACGTCGTGGGCGTGCGCCTGTCGGGCAAGCTCGGCGAGGGTGTGACGGCGACGGACCTCGTGCTCGTCGTGACCGAGATGCTCCGGCGCGCGAAGGTCGTCGGAAAGTTCGTCGAGTTCTTCGGGGAGGGCGCGGCGTCGCTCCCGGTCACCGACCGGGCGACGGTCGCCAACATGGCTCCGGAGTACGGCGCGACGATGGGCTACTTCCCGATCGACGAGGAGACCTGTCGCTACCTCCTTTCCACCGGCCGCAGTCGCGAGCACGTGGACGCGTTCCGCGCGTATTACAAGGCGCAGGGAATGTTCGGCATCCCCCGCGAGGGAGACTGCGACTACAGCGAAATCCTGCATCTCGATCTCGCGAAGGTCTCGCCGAGCGTGTCGGGGCCACGCCGGCCTCAGGACCGCATCGAGCTGCCCGAGCTGAAGCAGACGTTTCGGAACCTGTTCATGGCCCCGGCTTCGGAAAGCGGCTATGGAAAAGACCCAGCCGAGCTCTCTCGCCGCTTTCCGGCGAGGCTGGGCCGCGCGATGCCGGGAGGCGGCAGCGTGCGGCCCCCGGCCTTCGAGAAGGCCCGAAGAGAGGACATCAACGTCTGGACCGAGTCGGAGATGGCGAACAACCGGCCCACACCCAACGTCGAGACGCTCGAGGTCCAGGCGCCGATCCAGGTGGACGTCGGCCACGGAGACGTGCTGATCGCGGCGATCACGTCGTGCACCAACACGTCCAACCC
>JBKOVK010000037.1:0-18365 GCA_046724475.1 Acidobacteriota bacterium | reverse complement strand
GAGGCCGCGATCTCGGGCGTGGCGATGCAGGCGCCCAGCGGCAGGCCGTTGGCGATCCCCTTGGCCATCGTCATGATGTCGGGCTCCACTCCGTAGTGCTCGATGCCCCAGAACTTGCCGCCGGTCCGGCCGAAGCCCGTCTGCACTTCGTCGCAGATGAACACCCCGCCGTACTTGCGGATGATGCCGACGGCGATCTCGAAGTACTCCGGAGGCGGCGTGATGAACCCTCCCACGCCCTGGATCGTCTCGGCGAGGAAGCCCGCGATGCGGCCGGTCGTGGTCGTGCGAATCAGCTCCTCGATGTCCTTCGCGCATGCCACGCCGCACGAGGGGTACGTCAGCTTCAGCGGGCAGCGGTAGCAGTATGGCGAGACCGCGTGCTTGATGCCGGGGACCTGCGTGGGCAGCGGCCGCCAGGTCGAGACCGCCGTCAGCGACTGCGCCAGCATGGAGCGCCCGGAGTAGCCGTGCCGCAGCGCGACGATCTCGGAGGCGCCGGTATGGAGCTGCGCGAGCATCACGGCCGTTTCGTCGGCCTCCGTGCCCGACGTCGCGAGGAAGCTCTGCTGCAGGCGACCGGGCGTGAGGCGCGCGAGCTTCTCGGCCAGCTCCACCACCGGGAGCGTGGGATAGAGCGTCGAGACGTGCGAGAGCCGCGAGATCTGGGCGCGCACCGCGGCGTTGACCTTCTCGTTGGCGTGGCCGACGGAGACCGTGAGGATGCCCCCGAAGAAGTCGAGGTATTCGTTGCCGTCGGCGTCCTTGATCCGCATCCCCTTGCCCTCGGTCAGGACCAGGGGCTCCTCGTAGTAGAGGATCGTCGCAGGAAGGATGTACTCCTTGTGCTTCTCGCGGACGGTCTTGCTCAACTCGCTCATGGGCGCCTGTGTCTTTGTCGTCGTGGCCATGTCACTCCCATCTCCGAGGGCGGCGTAGGGGCGGCCCTTGCGGCCGCCCGGGCGGGGACAAGCCCCGCCCCTACGGTCCCTCTAAAACCATCTGGAGATTACGACCTTCTTATCCGTGTAGAACTCGTACGCGTCCCGGCCGTGGGCCTTCAGGTCTCCGAAGAAGCTGTCCTTGGCGCCTCCGAACGGAAATTGCGCCATGGGCGCGGCGACGCCGATGTTCACGCCGACCATGGAGGCCGTCGCCAGCCGCGCGTACTCGCGCGCGGCCTTGCCGCTCGTCGTGAAGATGGACGTCGCGTTCGCGTTCGGGTGCGCATGCATGACCGCGATCGCTTCGTTCAGGTCCTTGACCGGCGTGATCGAGGCCACGGGCCCGAAAATCTCGTCCCGGCCGATCGTCATCGCCGGCGAGACGCCGTCGAACAATGTCGGGCCCAGGAAGAATCCGCGCGGCCGGTCGGTGATGGGATTCCGGCGCCCGTCGAGGACGAGCTTCGCGCCCTCGGCGATCCCCTTCTCGATGTATCCCAGGACGCGTTCCCGGTGCGACGCGCTGATCAGCGGCCCCATCTCGACGCCCGCGGAGGTACCGTCTCCCACCCGGAGGGCGCGCGCGGAAGCGGCCAGGCGGTCGCGCGCCTGTGCGTGCGCTTCTCCCACGGGAACGAGGACGCTCCCCGCCAGGCATCTCTCCCCCGCGCAGCCGTAGAAGGACTCGGTGATGACGCTGATGGCGCGATCCATGTCCGCGTCGGGCATGACGACGACGAAATTCTTGGCGCCGCCGAGCGCCTGGACGCGCTTGCCCGCGTGGGTCGCGCGCCGGTACACGGCCTTCGCGACCGCCGTCGAGCCCACGAAGGACACCGCGCGGATGTCGGGATGGTCGCAGATCGCCTCCACGACTTCGCGGCCGCCGTTGACGAGGTTGACGACGCCGGGAGGAAGCCCGGACTCCTCGAGCAGGCCCGCGATCCGCCGCTGCGTCAGCGGGACCTGCTCGGACGGCTTGAGGATGAACGTGTTGCCGGTCGCCACCGCGAACGGAAGAAACCAGAGAGGCACCATCGCCGGGAAGTTGAACGGGACGATCGCGGCGCAGACCCCCAGAGGCTGGCGGACGACCTGGCAGTCGATGCCGCTCGCGATGTTCTCGAGGCCGTAGCCCATCATCAGCGAGGGCGTGCCGCAGGCGACCTCCACGCTCTCGATTCCCCGCCGCACGCTGCCGCGCGACTCCTCGAGCGTCTTGCCGTGCTCGCGCGTGACCGTCGCGGCGAGCTCCTCGAAATGCTCCTCGAGAAGCTCGCGGAACCGGAACATCGCCCGGGCGCGCACGGGAGCGGGCGTGTCGCGCCAGGCCGGGAACGCTTTCTTCGCGGCCGCGACGGCGGCGTCCAGGTCGGCGGCCGTCGAGAGGGGCGTCCGCGCGATCACGTCGCCCGTGGCCGGGTTGTGAACGTCGAGGAACTCGGTCGCGCGCGATGGGACCCAGCTGCCGCCGACGAAGTTGGTCAGGGTCTCCAGGTCTCCCCCCTCTCGGGGGGATTCTACTCGTCGCAGTCGGGGCAGCCGAGGAACGGGATGCGCTCGGAAGGAACGGGGTGCGCATCGCCGGCGATTCCGGCCCAGGCGCCTCCGTAGGCGTGCCAGAGGTAGCACTCCAGGCGATAGGCCTCGTTGGCGTCGTCGGCCAGGATCCAGCCGAAGAGCACGTTGGGAACCTTCTCGCGGGCCAGCTGGAGAAGGCGCTGGCGCAGGTCCACGTCGTCGCGGCCCACCCGCTCGGACACGAGACCGTCCGCTCCCACGCTCTTAAGGAAGAAGACGCCCGGCCGCTCCGGGGGCACGCTCCGCGCGACGGCGGACTCCGTCAGGCGCACGGCCGGCTGCACCCGCGCCGCGGGAGGAAGGGCCGGAAAGAGGGAGAGCTGCGCCGGGTCGAAAGGTGGAGGTTGCTGGCGTGTCCGCCCCGCGAGCCCCATTGATGTTGCGATTTTAGCATCGGCGGCCGAATTCTCGAACGGTTCGCGCATAGACTCCGCAGCAAAACGTGAGGAGGAATCCATGAAATCGAAAGCGCTTCTCTTTCTGGCTGCAGGTCTGCTCGCCGCCGCGTCGCTCCCCGCGCAGACCAAGATCTCCGGCACGCTCCAGTGCGGAAAGGCCGATCCGGTGCACTCGATCGAAGTGGAAGACGCCGGCAAGAGCGTCATGAATCTCGCCAAGGTGTCCTGCACGTGGTCGAAGAGCTTCGACATGGCCGGCGTCGCCGCCAAGGACGGCTACAGCGTCGCGGCGTCCGAAGTGCATGGAGGCAAGACGAAAGAGCACGGGATCCACGTTGGCTCGATGGCGAACGGCGACAAGTACGACGTGCACTTCCAGGGAACGGGCACGGTGAAGGCGGACCACAGCGGAAACGTGAGCGGCACGTGGAGCTTCGACGGCGGCACCGGAAAGCTCAAGGGCCTCACCGGCAAGGGAACGTACAAGACCACGACCAACGCCGACGGCACCGGCAGCGCCGAGATCGAAGGCGAATACAAGCTTCCGTAGGAGGGAATCGATGAGACGCCTTTCCGGAGCGTTGCTGCTCGGACTCTTCGCCAGCGTGGCCGTCGCAGTCCCGGAAGGTCCGGGTGGCTGGGAGATGACGACCTACCAGGTTGGTTTCCTCAAAAAAGGACCGTCCTGGACTCCGGCGGAGACACCCGAGTTGCAGGAGCTGCAGAAGGCCCACCTCGCGCACATCCAGAAAATGGGCGAGTCGGGCAAGCTGCTGGTCGCCGGGCCTTTCTCCGACGGAGGCGACCTGCGCGGAATGTTCATCTTCCGCGTCGAGACGCTGGAGGAGGCCAAGGCTCTCGCCGAACAGGACCCGGCCGTGAAGGCGGGCCGCCTGGTCATCGAGTGGCATCCCTGGTTCGCCGCCAAGAACATCACGGTGACGCCGAAGGCCCCGGCTTCGAACTAGGCCCCCGTACGCGAAGAGGACGGGTACAATCCCTCCGCGGTCCGATCGGATCGCGGAGGTGCCCATGGATTCCCCGACCCGCCGTTTCGCCGCTGTTTTTCTGTCCGCCTCTGCTCTCGCTTTCGTCGCGCAGGCGGATGACGCGCAGACCCCGACTTGCCCGGCGATCGATCCGCCGGCCGCCGCGGCGGCGCGCCCCCTGCGCGTGTTCCGCGATCCCGCGACCGGAAAGCTCCGTCCTCCGACGCGCGAGGAACTCGCGCGGCTGCGCGAGGCGCAGGCCCTCGAGCCCAAGAGCACGCGCGTGTTCAGCACGGTCGTCCGACCCGACGGCACGAAGGTCGTCGACCTCGGCGACGCATTCCTCTTCTCCGTGATCGCCAAACGCGAGCCCGACGGCTCGACTCAGTTGCAGTGCGTGCCGCCGCAACGGGGAGAACCGAGCGCCGCCGCCTCGGATTGTCCGGAGGAGAAGTAACGTGGCGCGCACGACCCGCGGCATCGCTTTCGCCATTCTCGCGGTGCTCTTCGCGGCGGCCTCCGCAGCCGGAAGCGCGACGATCACCGTCATCAACGGCAACCAGGCGGGAGTCGGTTTCAACGACCCCACGCCGGCCACGCCCGTGGGCGGCAACACGGGCACCACCATCGGCCAGCAGCGGCTGATCGCCTTTCAACACGCAGCCGACCTCTGGGGAGCCCTGCTCGACAGCTCCGTAGAGATCCGCATCCGGGCGACCTTCGAGGCGCTCGACTGCACGACCGACACCGCCGTCCTCGGCGCCGCCGCCCCGAACCAGGCCGTGAGCGATTTCCCGAACGCGCCGTTTCCCGGGACGTGGTACCCCGCGGCGCTGGGTAATCGCCTCGCCGGACAGGAGCTCTCGCCCAACGCCGACGACGTCCTGGCGCGATTTAACGTGAACCTCGGAAACCCCGGCTGCTTCGACGGCATCGGCTGGTACTACGGTCTCGACGACAACCACGGCAACAAGATCGACCTCGTCGCCGTGCTGCTGCACGAGTTCGCGCACGGCCTGGGCTTCCTGACGTTCGTCACCGACCAGGGCGTCGAGTTCCAGAACCAGCCCGACGTCTTCGAGCGCGACATCTTCGACGACACCACCAACAAACACTGGACCGAGATGACCGAAGCCGAGCGCGGAACGTCGGCCGTGAACACGGGACACCTCCTCTGGGACGGCCCGACGGTGACGGCGATGGCGCCCCAGTTCCTGGGTGGAACGCCGGCCCTCACGATCGACTCCCCCGCTTCCGTGGCCGGCAACTACATCGTCAGCACGGCAGCGTTCGGTCCCGATGTCTCGAAAGACGCAATCTCGGGCGAGATCGTCGCGGCGATCGACCCCGCGGACGTCGCCGGTATGTCCACGACCGACGGCTGCACCGCCTTCAGCAACGCCTCCCTCGTGGCCGGAAAGATCGCGCTGATCGATCGCGGATCCTGCGACTTCGTCGACAAGTCCGCGAATGCCGAGGCCGCAGGGGCGATCGCCGTGATCATCGCCGACAACGTGCCGAATAGCCTGCCTCCCCTGGGTGTTCGCGAGAACGCGCCGACGATCCACATTCCGACGGTCGGCATCTCCCAGGCCGACGGCGCGACGATCCGCGCCGCGCTCGGCGGTTCGGCCGTGAGCGGCCGCATCCACATCAACCCGCGGATGAAAGCGGGCGAGGGCTCGGGAGGGCGGCTCAAGCTGTACGCACCGAATCCCGACGAGCCGGGCTCGTCGATCTCGCACTGGGACACGAGCGCGTTTCCGAATCTCCTCATGGAGCCGAACCTGACGGGTAGCCTCCCGCATACGGTCGACCTGACGCTGCCGCTGCTCTACGACATCGGCTGGAGGCCCGACACGTCTGAGCCGACGGCCCCGCGGGGCTCGGTCCAGACGACGACGGGAGGCGGCGAGCCGAAGGTCGTGACGCCCCGGCCGTAAGGCCGGATCAGCTCTTCTGCGAGGCCCGCTTCTCGATGCGGTTCCACTCCGCGTCGGAGACGGGCATGACCGAGAGCCGCGAGATTCGCACCAGCGGGAAATCTTTGAACGCCGGGTCTGACTTGATCTCGGCGAGGGTCACCGGTCGCGCGAGCTTCTTGACCGGCGTCACGTCGACGGCGAAAAGCTTGCCGCTTGGGTCCTTGGGATCCGGATAGGCGTCGCCCGACGCTTTCATCACGCCCACGACGGCCTTCTCGTCGCCCGTGTGGTAGTAAAAGATCGGGTCTCCCTTCTTCACGGACCGCAAGTGCTTCTGCGCCAGCGCGTTCTTCACGCCGGTCCAGCTCGTTTTCCCGTCGCGCTTGAGATCGTCGAAGGAGTAGTGGGTCGGTTCTTCCTTGAACAGCCAGTTCATGACGTGGGCCTCGGCCGGTTTCGGTACCGTTCGTACAACCGCTTCTGCTTGTCGGTCAAGTCCAGGGCGCGCCCGTCGACCCACGCCGCGACCACGTGGAACCTCAGGTCGAGGAGATCGCCGTCGGTCAGGATGAAGGTCGCGTCCTTGCCGACTTCGAGGGATCCGACCCGGTCCGCGACTCCAAGGAGCTTCGCGGGCTCGAGCGTCATCGCCGCGACGGCCTTTTCTCGGGGGAAGCCGTACGCCACGGCCATCGCGACCATCTGCGGAAGGTTGCGGATGTTGGACGGGTCTTCCCCGCCGTCGTTGAAGATCACGCGCACGCCCGCTCGGTCGAGCCTCGCGGCGTTGGAGAATTCCGCGTCGTAATCGTCGTCGTCCCGAAGCGGAAGCGCGACCGGCGAATCCACGATCACCGGTATGCCGGCCTTCGCGAGCTCATCCGCCATCCGCC
Source organism: Acidobacteriota bacterium (assembly GCA_046724475.1). Classification (GTDB taxonomy): domain Bacteria; phylum Acidobacteriota; class Thermoanaerobaculia; order UBA5066; family Gp7-AA6; genus DAHUXD01. The sequence goes on along the minus strand of JBKOVK010000037.1, from coordinate 11,635 downwards.
AGGCATCGGCTCCTCCCCAGATGACGAGCTTGAGCCTCTCCTCGCCCGCCCACTTCACGGCGTCCCGGATCTGGTCCACCCGGTTGGCGAAGACGACCACCGGGATCGAGCCGTCGAGCGCCGGCAGCAGCGCCGCGAGCTTCGCGTCGGCGTCGTGCTTCGGGATGCCGGTCTGACCCTCGGCGGCGCGCGCCTTCCCGTACGCGCGCGCGTCCCGAAACGCGTTCTTCAGCTTCTCGAGCTCTTCGTCGCGCTTCTTCTCCTGGAGGCGCACGGAGGTCGCCGCGCGCGGAGAGCGGTCGATTCGAAGGTCCGGCCAGAACACGGTGATCGCCGCCGGGGTTTTCAGCGTCGTGTCCTCGCGTGTCCAGCCGTCGAGCTTCATCGCCGCGGCCGACCCCGAGATGATTCCGCCGACCGGTGTCACGCCCGCGAGGAGGATCCCGCCGGAGCGCGCCACCGGGATCTGCTCGGAGTCCAGGTTGATGGCGATGTCGGCGCGGGCGTCCGGGTTGACGTCGCCGATCTCCTCCTTGTCGAGTGTCGGCCGCGCGGCGGCGATCTCCTCCAAGCCCAGAACCGTCATCGGCGGAAAGACTGGCGGGTAGACGTGTTTTCCCGTCCCGTCGACGACCGGACCGCCGGAATCCGCCGCGCCGCCGGCGGCGATCGAGGCGATCTTGCCGTCGCGCACGACGAGAGTGGCCTTCGGGATGTCGGGGCCTGAAACGGGATGGACCGTCGCGCCGACGATCGAGTAGACGCGCGGGGCCGCGGCGGGAGTCGGCTTCGGCGGGGTTTGCCCGAAAACCGCCGCGGCGGCACACAGAGAGACCGCGGCGGCGAAAATGGGACTCCTCACCGCGTCACTCCCGGCTTCGCCGCGTCTTTGGGCTTGTCGGCGTCTTTCGGCTTCTTGGATTCGGCGCGCTCTTTCGCCTTCGCGACGAGGGCCGTTCGCTCCGAGTCGAGGGCCGCGCGGCCGGCGATGTCCGCCGCGCGGTCGAAATATTTCGTGCCTTCGATCCAGGTCTCCAGGGCCATCGAGGTGTCCGATAGAGGATCGCCGCTCCAGACCACGAAATCCCCGTCCTTCCCGACTTCGAGGGAGCCCACGCGCGCGGCGATGCCGAGCTGCTTCGCCGGATTGGACGTCACGAACGCGAGGGCGTCGGCGGGGGCGACGCCGCCGTACTTGACCGCCTTGGCGGCCTCGAGGTTCAGCCGCCGGGCGAGCTCATCGGAATCCGAGTTATACGAGACCACGACTCCCCGCTCGCGCATCAGCGGAAACGCGTACGGGATCGCGTCGATGACCTCGAACTTGTAGGCCCACCAATCCGAGAACCCCGACGCGCCGGCGCCGTGCTTGGCGATCTCGTCGGCGACCTTGTAGCCCTCGAGGACGTGCTGGAACGTCGCGACCTTCACGCCGAACTCGTCGGCGGTCCGGATCATCTGGAGGATTTCGTCCTTGCGGTACGAGTGGCAGTGGATCTGACGCTTGCCATCCAGGATCTCGGCGACCGCTTCCAGCTGCAGATCCGGCTTCGGAGGGATGGGGCGCGCGCCCTTGACCGCCGCCGCCTTGCGGTATTCATCCTGCCGCCGCCGGTAGTCCCGCGCGGCCTGGAAAGCCACGCGAATGGACTCCGCCACTCCCATCCGCGTGGCGGGATAGCGCGTGGAGGGAGTGTCCCAGTTACCGCGCTTGGGGTTCTCGCCCAGAGCGAATTTGATTCCCTCGGGCGCGCCGACGAAGACCAGGCCGTCGGGGCCGGTGCCCCAGCGCCACTTCACGATCTGGTTCTGCCCGCCGATCGAGTTGCCCGAGCCGTGGAGCACGTTGGCCACGGTCGTACCGCCGGCGAGCTCGCGATAGATCGCCGGCTCGAAAGGTCCGAGGACGTCGCGGATCCGGACCTCCGCCGTGACGTTGTTGGTGATCTCGTTGGTCGAGTCGTCGATCGCGGTGTGGGAGTGGGCGTCGATGATCCCGGGGGTGACGTGCTTGCCGCGCCCGTCGATCTCGAGCGCTCCGGTGGGCGCGGTCAGGTTCTTTCCGACCGCCGCGATCTTGCCTCCGACCACGAGGAGATCGGCGTTCTCGAGAATCCCGGCGGCCCCCTGCGTCCAGACGGTCGCGCCGCGCACGACCACGGCCTGCGGCGAGGCCACCGGTCCCCATTCGCGCGGCGGCGTGGGCCGAACGTCCGGGGCGGCGGCCGGCGTCGGCGTGGCGGCCGTGTCCGTGTCCTTCTTCTTTTCCTTCTCCGGCGTCTCGATGCGCTTGCCGTCGATCCAGATCTCCGCGACGCGGCTCTTCTCGGCGAACGGCTCGCCGGTTTCGACGACGATGTTGGCGATCCGGCCGGCCTCGAGCGTTCCGAGGCGGTCCTGCAATCCGAGCTGCCGCGCCGGCACCGTGGTCACCGAGGCCAGCGCGTCGTCCGGCGAGAGGCCGCGCGCGATCGCCTCGCGCACGCGCGGCGTGAAGTCCTTCAAATCGTCGAGCCCGGACGTCGTGAACGAGAACGTCAGCCCGGCGTCGCGCATCCACTTCGGATTGGACGGCGCGCGGTCGTACGCCCGGAGGCGCGTGAGCGGCACGTCGAGCCACTCCTCCTCGCGGTCCAGCTTGTCGGGCTGCGGAAAGTTGACTCGGAGCACGAGATCCGGTTTTCCCGCCGCGACTTCCTTCAACAAGCGGTACTCGTCGCCGGACCCGACGTAGACCGCGCGGAGCTTGCGATCCTGTGCGACACGTTCTGCACGCAGGAGCGCCAGGACGTCCGCCGTGTCGAAGACGACGGTCTCCTTTCCTTCCGCGGCCGGAACCAGCGCCGCCGTCGCCGCGATGAAGCGGGGACGGCTCTGACCCGCCGGCCTCGCCGCGTAGGCGGCCTCGGCGTCCCGCCACCAGAGGGCATCCATGAACGACTGCCGCGTGAGGGCGACGGCCCCCATGTTCGAGCTCGGGTACTCGCGCATGTGCAGCCCCGAGAGCGAGATCACCTGCGAGCCGTCGGGCTCGATCACGCGCCCGGAGATTGGCCCATCCGCGAGGCTGACGACGGCGCCGCGCCCGCGCAGGACCCCGAGCGTCGGAACCGCGCCGACGACGCCGAATCCCTGGCGGCGCAGCGTGTCGGCGACGTCGTCCTTGACGACGAGCCCCTCGACGGCCCGCTGATCGGCGCGCATGGCGCCGACCGGATGCCCCGCCGGACCAGTGTTTCGCAGCGGAGGAGGCGTCTCGCGTTCCTTCGCCTCCTCGTCGTCCCGCGGCTTTTTCGGAGCCTTGCCCGCGAGCCGGTCCACGGAGACGTACGGATCGATGAATGCCGCGTGGACGACCTTGCCCGACACGTCGATCGTCCGCGCATCGGCGGGGATCGACGTCGATGCGGCCGGGCCTACCGCCTCGATGATCCCTCCGCGGATGACGACCACGCCGGAGTCGATCACTTTGCCCGGCGCGACGATCACGCGCCCTCCGGTCAGCGCGTAGGCGAGGCGGTCCTCGCCCGGGAGAGCCGAAAGAGGAAGCGCCTGCGACACGATCAGCGCAACCAAAAGGAGCGCGCGCGCGTATTGACGCATGGGCGGGCGGATTCTATATGCTTCCCGTCCGGCGGCGAGCTTTCGAGCGCGGCGCGCAGGAAAAGAAGGAGGAACGATGACCCGGAAGACCTGGTTGGTTGGATTGTCCTTGCTCTTCGCCGCGTCGCTCGTGGCGACGGCGCAGGAGCGCAAACCGCTGTCGCCGGCGGGCCATGCGTCGACGATGGTCGGCGGCACGTGGGGTGCTCCGGACAAGGACGGAAACGCCCAGTACTCGGGTGGCAAGTGGATCGAGGTGACCTACAGCCGGCCGATGCTCCGCGGACGCACGGACATCTTCGGCAAGGGCGCGGATTACGGCAAGAAGATCTCGGACGGCACGCCGGTATGGCGCGCCGGCGCGAACCAGACCACCAAGCTGAAGACCGAAGTTCCGCTGATGCTGGGCGGGAAGCGGGTCGAGCCCGGCACGTACGACCTCTTCGTGGACCTGAAGGAGAACGGCTGGGTCCTCGTCGTCTCGACGCAGCCCACGCAGGAGAAGTACGACGCGAACGACAAGACCAAGATCTGGGGCGCCTACGGCTACGATGCCAAGTACGACGTCGTGCGCGTTCCGATGACCATGCTCACGCCCAAGGCCTCGATCGACCAGTGGACGATCGGTTTCGTGGACATGACCGACGCGGGCGGCAAGCTCGCCATGGCTTGGGGAAACACCGCCGCTCTCGCTCCCTTCACCGTCGCGAAGTAGGGGCGGCCCTCGTGGCCGCCCGCTCCGGGTTCGTAGGGGCAGCCCTTGCGGCCGCCCGAGGGGGAGGGGGCAAGCCCCTCCCCTACGTCCTCCTGCTTATCGCGGCCAGCGCGGCCGCCCAGGATCGCGCGATCCCGTTCTGGCCGGACGGGGTGCCCGCCGCGATCCACGCCGAGATCGACGGCGTCGCGGCCCTCGAGACCGTCCGCCAGCTCGGCCGGTTTCACCGCGTCCAGGGCTCGCCAGGCTTCGCCGCCGCGGCGGAGCTGATGAAGTCGAAGGCCCTCGCCGCGGGTCTCTCCGATGCCGCGATCGAACGCTTCCCCGCCGACGGGAAAACGAAGTACGCCCACTTTCTCTCGCACGTGGGCTGGGATCCCGTCTCCGCGACACTCGAGGAGATCTCGCCGCAGAAGCGGCTCGTTGCCTCCTACCCGGATCTCCCGGTCGCGCTCGCGGACTACAGCCAGGACGCCGACGTGACCGCACCCCTCGTCGACGTCGGCGCGGGAACGAAGGCGTCGGACTACGAGGGAAAGGACGTCCGCGGAAAGCTCGTCCTGGCCGACGGCTCCCTTCCGACCGTCCACCGCCTCGCGTGCGAGGAGCGCGGCGCCGCCGGGTTTCTTTCCGCGTACCCGAACCAGCACACGCCCTGGTCCGGCGACGACCGCGACCTGATCCGCTGGGGGCACCTCTCTCCCTACCAGTCCGCCAACCGGTTCGCCTTCATGGTCTCCAGGCGCCAGGCGGAAGATCTACGCGCTCGCCTCGCCGCCGGCGAGAAGGTCGTCCTGCACGCGAGCGTCCGCGCGAAGATGATCCCGGCGACCTACGACGTCGTCGTCGCGACCATCCCCGGCACGGACCCGGCCGCGGGCGACATCGTCGTGACGGCGCATCTCTGCCACGAATCGGCCGGCGCCAACGACAACGCCTCCGGAAGTGCCGCGATCCTCGAGGTCGCGCGCGCGTTGAACGCGGCGATTGGGAAGGGCTCGCTGCCGCGACCGCGCCGCACGATCCGGTTTCTCTGGCTGCCCGAGATCACGGGCTCGCAGGCGTACCTGGTCCGACATCCCGAGATCGTCCGGCGCCTCCAGGCCGGCGTGCACATGGACATGGTCGGAGGTCTGCCGGAGACGACGCGAGGCACCTTCCACCTGTCCCGCACGGCCGAGTCCCTGCCGCACGCCGCGAACGCGATCGCACAGGCCTGGTTCGACGAAGTCGTGCGCGCGTCGGCGCGTTACGCGGAGGGCCGCGGCGACGCGTACTCCGGGTTCGTGTGGCCCCCCGGCGCCCGCGGCGCGTTTCTGGGCGACGTCCGGGGAATCGACATGGGGTCCGACCACGAAGTCTTCGAAGCGGCCGGCTTCCGCATCCCGATGGTCTACTTCCACGATTATCCCGACGTCACGATCCACACGCAGAAGGACCAGCCCGAGAACCTCGATGCCACGAAGCTGGGTCGCGTCGCCTACATCGGCGCCGGCACCATCTGGACGCTCGCGGCGCTTCCGGATTCCGAGGCGAGCCGCGTCCACGCCGAGGTCCTCGCCGACACCGAGTCACGGCTCGCGCGCGCGAGAGCGGCTCATGGCGCCGAGGCCGCGCTGAAGCGACGGGAGGCCGCGGCCGCCGGAATCCAGGCCCTCGAGTCGGTCGCGAGGATGTGGCCTTCGACCGCGGCCGCCATCGCTCCCGACATCCAGCGGCTTCGGGCGAGCCTGACGGCCGCTCCGGCGTCCGCGCCGGCCGACCCGCGCGTCCCCGTCCGCAATCCCGCAATCCTCGGCCCCTTGAACGTCTACTACTACGACTACTTCGCCGACATCCCGGGCGCCGATTTCTCGAAGATCGCCCTGGCGTCGAGAGACGACGGTGACGTTCTCGCCTACGAGGCGTTGAACCTCGCCGACGGCACGCGCTCGGTCTCGGAAATCCGCGACGTGCTCTCCGGGCGCTACGCGTCCGTGCCGCTGCCGGCGGTCGCCGAGTACTTCGATCTGCTGGCAAGGGCCGGCGCCGTCACCTATCGGCGTTGAGGATCGCCCAGATCGCGTCGATCGCTTTCGCGGTGCCGCCGCGATCCCACGGCGGTACGGAGATCGCGATCGATTCGCTGACGCGCGGCCTCGTCGCTCGAGGGCACGACGTGACGCTGTTCGCCTCGGGGGATTCGAAGACGACGGCACGTCTGCACGCGGTCGTGCCGCGGGCGACGCAGGACGATTCCTCGGCGACTTCCTATCAGGAGCGCGAGTACGAGGTCCGCAACGCCGCGGAGGCGTATCGCATGGCCGGCTGGTTCGACGTGCTTCACTCCCACTGGCCGACTCCGGCGGCGTACTTCTCGGACACGACGCCGAAACCCAGCGTGATGACGTACGCCTACATCGAGAAGCCGCTCCACGAGTATTACCGCTCGGCCTATCCGCGTCTTCAGGGTGTGTGCATCACCGAGGCCCAGAACCGCATGCTGGGAGGAGGGCGGCCCGTCATCCCGTACGGCGTCGAGGTCGATCGGATCCAATTCGTCGAGACACCGGAGGACTTCCTGATCACAGTCGGACGGCTCGTCCCGCACAAGGGCGCGGACCGAGCGATCGCGATCGCTCGACAAGTGGGACTGCCTCTGGTCATCGTCGGGGCGATGACGCCGTATCTCGCCGACAGCGAGCCGTTCTTTCGCGAAAGGGTGGCTCCGCACATCGACGGGAAGGCCGTCGTTCACTATCCCCACCTGCCCAACACCGAGGTCGTCGATCTGATGGCCCGGGCGCGCGCCTTCCTCTTCCCGATCTCGTGGGAGGAGCCGTTCGGCCTCGTCGTCGCGGAGGCCATGGCCGGTGGAACGCCCGTGATCGGGACACCGAGAGGGTCTCTTCCCGAGCTCGTCGAGCATGGCGTCACGGGTTTCCTCGGCGAAACCGACCAGGAGCTCGCCCGATTCGCCGCCCGCGTCGGCGATCTGTCCCGCGCGGCCTGCCGCCGCCGGGCCGAGGAGCGATTCAGCGCGGCCCGCATGGTCTCCGACTACGAGGCGCTCTACCGGAGGCTCACCGGGCAGGGATAGGATTCCGGCAATGCTTCCAGCGCCTCGCGCGCTCCTGGTCCATTCGCTATTCGAAGCGCTGGCCTACGCCGTCGGCTTCGTGATCTATCGGATCGAGCGGCGGCGGTTCCCCGAGCGCTCTCTGCCTCAAGGACGCGACCTCGCGCTTCTGCTCTCAGCCGGCGTCGGCGCCCTCGGGGGCTCGCGGCTGCTCGCGTGGCTCGACGGCGCGGCCGACGGCAAGACGATCGTCGGCGGCATCCTCGGTGGCTGGATCGCCGTCGAGATCGCCAAGCGAGGCCTCGGGATCCGCCGTCCGACCGGCGATGCGTTCGTGCTGCCGCTGATCGGCGCGATGGCAGTCGGGCGCGTGGGCTGCTTTCTCGCCGGCCTGTCCGATGGCACCTACGGTTCCCCGACGACGCTTCCGTGGGGCGTGGACCTGGGCGACGGCGTGTCGCGCCATCCGGTGCAGCTCTACGAGATCGTATTCCTCCTCGCCTGCGGCGCGGTGCTCATCCGGATGCGGGCGAGGCTGCGCCCCGGCGATAGCTTCCTCATCTTCGTCGCCGCCTACTGCGCATTCCGCCTCGGGATCGATTTTTCGAAGCCCGGGCGCCCGATCTCGCCGTTCGGCCTGACGGCGATTCAGCTCGCCTGCATCGTGGGCGTCGCCGCCGCCCTCGTTGTTCTCGTCCGTCGCAGGCGCGAGGCCGTCGCGCGCGGAAAGGAGCTGGTCCTTGCCTGACCGCCCATACGTCTTCCTGGACCTGACCAGCAGCCTCTGCTCGTCCTGCCTGCGAAAAGTGGAGGCGAAGATCCTGATCCAGGACGACAACGTCTTTCTCCGAAAGTGGTGCCCCACGCACGGGCCACAGAGAGTCCTGATCTCGACTGACGTCGACTACTACCGGCTCTCGCGCCGGTCGCTCAAGCCCGGCCAGCTCCCGTACCACTTCAACACGCCGATCCACTACGGCTGCCCTTTCGACTGCGGGCTTTGCCCGGACCACGAGCAGCACAGCTGCCTCACACTCGTCGAGATCACCGACCGCTGCAACCTGGCGTGCCCCATCTGCTACGCCGAGTCCTCGCCCGCGCGCCCGACCGAGCGTTCGCTGCCCGAGATCGAGAGGATGCTCGACGCGCTCGTGCGCAACGAGAAGGAGCCCGACGTCGTCCAGATCAGCGGCGGCGAGCCGACGATCCACAGCCGCTTCTTCGAGATCCTCGACATGGCGAAGGCGCGGCCCATCAAGCACCTCATGGTCAACACCAACGGCGTGCGGATCGCGCAGGACCGCGAGTTCGTGGCGCGTCTGAAGGGCTACACGCCCGGATTCGAGCTGTACTTGCAGTTCGACTCGCTGCGGGAAGCGCCGCTGCGCGATTTGCGAGGAGTGGATCTGCGGGAGGTGCGGCGGCGCGCCCTCGAGCACCTGAACGAGGCCGGCCTCTCGACGACTCTGGTCGTGACGGTGAAGAAGGGCGTCAACGACGGCGAGATTGGCGAGATCATCGACTTCGCGCTGGAACAGCCCTGTGTTCGCGGGGTCACGTTCCAGCCGGTCCAGGCGGCGGGCCGCCTCGAGGGTTACGATCCCGCCCGCGACCGCCTCACGCTGTCGGAGATTCGGAAGGAGATCCTGAAACAGAGCTCCGTCTTCCAGCCTCGCGACATCCTTCCGGTGCCCTGCCATCCCGACGGCATCGCGATGGCGTACGCGCTCAAGCGCGAGGGATCCGTGGTGCCTCTGACCGGACTGCTCGATCCGTCGGTCCTGCTCGAAGGGACGGGCAACACGATCGTGTACGAGAAGGATCCGCGACTGCGCGCCGAGTTTCTCCGGCTCTTCTCGACGGCGGCGTCGCCGGAATCGGCCGCCGGTTCGCTGCGCGATCTGTTGTGCTGCCTTCCCAGGGTCGACGCCCCCGCCTCACTCGGCTACGACAACGTGTTCCGCGTCCTGATCATCGAGTTTCTCGACGCCTACAACTTCGACGTCCGGTCGGTGAAGCGCTCCTGCATCCACATCGCGCATCCCGACGGCCGGATCATCCCGTTCGACACGTACAACCTCTTCTACCGGGAAGGACGGGAGGCCCAGCTCGAGGCCGCCCGGGCCCTCTCGGCTCCAGCAGGTGTAATGTGAACGCCCCCTCCCCACCTCCCCCGCCCCCGCAGGCCCCGCAGCCGCCGGCGCCTCCGCGTCTGACGCGATTCGACGGCTGTCTCGGCTTCTTCCTCGGTTTTTGCGTCGGAATCGTGATCCTGATGCTGGGCTTCAGCATGGGCCGTGCGCACGCCGGCCTGACACTCATGGCGGTGCTCGCCATCGGCAGCATCGTCGGCCTGATCTTCCTGGCGAAGTCGCATCCCCGCTGGGCGCGCCTGAATCACGCGATGGTGATCGGCATCGCGCTGGTCGGCCTGCTCCTCGGCCTCTGCAACGCCCTGACCTGACCGCCGTGGGTTTCGATTTTTCGCCCGAGAGCCTCGATCGCGAGTTCCCTGTCCGTCGCAACCTCGTCTACATGAATCACGCGGCGGTCTCTCCCATGCCCCGCCGCGTGGCCGACGCGATGACCGCGCAGCTGGAGAACATGCGCGACCGCGGCGCGGCCGACTGGCGGCGCTGGTTCGGCGACATCGAGAAGACGAGGGAGAAGGCGGCGCGCTTCATCGGCGCTTCGACCGCCGAGGTCGGGTTTCTGCCGAACACGTCCTGGGCGCTGAATTACGTCGCCCTGGCTTTTCCGTGGAAGCTGGGCGACAACGTCGTGACCTCCGACTTGGAGTTCCCCTCGAACGCTTATCCCTGGCAGGCCCTCGAGGCCCGCGGCGTCGAGTGCCGCACGGCGGAAAACCGAGGCGGTCGCGTCGGTCTCGCGGAGGTGGCCCCGCGGGTCGACGCGAAGACGCGCGTGATCGCCGTGTCCTGGGTGGCCTTCCACAACGGCTGGGTCTTTCCCCTCGAGGAGCTGGGAGCCTTCTGCCGCGAGCGCGGGATCCTCCTGGTGGTCGACGGCATCCAGGGACTGGGGCTCCTGCCGATCGACGTGCACCGCGCCGGCGTGCACGTTCTGGCCGCCGATTCGCACAAGTGGCTCTACGGCGCCGAGGGCTGCACCGTCTTTTACGTCGCCGAAAACGCGGCCGAACGGATCCCGCCGATCGCGAGCGGCTGGTGGAACTCGAAGACCGAGGGGGACTATCTCGGCTCCCGCGCCACGCTCTACAAGGGCGCGCGGCGCTACGAGCCGGGCACGCTTCCCACCGACCACATCATCGGTCTCTCCGCCTCCCTCGACCTGCTGGCGGAGATCGGCGCCGAGGCGGCGCACAGGCGCGTGCTCGAGCTCGTCCGGGCTCTCGCCGACGGCTTGCGCTCTCGCGATTGGAAGATCGTCACGCCCGAGCCCTTCCGCTCCGGCATTCTCGGCGCCGTCCCTCCCTCGCGCGATGCCCGCTCCTGGGCCAAGGACCTCGAGGCTCGCGGCGTCATCGTTTCCCCGCGGGAAGGCGCCGTTCGGTTCTCCCCGCACGTCGGCAACGACCTCGGCGAGATCGAGAAGGCGCTATCTGTGATCGACGCGATCGGCTGATCGTCACCGGTACGGGGGCGCCGGCCTGGGTCCGGGAGGCGTCGGCGGAGGCGGCGCGGCCGGCGTCGTGGGTGCCGCCCCCTCGGCTCCGCCGCCGGAGACGATGTCCCGGATTCCGCCGAGCGAGGCAAGCACACCCGAGGCTTCCCAGGGCAGATAGACGATCCGGTCGGCGTTGGCGCCGAGCTGGGAGAACGCTTCGAGGTAGCGCTGGGCGATCAGATACTGGGCGGGATTCCCGGCGGCGCCGATCGCGTCCGCCACGACCCTGATCGCCTGAGCCTCGGCCTCGGCCACGCGCAGCCGCGCCGCGGCCTGTCCTTCGGCCTCCAGGATCCGCGACTGCTTCTCACCTTCCGCGCTGACGATTTGCGACTGCTTCTGCCCCTCGGCCTTCAGGATCGCCGACGCCTTCTCGCCTTCCGCGTTGGTGACCATCGCGCGGCGGGTGCGCTCGGCGGTCATTTGCTTCTCCATCGTCAGCTTGATGTCCTGGGGCGGATCGATGTTCTTCAGCTCCACGCGCATGATCTTCACGCCCCACTGCTGCGTGGCCTGATCGAGCGCCGAGCGCAGCTGCGTGTTGATGGTGTCGCGCGAGGTCAGAGTGTGGTCGAGGTCGAGCGCGCCGATGACGTTGCGCAGGCCCGACA
>JBKOVK010000053.1:0-15184 GCA_046724475.1 Acidobacteriota bacterium | reverse complement strand
CGGGTGCTCCTACATCTTTTCCGAGAAGCGGACGAACTACCAGTTCGAGCCGAGCTACGGCGTGGAAAGCCCGCAGTTCCTGCGCTCGCTCGACGGCCTCGGAACCGAGATGGTTCCCGGCAACGCCGCGCGCCTGCTCCTGAACGGGGACGGACTCTTCCCCGCGATGCTCGCCGAGATCGCTGCGGCGAAGCTCTCCGTGAATCTCGAGACGTACATCTTCTCCGATAGCGTCATCGGAAAACAGCTGGCCGAAGCGCTGTCCGAAAGAGCGCGCGCCGGCGTCGAAGTCCGCGTGCTGGTGGACGGCTGGGGCTCGAGCCTCGGGCCGCTCGAGGCTCAGATGACCGCGGCGGGCGTCTCCGTGCGGACCTACAAGCCTCTGAGAATCTACTCGATCGATCGCGTGGGCAACCGGACTCACCGGCGCATCCTGACCATCGACGGCAAGGTCGGATACTGCGGCGGCCACGGCTTCGACGACCGCTGGCTGGGCGATGCGCGGAATCCCAAGGAGTGGCGCGACACGATGGTCGAAGTTCGCGGTCCGGTCGTCGTCCAGCTCCAGCACGTCTTCGCGCAGGACTGGGTCCACACGACCGGCGAGGTCTTGAACGGCGATCGGCAGTTCCCCCCGGTGCCGCGAGCGGGAGACGTCCTGGCCCAGGTCATCGCCGCGTCCCGCACCGACTCGATCTCGGTGTCCAAGCTGGTCCTCTACATGGCGATCCAGGCGGCGCAGCGAAAGATCTGGATCGAGAACGCGTACTTCGTCCCGGACCGCCAGATCCGCACCGGCCTGGTCGAGGCCGCCAAACGCGGCGTCGACGTCCGCGTGATCGTGCCGGGCGCGCACACGGACTCCCCGAACGTGCGCGCCGCCGCGCACTACCACTTCGGCGAGCTCCTCGACGCGGGCGTGAAAATCTACGAGTACCGGCCGACGATGATGCACAACAAGGTCATGGTCGTCGACGGAATCTGGTCCACGATCGGCTCGATCAACTTCGTGAACCGGTCGATGAAGAAGAACGCCGAAGTCAACATCGCCGTCTACGACGCCGGCTTCGCCGGAGAAGTCGAGGCGATGGTCCTGGCCGACCAGGCCAAGTGCGAGAACCTGACCAAGGCGAGCTGGAAGAAGCGCGGCCTTGGGGCCCGCCTCGGCGAGGTGTTCTTCTGGCTGTTCTCCGAGAACTACTGAAGGGCGCCTGAGTTACGATTTCCCCGTGCTGCAGGGCCTTCTCGTCCTCGAGCGCCCTCTGGTCTTCTTCGACACGGAGACCACCGGCATCAACTCCCGGGCCGACCGCATCGTCGAGATCGCGTGCGTCAAGATCCACCCGGACGGCCGCCGTGAGGCGTGGGTGCGCCGCTTCCATCCCGGGATTCCGATCCCTCCCGCGGCGACCGCCATCCACGGGATCTCGGACGCCGACGTCGCCTCGGCGCCCCGATTCCGGGAGACCGCGGCGGAGCTCGCCGCGTTCCTCGAAGGCTGCGACCTGGCGGGCTACAACATCGTGGGGCTCGACCTTCCCGTGCTGCGCACCGAGTTTCTCCGCGCCGGCATCCCCTTCGACATATCGGACCGCCGGCTCGTGGACGCCCAGCGCATCTTCTTTTCGCGCGAGCCGAGGCATCTGGCCGCTGCGGCGCGCTTTTACTGCCAGGCGGAGCACGACGGAGCGCACGGCGCGCTGGCCGACGCGGAAATGACGCTGCGCGTCCTGGCGGGACAGCTGGTCCGCTACGCCGAGTTGCCGCACACGGTGGCGGAGCTGCACGACCAGTTCTGCGCCGGCCTCGACCAGGACCTGGATCCGGAAGGGCGCTTCCGACTCGTCAACGGCGAGCCCACGGTCAATTTCGGCAAGAATCGGGGGAGGCTGCTGAAGGACATCAGCCGGGAGGAACCGGGTTTCCTGCGCTGGATCATCAAGGGCGATTTCTCAGAGTCCGTGAAGGCAATCGCGAAAAAGTTCCTTCCGGAGGGAGGATAGAAGCAGACCGCAGATCGCAGACGGCAGATCGCGGAAGGTTCTGCCGTCTGCCGTCCGCCGTCTGTTACTTCTTGGCTTCCTTCTTTCCCGTCAGCCGCCAGCGCAGCGTTTCCGCCGTCTCGACGTTCTGGACTTTCAGGTTCCCCGGCTCGAGCTCGAGCGACCACTTGCCGAAGGCGCCCTGCATCGCGAGCGCGCACGACGTCGTGCCGAGCGTGTCGCCCGCGAAGCCGTCGCCCTTGGGCTTGAGCACGAAGCTGCAGGCCGAAGTCAGCTCCCGTTCGGTAAAGCGGCCGGCATCCATCGAGAGCGCGGTCACGTTCGGATTGAAGTGCGGGATGTACGTGAAGTAGACGTCGTTGCCCTGCGCCTCGATTCGGATGAGACCCTGCTGCTGCACGTTGGTCTTCTCGAACTGGCCGCTCACGCGCAGGAAGAGGTCGTAGGGGTGGTTCGGGTCCACGGTGATGTTGCTGATGTCGAGCGTGAGGCGATTGCCGGGCGTCGATCCCTCGAAGGTGCCTGAAAGAATGGAAGCGATCTGATAGACGCGGTCGTCGTTCTTGTCGGCGAAGAGCGCCGGGGCCGACAGAAGGACCACGAGCGCCGGGATGACCTTGCGAAGAAGCCTTCTCATAGAACCTCCGTAACGCGCCGATTGCGAGTTCCGTTCCAGCCGAGAACCCCTCCGGACGAGCGGCGTCGAAGCGAGGATCAAACGGCCTGTCATGGGTTTAGAGGTTTGCAGGTGCGGGACGCAACTGACCCCGCCACGGGTCACGCGTCCCCTCGCGAGGACGCGCCTGCGACGAGCGGACCGTGCGCAGCCCTTTGACGGTTCGCTCGACGGCCGCGTTGTACGCCTGGGTCAGAGCCTCCTTCTCGTTGTCGAATCCGCGGTAGTTCGGCCGCGAAACGGTCTCGTCGGCCTCGAAGGAGAGCAGCGTGCTGCCCATGGCGCTCGACGCCGTCACCGTCCACGAGGCGGTCGCGTCCCAAACTTCGCCCTGCTTCTCGGCGCCGAACGCATGGATCTCGATCTCGATCACGGGCTGCCCCTCTTCGGCGACCCAGCGGCATCCCGGAAACGACTTTTCGATCGCGTCGCTTACTGTGGCGACGACCTTGTCGCTCGACTCCGTCCGGGCCCGCCGGTCGAGGACCTTCAGGTTCCAGGTCTTCAGCCCTCCCGGGCAGGGGACGTCCGCGTCCGGATACGCCGCGGGGCGCACGGCTGCGGCGGCCGAGCAGCCGATGAGGATCGGACAAAGAATCAGGGCCACGGCGGCGGCGCGACGCATGCGGCTCTAAGAACCACCGGAGGGGCGCTTCTTGTTCCGCGTCGCGCCGGAAGATTCCTCGTAGAGGCGAGACATGGCTTCGACCTCGGCCCGCATGTCGTCGACGAGCTCGGTCGGCGAGAGAGCCTGGGCATCCCGCCCGTAGGTCAGGATGAAGCGGCGCGCCTCGCGAAGCGACTCGGCCGGCAGCTCGAGGATGGCCTCGCCTCCCGCGCCGGCCTCGATCTTCTGCTTCGGATGCCAGACCATCTCCCGCACTTCGCCCGATGCTTCCGGCGAAAAGCGCACGCGCAGCCGGAACGGCGCGCCCTTTCCTCCGACGAAGATGCCGAACGTATGGCGAAAGAACGCATCGGCGTCGAAGTCGCGCGGAATTGCGTAGCGTTCGCCGGTCGTCTGCGCGCTCTCGATCCGCGCGAGGTAGAAGTTCTTGATCTTGCCGGAGTCGTCGGCGAGGACCATCCAGTCGCGGCCGGCCAGCACCAGCGCATAGGGCTTGAGGATCCGGGGCTCGCCCGGCTCCTCTCCCGGGTGCCGGTACCGGACCGAGAGGGCGACGCCCTTCTGGAACGAATCCGCAACGGCCTGCCACGTCTCTTCGCGCACCGGACGAAACGCGGCGGCGCGCAGCGTCAGCTTCTCCCGCACGATCTCCGGCGCCACGCGCACGCCGGGCGGCATCAGGCGCGCCAGACGCTCGTAGCAGGACGCGAGGCTCTGTGCGATGGGCGTACCGCCCAGAAGCGCCATGACCTGCGCGGCCACGCCGATGGAGAAGAGGTCCTGGCCGTCGATGGGCAGGAACGGCAGCACGTAGTCCTTGCGCGCGTAGGCGTAGCCGTTTTCCTCGCGGCGAAACTCGATCGGAGCCTGCAGCTCGTCGCGGAGGTAGTCGATGTCCCGCTGGACCGTCTTAGAGGAAACGGCGAGCTGTCGGGCCAGCGAGCTCGTATTGGGGTGCCGGCCGTCCTTGATCTCGTGGTGGATGGCCTGGAGCCGTCGCCACAGCGGACGGTCCTTGAACGCACCCTTTCGGCCCACGCCAGGATTCTTCATCCCGGCATCGTCCCGGCGCAAATTGCGCGGGGTGTCAGAAAGTGTCCCGATTGTGTTTTCCGACACCGCGTCGGATGTCAGACCACGGGTCGGGGCCACCGCGAAGTGTCGTCATTTCAGGAGGTTGGGAAGGCGGCGTTCGTGGCGCGGCGCTTGCTCCGAATTCCGTCCATCATGCAAATCCCCTACGACCTCGAGTTCGTGCACAACCGGCCCACCGCTACCGTGCGCGCGGTCGCGCTCGAAGATTCCTTCTCGCTCGCCCGCCGGCGCCGCGAGCCCGACGTCTTCGACGCCATGCTGCGCTGGCTGCACCGGCTCATCGGCCGGCTCGAGAAGAAGTAGTCCTGACGCGCGACAGCGCGGCTACTTGAGGAGCGGCAGAAGCTCCTTCACCGTCGCGGCGTCTTTCCCGTTGGGGTCGAGCTCCAGGTACTTCTCGAAGTGCTCCTTGGCGGCCGCCTTCTTGTTCAGGTTGAAGCTCGCCATTCCCAGCAGATAGTGGGCGCTCGCGTTGTCGGGCTTGGCCTCGACGACCTTGGTCAGCGCCGCCTCCGCGTCCTTCATCTTTCCCTTGTTGTAGGCGTCGACGGCCTTGTTGTAGAGGATCTCGGGCGAGTCCGGATTGGCCTCGGCGTACTTCGCCTGCCACTCGGCCGCCCCCTTCTTGTCACCCGCCTGGCGCGAAGCGTCGGCCATCATCGAGTAGAGGCTCGTCAGCGAGGGATCGAGGTCCGTGGCCTTCTGGCCGTATTCGACCGCCTTGGCCCAGTCCTTCTTCTCGTAAGCGATCTGCGCGAGGGCGTTCCAGCCGGCCGGAAGGTCCGGGTTCTTCTGGACGGCTTCGAGGAACTTCTTCTCGGCCGCAGCCTTGTCTCCCGCGTTCAGCGCCTCCACGCCCGCGTTGAACGTCTGCGCAGCCTGGTCGTTCGGGGACATCTGCTTGGCCGCAGCCGCGGCCGCGGCCGGATTGGCCTTCGCCGCCGCCTGCTCGGCCGACATCATTTTCAGGTCCACGCTGCCGATATCGCCGACCGGAATCTTCTTGTCAGCCTCGGTCGCCGCGAAGCCTTCCTTCTCGGCCCGCACGTGGTAGGCCATCGTGCAATCGTTCAAGAGCGTCAGGTACTCGCCCTTCTTGTCGGTCTTCACCGTCGTCTTGAAGTTGTTCATGCTGGGCGTGGTGATGATGATCGTCGCGCCATCGATGGGAGCTCCCGTCCCGTCGGTGACGATGCCCTTCAGACGGCACTGCGCGCCGGCGTACAGGTAGCCCGAGGCGAGAAAAGCAGCCGCGAGACCCGCGGCGATCCGTGTCGTCGACTTCATGGTTCTCCTCCGGGGCGGGCCGCTTCTCGAGGCACCGCTGGGCCGAATTCTATTGAACTCCGGCCCCCTCCGGAAAACGCGTTCCAGAGCGTGCGGATTCCGGCTAGGCGCTGCGCGGAGCGGCCTCACGGGCGGGCAGCGCGGAGAGGATCTCGCCGGCGGTCTTGTACCGGCCCATCGGCATGACGTGGATTCCCCGGGCCAGCCGGGCGATCCCCGCGGCGAGCTCGCGCGCGATCGCGAGTCCTTCGGCCTTCTCGTGCTCGGTGCCGCTCTCGGCCGCCTTCCGCATGCGGTCCTGGATCGCCGGGGGCACGACGATTCCCGGCACCTCGTTGGCGAAGAAGAGCGTCTGCTTGAGCGAGAGCAGCGGAATCAGGCCCACGAGGATCGGGATCGCCCTCGCCTCGGGACGCTCGAGGAAGCGCGCGAGGGCGTCGAGGTCGTAGACCGGCTGCGTCTGGGCGAACGTCGCCCCGGCCTCGATCTTGGCCCGCAGCTTCGAGAACTCGACCTCCTGGTCCGCCGCCGCGGGATTGGCAGCGCAGGCGATGGAAAAGCGCGTCGGAGCGCCGATGGCGTTGCCGGCCAGGTCGGCGCCGGAGTTCAAACCCTTGGCCATACGCAGCAGGCCGAGCACGTCCACCTCCGAGACCTGCTTGGCCTGGGGATAGTCGCCGATCTTCAGTGGGTCGCCTCCGAGGCAGAGAATCGCTTTGATTCCCAGGCCCCCGGCGCCGAGCAGGTCGGACTGGAGGCCCAGAACGTTGCGGTCCCGCGTCGTGATCTGAACCACCGCGTCCAGGCCTGTCTCGCGCTGGATCAGAGCCGCGACGGCGATCGACGACATCCGGAGACGCGCCATCGGGTTGTCGGTGACGTTGACGGCATCCACGCCGCCGGCCTTGAGCAGGCGCGCCCCTTCGATCGCCGACGTGCAGTCGGCGCCCTTCGGAGGCTCGACTTCGGCGGTGACGATGAACTCTTCAGAGGCGGCGAGCCGCCGCTTCAGCCGCGACGTCTCGATGGAGGGCTCGGCGATGTGCTCGACCTCGGCCTCGAGCACGACGGTGACCGGCCGGGCGCCCTGGGCGCGCTTGCGTCCCGAGACCTCGCGCGCCATCGCGCGGATGTGCTCGGGCGTCGTGCCGCAGCAGCCCCCGACGATCGCTGCGCCCGCCTCGACGAAGGCGGCCGCGTACTCGCGGAGGTAATCCGGAGAGGAGAGGTAGACGTTGCGCCCGTGGACCACGCTCGGGTATCCGGCGTTGGGCATGGCCGACAGCGGCACGGAGACGGTCGCCGGCAGCTTCGTGAAAAGGTCGTGCGTCTCCTGAGGTCCGAGGGTGCAGTTCATTCCGACCACGTCGGCTCCGGCCAGCGCCAGCGTCGAGAGCGCGTGACCCGCGGCCTCGCCGAACGCCGTCCGGCCGTCGGCGAGGAACGTCATCTCCGCGACGATCGGGATCCCGGCCGAAAGTCCGCGAACGGCGCGAACGGCCTCCGCGGCTTCGAGCATGCTGCCGAAGGTCTCGAGCAGGATCAGGTCCACGCCCGACTCGAGCAGGGCGCGTGCCTGCTCCTCGAAGACCTCGCGCACCTGCGACAGCTGCAGTGAGCCATAGGGCTTGACCAGCGCGCCGAGCGGTCCGATCGAGCCCGCGACGAAGACGAGCTCGCCCGCCGCGGCTTCCTTCGCCAGCCGGGCGCCCTCGCGGTTGATCTTCTCGAGGGAATCCGACCACTCGTGCGCGGTCAGCTTGACGCGATTGGCGTCCCACGTGTTGGTCGTCAGGATCCGCGCCCCGGCCTCGAGGTAGTCCTCGTGGACCTCGCGGACCGATTCGGGATCCGACAGGTTCAGGGGAGAGCGCGCCTGCTGGGGCGACGCGCCGCGCGACGTCAGGAGGGTCCCGATCGCCCCGTCGGCGAGCAGAACCTCTTCGGAGAGGGTCTTGCGAAAGTCTTTCTTCATCGGATCCCGCCCATGACGAAAAAGCCTCCCCATGCGGGAGGCGCCGGTCCATTCGGGGACCGGTCGCGGCGCCTCCTCATCTTCTTCCGCCGCATGCATTGCGGAGGAATCCGGAATTGGCACCTGTCGATCGCGCCGCGACGCGCGGTCCGGTTGCCGTGGGGTCGTCGGGCCGGTCCCTCGCCCACTCTGGATGCGGCCGGTGCGCCCGAGGCGCCCGGACGGATCAAAGAACTGGCCAAACGGTAAACCCGGGGCTTCCTCCTGTCAAATGGGCCCGACGGCGCGCTAGAATCTGGGCTCCTCATCGAGTCGGCGCTCCATCGGCTCCTCGTGAAAGGAGCCGAAAATGAAACCGATCCTCGGATTTCTCCTTCTCCTGATGGCCGGGCCGCCGTCTTCCGATCCCTGGGTGGAGGTTCGTCTCACCATCACTCGCGATCCCTACACGTCGAGCGACCAGGTGACGTTGTGCCGCGTGCGCGCGCAGAACATGGGAGGCCGGCGCTGGCAGGGCAAGAGCCTCGCGTTCGAGGCCCGCTCTCTGGGAGGCGATTCGGCCGTGCGCCAGCGCGGCCGCTTCGGGCTGGAGCTCGAGCCCTACGGTTCGCTCGAGACGCTCGTCGCGATGCCCGGCCGTCACGATCGGATCGAGGTCGTGCCGCTGTCGGGAAGCGCCGCCGCGAAACCGGAGTCGAAGTGGAAAGGCGCGCGCAAGAAGAGCCGCAAGCATCCGCGGTGAGGCGCATTCTGCGCGCCTCCATTACAATGCCGCCGCATGAAGATCCTGGTCGTGGGCGGCGGAGGCCGCGAGCATGCCCTCTGCTGGTCGCTGCACCGCAGTCCTGCGGTCGAAGAGATCTTCTGCGCTCCCGGCAACCCAGGCATCGCCGAGGTCGCGGATTGCCTACCGGTGTCGGCCGGAGACACCGTCGAGATCGCCGACCTCGCTCAGAAGCTGCGTGTCGACCTGACGGTCGTGGGGCCCGAGCTCCCCCTGTCGCTCGGGATCGTGGACGAGTTCACGAAGCGCGGGCTCCCGATCTTCGGGCCAACGCGCCTGGCGGCGCAGATCGAGTCGTCCAAGGTCTTCTCCAAGGAGTTCTTTCGCCGGCACAACATCCCGACGGCTGAAGCCGTCGTCTGCCAGACCCCCGAGGAAGCGAAGAAGGCGATCCAGCGCTTCGGCTTCCCGGTGGTGCTGAAGGCCGACGGCCTGGCCGGCGGAAAGGGCGTCCTCATCATCGAATCCGACGACGACGCCAGCCGCGCCCTGAAGCTGTTCTTCCAGGAGCGGGTTTTCGGCGCGGCGGGCGACCGGATCGTCGTCGAGGAGTTCCTTCGGGGCCAGGAGGCTTCGTTCATGGCCCTCTTCGACGGCGAGGTGTGCGTGCCGCTTCCGACGGCGCGCGACTACAAGAAGGTCTACGAGGGTGACCGCGGGCCCAACACGGGAGGAATGGGCGCCCATTCGCCGGCGGGAGTCCTGAACGCGGACTCGGCGTCCCAGGTCCTGAAGGACATCCTCTGGCCCACGTTCCGGGGTCTCCAGGCCGAGGGGCGCACGTTTCGGGGAGTCCTATACGCCGGTCTGATGGTGACGGAGTCGGGACCCAAGGTCCTCGAGTACAACGCTCGGTTCGGAGACCCCGAGACCGAGGCCATCCTTCCGCGGGTTAAATCCGACATGGCCGAGGTCCTGCTGGCGGCGGCGACCGGAGGCCTCGAGCGCTTTCTCCCTCTCGAGGTCAAGAACGAAGCCTGCGTGGGTGTCGTGCTCTGCGCGCAGGGATATCCCGGCAACTACGAGCACGGCAAGCCGATCACCGGGCTGGCGGACGCCGCGCGGATGCCGGGCATCGAGCTCTTCCACGCGGGAACCGCACGGGACGGAGACCGGCTGGTCACCGCGGGCGGACGCGTCCTCGTCGTCACGGCCACCGGCGCATCGATGACCGAGGCCGCGGCGCGCGCCTACGAAGCGGCGGACCGGATCCAGTTCGAGGGCAAGCACCTTCGGCGCGACATCGCGGCCGGGGGAGTCCGTCCCAGCCGGATTTGACATCGCCGCCGCTGTCGGCGGCGATGTCATTCCCGAGCGTAGCGAGGGATCCGGCGATCCTCAGCGAGACCGCCGCTCGAACACCGCGACCGGCTTGCGGTAGCGGTCGAAGCGGCCGATCCGCCGAAACCCTGCCTCTCGCAGGACGTCGAGGTCCGATTTCGAGAGATCGCGCTGGTAGAAGGCCGCGGCATCCGCTCCTTGCAGGACCGACGGCTCGAGTCCCAGCGGCGTTTGCGGAGGCAAATCGCGAATCGCGACTTGATTTCCGAGGATCAACCGGCCGCCGTAGGCCCATCCCTGCTCGAGGACCAGGAGGCCCCCTTGCCGGTGCCCGAGCAGGAGCGCGGCGTCGACCGCGTCCATCGACCGGTCCCGCATCAGCGAGACCGTCCTTTCGACGCTCCATCCCACGGCGAGAGCCGCCAGCAATACCCCCGTCCAGCGCCGCCAGCGGCGTTCGCTCTCGAGCAGCCGCCCGTATCCGAAGGCCATCGCGATCGCGAGAAAGGGAATCGCGGCCTGCAGGTAGCGGTAGGCCTTGTAGGCGAAGACGCTGTATCCGGCGACGACGGCGGCGACGACGACGAGAGCGGTCCGCGCCTGCGCGCGCGACCACGAAAGAAATACGAGGATCAGCGCCGCAGGCCCGGCCCACTGCAGCACCGACGTGGCGTACCAGAACCACGGCTTGTCGGCGCGCCAGAAGGCCGAGGTCCGTTCGAAATACATGATCCGAAAGAACTCGAAGAAACTCGCAAAGGGGCGCCCCCAGGTGGCCGCGTCGACGAGACCGACAAAGAGACCGCTTCCGAATAGAGCGCCTGCCGCGCCGACCACCACGAGTGCCGCCGACCGGTGACGGCGCCATAGGAACCACAGAAACGGAAGGAGCAGGATCCCCTCGCTGAAGCGCACGGCGAACGCCGCCGCCACCAGGACGCCACCCAGGAACGCCCGGACCCGGGAGGGCTCGGCCGCCGCGAGGAGGGCCGCGAGAAAAAACATCGTCGATATCGGCCTGGGAAACGGCATGGATCCGTAGGCGAGCGGGAGGTAGTGCGTCGCGAAAAAAGCGGATGCCAGAACCGCGGTCCGGCGCGGCGCTCTCAGCACCACCGCGAAGCGGAAGACCATCCCGATCGATGCGGTCGAGGCGAGCATTGCGGGCAGGGACGCCGCCCACGCCACGCGGAGGGGATCGAACGCCGGTCCCGACCCTGCGAGCACCTTCACGAACGGTGAGACCAGTAGCGCCGGATGGAAGAGGCAGCGCAACGACCAGGGTTGGTACTCGAAGCCCAGCGCGTACTTCGCCGCGGCCTGCACGACCTCGACGTCGTCGCCGGTCAGGAATCCGTAGTAGTGGGACGCGAGAAAGAGCTTCGTCCCGAGCGAGACGGCCACGATCGCGAGCACCGCCCGCGAATCGCTCCACCAGGTGGGGGGCGGGGCGTCCTGAGCCGTGGCCGGCATCGCGGCCGAAGGGTATCGCTACGCGGGCAGAATCGCGGCGGAAAAGCCTTTGCTGGGAGAGGGTCCGGAGGCGACTTCCCCTCACATGTCGGTCGGCCCGCGCAGCGGGCCGCTTAAAACGTCGCGCACCCCGCGGCGCACTTCATCTCGAAGAACGCGCCGTCCTGCGTGCCGCCGTCCAGATCGACGATGTAACCCTCGATCGTCGCCGGGTGGTTGGGGTCTGGCTGCGCGCTCGTTACGTCGATGAAGGCGATGCAGGAGTCGATCCCGGATGGGATGTGGTGCGTCACGAAGACGTTGTTGAACTGCCGCACCTCGCCGGGCGAGAGGTTGTTGACGTTGACGGTGTCGCCGACCTTCTGGCCGGCCGTCGGGCTGTTGGGAGTCACGTCGTAGTAGGTGATCTGCGCGTTGACCGGACCGAATCCGAAGACGTCGGTGTTGGTCACGCCGAGGTTGGTCCGGAGGGACCCCGCGTCGGTCGGGTGCTCCTGCGTGTCGCGGATGGTTCCGACGAGCGTCAGGCTCGCGGACTCGAAGAAGAGCGACCCCGGATACGCGATCGCGACCGTGCCGGTGCCCGTGCTGACGGGGCTGTACGTGCGGGCGGTGACTGTTCCCTCCCAGCCGTGGTTGGACGGGAGACCGGCGAACGTCACGAGCAGCGTCCCGAACGAGGAGTTCTGCGCGTTCTGGTCGATCAGCCCGAGGGAGCCGATGTACTGGACCATGTCGTCCTGGTGGAAGTTGTCGAGGGGGTGCAGCGGCCCGATGGTGGACGAGGTCGTGCAGCCCGCGAAGCCGGCGCTGGTGTTGTAGCAGTACTGGAAGTTCGCCGTGACGCCGTCGGTCTGGGTGTTGTTGGTGACGTCGATCGCAGTCTTGAAGAGCGAGGTACCCTGCACGCGGGTCACGACGTTGACCTGCACCGAATAGCCCGCGGCCGTGGCCTTGGGGGCGACCGCGGCGGCGTCGGAAGCTCCTGGCCGCGTGACGACCCGAGGACCTCTGCCCGGAGTCTGGCTTTCGGCCAGGAGCTGAAGGGCGGCGGCGAGGGCCAAGACCAGGGCGGAGATGGCGAGTCGCTTCATTGCTTTGTTCTCCTGTATGCAGACGTTTCCGACCCGAGGCTGAACATTAGCAAATACCGGTCCAACCCCAAGCGCTTTATACCTTACGGATACGAGCGCCGAAATGTCCGGATGTCGGGATTGTCTGTCCCCGGCAGGGGACCTATTTCAGAAGAGCCGATACCGCCTTCTCGAAATCCGCGTACGACTGCATGCCCGAGAGGACCCGGGCCTTCTTGCCGTCGCGCGCATAGACGACGCTGTAGGGCAGCTCTCCGCCCCACTTGCCGTCCACGGATTCGATGAAGTTCTGGTCGTCGCCGCCGCTCTTTTTCCGGTAGTTCGGGAAGTCGGGCCGGGTGCCAGCCAGGAACTTCTCGACGGCCGGGAGGTCCTTGGCGAGGTCCGTCGAAACGCCGATAACGGCGAGGCCGCGCCCGCGGTACGCCTTCTCCAGGCGCACCAGGTCCGGGAACTCCTGGCGGCAGGGGACGCACCAGGTCGCCCAGAAGTTCACCAGGACGACCTTGCCTTTCTGTTTCCCGATCGCGTCGGCGAGGCCCTTCGCGTCGAGCTCGCCCGAAAGTCGCGGAGCCTCGGCCGCGGGCGCGAAGGCCGGCGACAGACAAAGGGCGGCCGCCAGGGCCGCCCTCGCCGTCCAGTGCGCCCGCCTAAGCACGCTTGATCGTGCAGCCGAAGGCCTTGGTCTCGGCCTTGGAGATCGCCTGGCCCGAAAGGAGCGCGTCCACCGCGTTCTTCAGGTCCGGAGAGGTGACCTTGGCGGCGTCCTCGTAGTTCTCGTCGATGCGCCCGTGGTAACGGACCTTGCCGTCCTTGTCGACGATGAACACCTCGGGCGTGCGCTTGGCGTCATAGAGATCGGCGACCTTGTTGCCCGGATCCTTCAGGATCGTGAAACCGAAGCCATGGCTCTTGGCGTGCTCCTTGACCTCTTCGACGGGCTCGGTCGAGTTGCTGTTGATGCCGACGAAGAGAACGCCCTTCTTGGCGAAATCCTCTGCCATCTGCTTCATCCGGTCGTTGTAGGCATTGGAGTACGGGCACTTCGTCGCGATGAAAACCAGGACGACCGCGTTGTTCTGCTTCTCGGCATCAGCCAGCGAGAAGCTCTTTCCGTCGATGGCGGTGAGCTGGAAGTTCGGGGCCGCCGCGCCGATCGCGGGACCGTCCGCGAGGGCCGTGCCGGCCGCGGCCGCCGCCAGGGCGACCAGGCAGAACGCAAGACGCAGGACTTTCATGGCAAAACTCTCCTTGACGATTCCCCAAGCCGGGGATTCTACGAAAAATTCCTGGACCGTCGTCAGGGGCGGCGCAGCCACCTCCGCCGGCGCGGAGGTCCCGAGGCCTCGAGCGCGGCGAGCCGGGCCTCGAGCTCGCCGACCCTCCGGCGGAGCGCATCGAGGTCGTCGGACTGTGCGGTCTGGGCTTCCCGAATCCCGTCGAGCTCCTCCCGCAGCGGGTCGGGCTCGTCCGAGGGGAGCAGCGCCCGGCGCACGTCCGCGAGGCGCAATCCCTGCTCCTCGGTGAGACGCCGGACCGTGACGAAACGGCTCACCTCCGTCTCGCCGTACCGGCGGTGCCCGCCCGAAGTCTTCCGGACATGGAAGAGCGAGGGCAGCTCCCGCTCGTAGAAGCGCAGCGTCGTGACGGGGATGCCCGTGCGCCGGGCGACCTCCGAGATCGGCAGCCCGGCGGGCTCGCGCGCCATGGGACGCGGCTCCCGGCCGCTACACCGCGAAGAGCGGGCGAGTCACCACGGGATCGAACTTCCAGACGTACTTGTAGGCCCCGTTGAAGAAGTCGATCGTGATCTCGTAATGCGCCTCGACGGTGATCGCGTTGGACGTCTTGGTGATCTTGAGATTCTCCTTCTTGACCGGGAGCTTGAGCTCGTCGGCCTTCTTGAGAATCTCGTACTCGATGAATTTCTGGTCCTTGATGGAGCCGAACGCCGTCTGCTCCTGCATCGTGTCGTAGAACTCGGAGGTGGCCACCTTGACCGGGATCACCTTCATGAGCACGTACCCGACCAGTCCGAGGATGACGAGCCAGACGATGCAGCCGACGTTGGCGCCTCCCCGGATTCCGCGCGACCGCCTCATGCGTTTTCCTTTCTTAGGGCGTGTGTCGGTTGATTTTACCTCAGCGCACCGGAAGGAAGCTCCGCGACCAGCGTGTGCGCGAGAGGATTTCGAACGGGCGGGTGAGCCAGGATACGCCGCCCGAAGGGGCGTCGGACGCGCGCGGGGGAAGCGACCAGTAGACGAGGAGCGCCCGGCCCACGACGTGACTCGCGGGAACGGGCCCCCAGGTGCGGCTGTCGCTCGAGTCGTCGCGGTTGTCGCCCAGGACGAAATACGCGCCGGGCGGAACGGTCTGCGGGGCGAGCTGGTCGCGCCGGCGGTGCTCTTCGGGAATCGCCGGATCGTCGGGCCAGACGTGGTCATCGGCGTGGAACGCGTAGGGCTCCCGGAGGATCTGCCCGTCGACGAAAACGCGGCGGTCGTGGATCTCGATCGTCTCTCCCGGGAGCGCCACGACGCGTTTGAGGATGTCGCGGCGCGGATCCCCGGGGAACCGGAACACGACGACGTCGCCGCGGCGCGGCGGCCTCGAGGGCAGAAGCTTCGCCAGCGCTCCGGGGGCCGCCGCGAAGACGAACTTGTTGACGAGCAGGCGGTCCCCGGTCAGGACCGTCTTCTCCATCGAACGGCTCGGGACCTCGAAGGCCTGGAAGAGGAACGTGCGCGCGAAGAGGGCGAAGACGATGGCGGCCAGGATCGGATCCGCCCGCTCCCGCAGCGGCCTCGACGGCCGCTCTACTTGACGACCGTGAACATCCGGTCCCATCGCGTGCGCGAGAAGAAGTGCACCGCCACGTCCGCCAG
>JBKOVK010000117.1:0-5002 GCA_046724475.1 Acidobacteriota bacterium | reverse complement strand
CTCCCGGTGAGGCCAGGTCCTCGGTGAAGTCGAGGCCCCGAGCGCGCTCCTCGGCGTATAGAAAGTTGCGATACCACTCCGGCGCCTGGGTGTACGTCCCGTTCGAGCGCACGGCGATCGAGGGCACGTCGGGGTACGTGCGAAAACGGAGGAGTCCCGAAGGCTCCTCGGCCGCATCGAATCGCAGGCTCGGGCTCTCGTGATGGAGCGCGTGATAGTCGCGGCCTGAGAGAAACGGTCGCACATCCAACGAGACCGGAGAAGGGCCGGAGAGAAGCGTCCAGGAGACGGCCGCCGTGGCGGATCCCTTGGGCACGAACATCTCCTGCGCGACGCGCGTCCCGTCGGGAAGCGCGAACATCCAGCGAGGCCAGGGATCGGAGTCGAACTCCGCGATGCGTGACGCGCCGTCGGGGAAAGTCACGTCGGGTACGTAGGCTTGTGACGAGATCGCGAAGCGTCCGGCCCGCGTCTGGACCCAGGCGTCGAATCCGTTGACGAGGACCATGCGCCCGGTCGGGGGCGTCGTCGCCGTCAGCAGCAGCGCGTGGTAGCGGCGCGTGCGGATGCCCGCGGACGTGCCCGACGCGAACCCTCCGAGTCCATCGGCCTCGAGCCATTCGCGTGCGAGGTCAGCGCACATCCGGGACGAGCGGTTTGGCCGCCGTGCGCCTTCAGCCGGTCCGCACGCCCTGGAACATGCCTTCCGCGACCCAGTCGCGCAGCCACCGGAAAAGCTGATCGCCGGCGTTGCCCTGGAGCTTGCGCGCCGTCGCGGCGACGGCCTTCCCGAACGGGCGCCCGCTCGCGAGCGCGCGGAGGAATTCGTAGGCGTCCTTGCCGAGGTTCAGGCGCCAGACCTCGTAGTCCTTGCGCCACACGGCGACGAAAGTGGGCTTCCGTCCGGTGTCGGGGTGGTCATGGTTCTCGTCCTTGACGGACTGGAAGTACGCGTTGACCGGGTAGGAGAACGCGAGCAAGCGAAACGCCGCGATCGGCACGAAGACGGCGCCCGGCCAGGCCTCCTGCGGCATTCGCTCGATCTCCTCGGCCGGCCAGGCCGGGGACCGCTCCGCGTCGAAGACCTCGGTGACCGCGCGCTCCAGTCGCGCCAGATCCGCGGCGAACGCCTTCTTCCGGATCCCTCGAGTCGTGCGGATGAACTCGGGAAGAGCTTCGCCGAGGCGATTGAGCGTGTAGCTGCGCGAAGGATTTGCTGCGACGTAACGCGTGACGAGATCGGCGAATTCGTCCTGGCCCAGGAAATGGGCCAGGGCGGGATAGTCGTTCTCGAGGGCCTCGACCATGCGAAGCAGGTACATGCCCTGGTAAACGCCGACCCGCTCGACCGGCGTCAGCGTCTTCGACGGAAGGATCACGCGCTCGATCTCCTCGGGATCGAGCTCCTCGCGCGGCGCCGGCGCCACGACCGCTTCCTCGGCCGTGCCGGGCTGCTCGATCACCGCCTGCATCCAGCGCTGCAGGCGAGCGAGCGGGAGATCAAGAGGCGGCAGCGGCAACGGCCTTCTCCTCCCCGCGGAACGCGCGGGCCTTCTGCGCCTCGCCGTGGACCACGTCGAACGCCGGGATGTCCGCGTCCCACTCGAGCAGTGTGGCCACGCGGCCGGTGCGCGCGACCGAGCGCCGGTAGAGCTCCCACACCGGATCGATCACGTAGTCGTTGTGCGTGTCGACGATGTGCGTGCCCTTGTTGGTGTGCCCCGCCAGGTGGTACTGCACCACGCGCGACGGATCGATCGCGTCGATGTAGCGCTTCGGATCGAAGCCGTGGTTGAACGAGCTGACGTAGACGTTGTTGACGTCGAGGAGCATCCCGCAGTCGGCCGCCTCCATGAGCCGGCCGAAAAACTCCCACTCGGGCATGCTCGACGCCGCAAACTCGGCGTATGTCGAAGCATTCTCGAGAAAGAGCGGCCGGCCCAGCGCGTCGGAAACAGCCTTGACGCGATCGGCGACGTGCGCCAGCGCCGCCTCCGTCAGAGGCATCGGCAGCAGGTCATGCGTGTTTCGCCCCGCAACACCCGTCCAGCAGAGATGGTCCGACACCCAGCGCGCGCGCGTCGAGTCCGCGAGGGACTTCAGCTTCGCGAGGTAGCGGCGGTCGAGCGGATCGGAGCCGCCGATCGAAAGCGACACTCCGTGCAGGACGACGGGGTAGCGTTCGGCGACTTGTTCGAGAACCCACAGCGGACGCCCGCCGGTGTCCATGTAGTTTTCCGAGAGGATCTCGAAGAAGTCGACGTCGGGCTTCTTTTCCAGGATGTGCGCGTAGTGGACCGTACGCAGGCCCACGCCGACACCGAGGTCGGGGAAGCTCCAGCGATTCCGGGTTTCGGGTATCAAGGTTGGAGGTCCGATGAGCCCGGGAGCCGCGGGATCTCCGCGGCCCCCGGGGTCTAGGAACGATCGAGTTAGGCCGCCTTCTTCGGAGCCACCGGAACCGCGCAGCCGCCCTTGCCCTTGCAAGAGTTCTTGCCAGCGCAACCGGAGTCGCCGCTCTTGCAGCCGCCCTGGCCCTTGCACTCGTTCATGCCCTTGCAAGAGTGCTTCATCTCGGCCGAAGCGCAGCCGCCCTTGCCCTTGCAAGAGTTCTTGCCCGCGCAACCGTTGTCGCCGCTCTTACAGCCGCCCTTGCCCTTACACGCGTTCATGCCCTTGCAGACGTGCTTGTCCGACGCCGCTCCGGCCTTGTCCTTGGCCTTCTCGTCGCTCGAAGCCGGCTTCTTCTCGTCGCCCTGCGTCCCGCCGGCCTGCTGCGCCACCATCAGGCCGGAGCCCGCGATGACGCCCGCGACCGCGAGGCCGAGAGCCTTCACCTTCAGATCACCTTTCTTCATCCAGCGTCTCCTTTCGTTGCCCCCTTCGCGGGAGGCTCCCCAACGAATCGGCGAGACCGCCATGGTCCCGTCGAGTGACTCGCCCATCCGGCTCGCGTCCCGGACCGTTTGAATTCGCGAGATCTTATCGCCGCTGCCCCGGTTTCAACCCCCCCCTCGAGATCCCGGACACCCGCCGGCCCGGGAATCCGGAAGGAGATCCTGGGCCCTCGCCTGTCCGAGGAGTAGTACGCGGTGACGCCCCCGCCGGATCTCACCGGCGCGGAGGAGGCCAGAAGGTCGAAGAGCCGACGGCGCCGGGGATCGCCGGGGGGTCCGAAAGAATGAATCGTCATGGAGCCTTGGATGCCATGCGGGAGGCGCGGTTTCGGAGTCTTCTCGGAAAAGTCACTCCTTAGAAGAGTGTTAGGCCGAGCCCTGACCCGCGGCGGCCCGGTCCGCGAACCAGAGAAGCTCGCCGTCTCGGGGCTCTACCTGGCCCGCCGGGTACTCGGATGCCGTCTCGGGATTTCGCACCAAAGACAAAATGTCGGCCTTTTCCCCGCCTTCGACCAGAAACACGACCGCTCTTGCCTCGGCGAACAGCGGGTAGGTCATGGTGATGCGGAAGGTTTCGAGCTTGTCGACCCACGTCGCGACGACGAGACGGTCCCGGATCTTCAGCGCCGTCGTCCCCGGAAAAAGCGAAGCCGTATGGCCTTCGGGACCCAGTCCCAGGTAGACCAGGTCGAAGCGCGGAGTCTGCCCGAAGGGCGTTCCGAAACTCTCGCGCAACTCGATTTCGTATCGGCCCGCCGCCTCGGCAGCGTCGGGAAGCTCGGCGAGGACCCGATGGACGTTTGCCTCCGGGATGACGATGCGCGAAAGGAGGGCCTCCCGGACCATCCGATAGTTGCTCTGCGGGTCATCCGGAGGCACATGGCGCTCGTCGCCCCAGAAGAGGTGCGTCCGGTCCCAGGGGATCGTCTTGCGATATGTCCCGTCGGCCAGAAGGCTATAGAGACGTCGCGGCGTGCGTCCGCCGGAAAGCGCCACCATGAACCGTCCCCATTCGGCGACGGCCTCCGCGGCTCGGCGCGCGAAGTCCTCGGCGGCCGCGCGGGCGACGGAGTCCGGATCGGAAAACACGAGGAGGCGTCCCCTCCCCTGCGCCACGCTCACGAGCGCGTTGGCGTCTTCGAGGCCTCGAACCGGCCCTTGTCCACGTCTTGAAGGAACGGGATGAGGGCTTTGAAGTACGCCTCCTGGTCGTCCCACATCGCGAGATGACTGCCGTTGTCGCAGATGACGACGCGCGAGTTGGGGATCAGGCGGCCCATCTTGCGGATGTCTTCGGGATCCATCTCGTCGTAGCGCGCTCCGATCAGGAGCGTCGGTACCGTGATCTTCGGAAGGTCCTTCCAGCGATCCCAGTCCTTGAACGTCCCGGTCACGACGAACTCGTTAGGACCCTGCATCGTGCCGTAGACCTGAGGGTTGAAGTGCTTGAACGCGCGGTCGAGCGGGTCCGGCCACGGGTCCAGCCGGCAGACGTGCCGCTTGTACACCTGCTCCATCATCGCTTTCTGATACTCGGGCGCGTCGTAAGAGCTGGTCGCCTCGTACTTCTCGAGCGTGGCGAGGACTTCCTTCGGCAGCGCCGCGCGCAGCTTCGCGATGTAGGACATGTAGGAAGGAATCGACGCCGTCATGCTCGAGAGGACCAGGCCCTTCAAGTGCTTCTGGTACTTCAGGGCGTACTCGATCGCGAGCATGCTGCCCCACGACTGGCCGTAGAGGATGAAGTTGTCGAGGCCGAGGCCCGTGCGCACCTGCTCGACCTCCTCGCGGAATCGATCGATGGTCCAGAGCGAGGGATCGTCGGGCTGATCGGAATAGAAGGAACCGAGCTGGTCGTAGTACCAGAACTCGACTCCGGCCTGCGGCAGGAAATCCTCGAAGCATTCGAAATACTCGTGCGTAAAACCCGGGCCTCCGTGCAGTGTGAGCAACTTGATGGGCCCGGACCCGAGCTTCTTCGTCCAGACTTTGTATTTCCCGTCGACCGGGATCAATCGGATGCCCGCGGTCTTGACCTCCCTGGCCGGAGCGGCGGGCACGAGCGCACGGCCCAGCAGGGCGTGGAAATAGGAGGCTGCGCCGAG
>JBKOVK010000129.1:0-10975 GCA_046724475.1 Acidobacteriota bacterium | reverse complement strand
CCGGCCGCTGCTGGGCCGCCCGCACGTGCATCCCGAAAAGATGGCGGCGCAGGACCAGGTCGGGATCGCGACCGGCATGTACTACACGCCGGCGGGAGGAGACATCATGTTCGTCGAGGCCACGCCGATGCGGGGCAAGGGCGAGCTGATCCTGACCGGCCAGCTCGGCGACGTCATGAAGGAGTCCGCGCGCGCGGCATGGTCCTTCGCGCGCTCGCACGCGGCACTGCTGGGCATCGATGAGAAGGACTTCGAGCGGGACATCCACATCCACGTGCCGGCGGGGGCGATCCCCAAGGACGGCCCTTCCGCCGGGATCGCGATGTCGACCGCCGTCGTCTCGGCGCTGTCGAAGCGGCCGGTGCGGCACGACGTGGCGATGACGGGAGAGATCACGCTCTCCGGCCGCGCGCTTCCGATCGGAGGCCTGAAGGAGAAGATCCTCGGCGCCGTGCGCGCGGGCATCACGCACATCGTCATTCCGAAGGAGAACGAGCCCGATCTCGAAGACCTCTCCGAGGAGGTCCGCGGGCAGATCGAGGTGTTCCCGGTGACGACCTTGGCCGAAGCGCTCGCCCTCACGCTGCGCGACACGAAGTTGTCGAACGGGCGCCTTCTCTATGGGGAAAACCTAGGAACCGACGCAGGAAAACCGCTGATGCAGTGAGGGGGAAGCGCCCCCCTCACCCCCGGAGGCAAGCCCACGGCAGTAGGGAACGCCGCGCGACGCGCGGCGTTATCGGGTCAGGGAGAGGGGGCTACGGCGTCACTCTCGCGTATTGAAGGCTCGGGTCCTGCGTGATGTTGTCGGCCGTCGCGCCGTAGATGACGGCGGCCCCGGCCTGCACCTGCAATCGCAGCGTTCCGCCGGGCGGTAGTGGCGTCCCCAGGAATGCGCTTCCTTCCTGCTGCACGATCATGTTGGGACCCAGGCTCTTCTGCGTGAAGAAGGTCGCGTTTCCGTCGGCATCCTGCACGAAGATCGACAGCGAAACTCCTGCGGCCAGCGTCCGAACTCCGATGTTGAAGCGGAACGCGGACAGATCCGGCGGCACCAGGAGAAACCCGATCGTGTTGGGTTTCAGCACGCGGCTGCCCGACCCGCTCTCCGTGGGACCGACGGCTTCCTCGGTGAAGCCAGACGTGCCTGCGTCTCCGCCGTCGTTGAAGACGCGCGCCAGGATGAGTGGCGGAGCGGACGCGTTGGGAACGTTGATGTCGAGCGTGCCGAGTCCCGACTGGCCCATCGCGACCACGACGTCGTCGTAGGAGACCGACTGCCCCGCGGTCAGGTTGAAGCTCAGGCTCGGGTCGGAGGTGGTTCCCTGGACGCCAAAGGGGTGGAAAACCAGTTTGCCCGCGAGCGGCGTCGAATAGGGATTGAACAGCTGCAGCGACGTCTTGAAGAACGAGCCCCCCACGCCGGGCGTGGACGCGACTGCCGGCAGAATCCGCGCGAACTGGAGCACGAGCTCCTCCGAATCCGGCTGAGTTTGAGCCCGGGCCGCTAACGCGGTGGCGAGGGCGGAAGACACCACGAGCATATACACCCGACGCATGGAACCCCCCTTTTCGTGTGTGGACCGACAGGTTACCGCCCGCCCCGGCAACGCCCCGTGCTCTGCGTCACGGCGCGTTAAGATCGCCGGCCTCGAAACCCCGCGGACCGGACCGCGTAGTCCTCTGCGAGACCAAGGAGGTTCCGTGAAGATCTTCCGCGCGATGGGGGCCCTCGCCTGCATCCTGACAGCGGGATGCGCCGCCACGAAGACGTCCTCTCCACCGCCCCCTTCGGCCGCGCCCGCGGACGCCGCGACTGCGCCCACTCCGGCGGTTTCGGCCTCAACGGCAACGGGCCAGGCTTCCGCGGCCGTCCAGATCCACGGCATCAATCCGGCCGACCTCGACCGCTCCGCCTCGGCCTGCGCGAACCTCGACCAGTTCGGCAACGGCGGCTGGCTGAAGGCCAATCCCATCCCTCCGGATCAGTCCTACTGGGGCTCTTTCAGCATCCTCTTCGAGGAAAACCGCGACAAACTGCACACGGTCCTCGAGAAGGCGGCGGCGAACCCCGCGGCGCCGGGCTCGGACGAGCGCAAGATCGGCGACTTCTGGGCGAGCTGCATGGA
The DNA here is from genome assembly GCA_046724475.1 of Acidobacteriota bacterium. GTDB lineage: Bacteria > Acidobacteriota > Thermoanaerobaculia > UBA5066 > Gp7-AA6 > DAHUXD01. Next base: position 8,846 of record JBKOVK010000129.1, on the reverse strand, counting down.
CGAGGCCGCGATCGAGGCCGCCGGGATCCAGCCGCTGAAGCCCGAGTTCGACGCCATCCAGAAGATCACCAGTACGGCGGACCTTCAGGCCCAGATCGCGCACCTCCAGGGATTCTCCAACGTCGTCTTCCACTTCACGGCGGAGCAGGACCGCCGCAATTCCAGGGAAGTCATCGCGATCGCGTCGCAGGGAGGCCTCGGGCTTCCCGACCGCGAGTACTACACGAAGACCGACGACGCCTCGAAGACGCTGCGCGACCAATACGTGGCGCACGTGACGAAGATGTTCGAGCTGCTCGGCGATCCGGCGGCGCAGGCGGCGGCCAACGCCAAGACGGTCCTGGCGATCGAGACGCGTCTCGCCGAGGCCTCCATGAAACCGGACGAGGCGCGCGACTCGGAAAAGACCTACAACCGCATGGACCTCGCGGCGCTGTCGCGACTGACTCCGAATTTCTCCTGGACCGCATACTTTAAGGCCGTCGGGGTCTCGCCGGCCGCCGTCAACGTCGCGCAGCCGCTGTTCTTCGAAGCCGTCAACAAGGAGCTCCGCGCCACGCCGCTCTCGGACTGGAAGACCTACCTGCGCTGGCACCTCATCCACTCGGCCGCGAGCGACGTCTCGACACCGTTCGTGGACGAGGATTTCGCCTTCTACGGAAAGATCCTCCAGGGCACTCCGGAGAACGAGGTGCGCTGGAAGCGCTGCGTCGTCGCGGCCGATGCAGCCCTCGGGCAGGCCCTCGGCAAGGCCTACGTGCACGACTACTTTCCGCCCGCGGCGAAGGCGAGCGCGGACACGATGGTGAAAAACCTCGTGACCGCCCTGCGCGACGATTTGAAGACGCTTCCCTGGATGGGCGAGGCCACGCGCGCGAAGGCGCTGGACAAGCTCGCGGCATTCCGCCCCAAGATCGGCTACCCCGACGTCTGGCGCGACTACTCGGCGCTGACGATCGATCGCGGTCCCCACGTCCTCAACACGCAACGCGCCTCGGTCTTCGAGACGCGGCGGCTCCTTTCCAAGGTCGGCAAGCCGGTGGACCGCGAGGACTGGCAGATGACGCCGCCCGAAGTCAACGCCTACTACGATCCGCAGTTGAACGAGATCGTCTTTCCGGCCGGCATCCTGCAGCCTCCCTTCTTCGATGCGAAGGCCGACGACGCCGTCAACTACGGCGCGATGGGAGCGGTCATCGGACACGAGATGACGCACGGCTTCGATGACGAGGGCCGCAAGTTCGACGCGATCGGGAACATGACCGACTGGTGGACGGCGGAGGACCTCAAGAACTATGAGGCGCGCGCCAAGTGCGTCGAGGACCAGTTCTCGGCGTACACGTTCGAAGGCCAGCACGTCAACGGCAAGCTCGTGCTGGGCGAGTCGATCGCCGATCTGGGAGGGCTCGGAATCGCCTACCGCGCCTATCGCGCTGCTCTCGCCGGAAGGCCGGAACCGCCGCCGATCGACGGGCTGACCGCGGACCAGCGGTTCTTCCTCGCCTGGGCGCGCGTGTGGTCGGCCAACGTCCGGCCGGAGCTGTCGCGGCTTCTCATGAACACGAATCCCCACCCGCTGCCGGAGTTCCGCGCCAACGGGGCGCCGTCAAACCTCCCCGCTTTCGCCGCCGCGTTCTCGTGCAAGCCGGGCGACGCAATGGTGAGGCAGGAGATCTGCCAGATCTGGTGAGGGGGTCCTCCGCATTACACTTCCTCGCCATGAGTTATCCGCACATCGACGACGAGCTCGTCGACGGGGAAGGACTGGAGCTTCCGACCCGGTTTCGGAGCGGAGCGCCGGGGGCCAAACCCGGCATCGACCTCGACGAGCTCGAGAGGATGCCGATCCCGGCGGTGCGCGTTCCGATCACGTGCATCGACTACTCGCCGGACCGCGTCGAAACCCGGGCCATCACCGACTTCGAGGAGTTCATCCGCAGCCGCCGGTCGCCGTGGGTCCGGGTGCGCTGGATCAACGTCGACGGTCTGAGCGATCCCGAGGCGATCCGCGCCCTCGCCATCAAGTACGGCCTTCACCCGCTCGCGATCGAAGACCTGATGTCGACGAATCAGCGGCCCAAGCTCGAGCCGTACACGGCCGAGGGAGGACGGCCGCCCTACCTCTACCTGATCGTGAAGATGATCCAGCGTTTCGAGGGCAAGCTCGAGAGCGAGCAGATCAGCATGTTCGTCGGGCGGGATCTCGTCATCACGATCCAGGAGAACCCCGGCGACATCTGGGACCCGATCCGGGAGCGCATCGCCAAGGAGGGATCGCGGCTGCGCGAGCTCGACGCGAGCTACCTCGCGTACACACTCATCGACGCGATCGTCGACTACTGCTTCCCGGTCCTCGAGCACTACGGCAACCGGCTCGAGGAGCTCGAGGATGAGGTCCTCGACCGCCCCGACCGCCACCTGATCACGGAGGTACACCAGCTCAAGCGCGAGCTGCTTCTGCTGCGGCGCGCGGTCTGGCCGATGCGCGAGGTCGTCAACGCCATGCAGCGCGAGCCCCATGAGTGCATGAGCGACACGACGCGGACGTACCTGCGCGACGTCTACGACCACCTCGTCCAGATCATGGACATCATCGAGACGTACCGCGAGGTCGGGACGAGTCTTACGGAGACCTACATGACCTCGATGTCCAACCGCCTCTCCGAGGTCATGAAGGTGCTCACGATCATCGGCACGATCTTCATTCCGCTGACCTTCCTCGCCGGCGTCTACGGAATGAACATGGCAATTCCCGAGAACCACTGGGCGGGCTCGTATCCCCTCTTCTGGATGGTTTGCATCGTGCTCGCCGGCGGAATGCTCTACTGGTTCCGCAAGCGCGACTGGCTGTGATGACGGGTCCCAGGTCCCAGGTCTCAGGTCCCAGGTGGGCCATCGCAACCCTGTTGCTGGTCGCCTCAACTGGCGTCGCAGCCGACGCTCCCGGCAAGTGGACGCCAGCGGAGACGTTGAAGTACCGCGTCGTCTCCGACGTCCAGATTTCGCCGGACGGCAAGCAGGCGGCTTACGTCGTGCGCGATGCGGCGTTCGATCCCGACAAGAGCGAGTGGCGCACGCAGGTCTGGCTCTCGTCGACGGACGGGAAGACTTCGCATCAGGCCACGCATGCCGAGACCTCGTCCAGCCGTCCCCGGTGGTCGCCCGACGGAAAGTGGCTCGCCTTTCTGGGTAAGCGCGGCGAGCCCAACGTCAACGTCTGGCTGATGCCGCTGCAGGGCGGAGAAGCGCGGCGGCTGACGCAGATGAAATCTGACGTCGCGCAGTTCGAATGGTCGCCCGACGGAAAGAAGGTCTCGTTCGTGGCGCCGGACCCGATCAGCGAAGAACGCGAGAAACGCGACCGTGAAAAAGACGACGCGAAGGTCGTGGACGAGGAGGACCGCCCCGGCCGACTCTGGATTGTGACGGTCGAACCGGACGCCGAAGGCCGCCGCGAGGCGCGCCGCCTGACGTCGAAGTTCTCCGTCGGCGGTGTGCCGGAAGCCGGAGGAACCAACGCGATGGACTGGTCGCCGGATGGCAAGACGATCGCCATCGTGCACACGTCCCGCCCGACGGCCAACGACTGGCCCTCCGCGGACATCTCGCTCGTGGACGTCGCGACGGGATCCGTGAAGCCCTTGGCGGCGACGGGAGCCGCCGAGACCTCGCCTCACTTTTCTCCCGACGGTCAGTGGATCGTTTACGTCGTCACCGATGATCCGCCGCGATGGGCGCATCGTCAATTTCTCCGCCTCGCGCCGACGCCCGGAGGTCCCGCGCGAGACCTGCCCCACTCCTTCGACGAGTCGCCGGAGATCGCGGGCTGGTCCGCCGATTCGCAGACGATCTACTTCAGCGAAGCCCGGCACGTCTCCGATGTTCTCTACGCGCAGAACGTGAAGACCGGCGCGATCCGCGCCCTCACCGACGAAGGGAGAGTCTCCAACGGGGCCAATGTCAACCAGAAGGGAGACTGGATCGGCTTCGTCCGCCAGACGCCGACGGATCCGACCGAGGCGTGGGCCAGCCCGCTCTCGCCGTTTGCGCCCGTGAAGATCTCGGACGTCAACGCGTCGCTGCCGAAGCATCCGCTGGGGGAGACGCGGACGATCTCGTGGACGAGCCCCGACGGGAAGACGATCGAAGGTCTTCTGACGCTTCCACCGGGTTACCAACCCGGGAAGCGCTATCCGCTTCTGCTCGTGATCCACGGCGGACCCGCCGGCGTCTTCAAGCTCACGCACCTCGCGACTCCGGGCGCGTACCCGGCCGCCGCGCTCGCCGCCGAAGGCTACGCGGTTCTACGCGCCAACCCGCGCGGATCCTCAGGCTATGGAACGGCGTTCCGCCAGGCCAACATCAAGGACTGGGGAGGCGGCGACTACGCCGACCTGATGGCGGGCGTCGACAAAGTCGTCGCGATGGGCATCGCGGACCCCGACCGCCTGGGCGTGATGGGCTGGAGCTATGGCGGGTTCATGACCTCCTGGATCATCACGCAGACCGACCGGTTCAAGGCCGCGTCGATCGGCGCTCCGGTGACGGACCTGATCTCGTTTACCGGGACCGCCGACATTCCGGCGTTCGTCCCCGACTACTTCGGTGGCGAGTTCTGGGAGGATGGCGTCTCGGACGTCTATCGGTCCCACTCGGCCATGGGTCACATCGCCAACGCGAAGACGCCCGCCCTGATCCAGCACGGAGAAGCCGACGTCCGGGTGCCGATCTCGCAGGGTTATCAGCTCTACAACGCCCTGAAGCGCCGCGGCGTGCCGGTCAAGATGGTGACCTATCCGCGACAGCCGCACGGGATCCGGGAGCCCCGCCTCATCCAGGACCTCGGGGAGAGAAACATCGCGTGGATGGCGGAATGGGTGCTGAAAACGCCCAACTAAGACGTCATCCCGAGGCCCGCAGGCCGAGGGATCCCGGGCTTGACAGGCTGAGTCGCAATCAAGTACGGGATCCCTCGCTGCGCTCGGGATGACGGCCTGAGGCAGTGAGATAATCCCCTCCCCCCGGGCCGCCGGGCACCAAATACAAGACGAGGACGCTCATGAAACGCATCGGCATTCTTTTCGGCCAGGAACGCTCGTTTCCGCAGGCCCTGATCGAACGGATCAACCGCGAGGGACATGGAGTCGTCGCCGAGCCCCTCCTGGTCGGGGGGATCGGGCTGGACAGCCCCCGCAAGTACGACCTGATCGTGGACCGCATCAGCCAGGACATTCCCTTCTACCGGGCGATCCTCAAGAAGGCCGTGGCCGACGGGACCATCGTCGTCAACAACCCCTTCTGGTGGTCGGCCGACGACAAGTTCTTCAACAACGTCGTGGCGCGCCAGGTCGGCGTCGCCGTGCCGCGGACCGTGATCCTTCCCTCCAACCAGCATCCGCCGGACACGACCGCAGAATCCATGACCAACCTCGTCTATCCGCTGGAGTGGGAGGAGATGTTCCAGTACGTCGGCTTCCCGGCCTACTTCAAGCCCTACTCGGGAGGCGGCTGGAAGAGCGTCTACCGCGTGTCGAATCCCGAGGAATTCTTCGCCGCATACCACGAGACCGGCCAGCACGTGATGACGCTCCAGGAGGAGATCGTCTTCGACCAGTACTTCCGGTGCTACGCGATCGGCCGCAAGCACGTCCACGTCATGCGTTACGACCCGAGACGGCCGCACCACGAGCGCTACGTCAAGGATGGGGAGCCGATCGATCCGGCGCTGTACCAGCGAGTCCACGACGATTCGCTCAAGCTGATGAACGCGCTGGGCTACGACTTCTGCACGCTGGAGTTCGCGGTCCGCGACGGCGTGCCCTACGCGATCGACTTCCTCAATCCTGCGCCCGACGCCGCGCTCGAGTCGGTGGGTCCCGAGAACTTCGCCTGGGTCGTCGAGCACGCCGCGAAGTGGCTGCTCGAGAGGGTCGCGCAGGAATCGCCGGCCGTCATCGACTATCGCTGGCAGGCGTACCTCGGCGGCGGCGAGGCGCCGGCCCAAGCGCCTCCGCGCAAGGCGACGCCGACGCGGCCGCGAAAGTCGGCGCCGACCCGCGGAACTTCGGTGCCCCGGCCCCGCGGCGAGGCCTGATCCGGCCGTGGATCGTCCGGCATTCACCCTCGGCGTCGAGGAAGAGTTCCAGATACTGGATCCGGAGACGCGGGAGCTGCGCTCCCACGTCCAGGAGATCCTCGACGAGGGCAAGCTCGTCCTGAAGGAACGGGTCAAGCCCGAGATGCACCAGTCGGTCATCGAGATCGGCACGGGTATCTGCAAGAACATCGCGGAGGTCCGCGCGGACGTCGGCGAGATGCGGACGGAGATCATCCGCCTCGCACGCAAAAACGGCATGCGCGTGGCCTCGGCCGGCACGCACCCGTTTTCCAACTGGGCCGACCAGAAGATCTTTCCGGACCCCCGCTACGACTCCGTCGTCCAGGAAATGCAGCTTCTGGCGCGTGCGAACCTCATCTTCGGCCTCCATGTGCACGTCGGGATCAAGGACCGCCCGCTCGCGTTCCAGATCATGAACGAGTCCCTGTACTTCCTCCCCCATATGCTCGCGCTGTCGACCAACTCGCCCTTCTGGCTGGGCCGCAATTCGGGTTTGAAGAGCTTCCGGACCAAAGTCTTCGACCGGTTCCCGCGTACGGGCATGCCCGAGTACTTCGAGACGCCCGCCGAGTTTGACGAGTTCGTCCGGATCCTCGTCAACACGAACTGCATCGATAACGGCAAGAAGATCTGGTGGGACGTCCGCCCGCATCCCTTTTTCGAGACGATTGAGTTCCGCGTCTGCGACGTGCCCATGCGGCTCGATGAGACCGTGACCTTGGCCGCGCTCTTCCAGGCGATCTGCGTCAAGCTCTGGAAGCTGCGGATTCAGAACCTCGGGTTTCGCCGGTACCGCCGCGCTCTGATCCTCGAGAACAAGTGGCGGGCGGCCCGGTACGGCATCGAGGGAAAGCTGATCGATTTCGGCAAGGAGATCGAAGTCCCCTTCCATGAGCTCGTCGCAGAGATGCTCGCGTTCGTGGACGACGTCGTGGACGAGCTAGGCACTCGCAGGGAGATCTTCGACGGGGTACACTGGATCCTCGAAAACGGAACGGGCGCCGACCGGCAGCTGCGCGTGTTCGACGCGGCCGGCGGGGACCTGAAGCAAGTGGTCGACTTCATATGCGAAGAGACCAGCCACGGGTTGCCCGTCGAGACGCCACGGGAACGGACCGCCGCGAACTAGCCACGGAACGAAAGACTCAGGAGCACAGTTCATCACGATGGGAAACGAGACGGGTGTGTTGACCGCCTACGCCGAGGACCTGATTCCCGGCGCCCGGAACGCCATTCGAACGTGTCTGCGCGTCGCTCCTCACGAGCGGGTGGCGATCGTCACCGACCGTGAAACCGAAGACATCGCGTGGAGCCTGGCGGACCAGGTGCGCGAGGTCGGCGCACGGAGCGAGACGCACGTCATGGAGGACTACGGGCCGCGCCCGATGCTCGCGCTGCCTCCCCCCATCGCGGCGGCCCTCGAGCGGGCGGACGTCTCGATCTACGCCGGCCAGCCCAAACCCGGCGAGCTCGCGTTCCGCCGTGAGCTGACCACCATCATCGACCGCCGCAAGATCCGCCACGCGCACATGGTGTCGATCTCGCGCCGGATCATGACCGAGGCGATGCGCGCCAACTTCGATGAGGTCGACGCGATCTCGTGCCGCGTCCTGGAGCGGGCGAAGCGAGCGAAGAAGATCGTGGCGACGTCGCCAGGAGGCTCCCGCCTCGAGGCCACCTTCGATCCGTCGATCCAGTGGCTGAAGACCTCCGGCATCATCTCGACCGCCAAGTGGGGCAACCTCCCGGGCGGCGAGGTCCTGACTTCTCCGGCCCGTGTCGACGGCATCTACGTCGCGGACGGCGTCGTCGGCGACTACCTCTGCGCCCGCTACGGCGATCTTCAGAACAATCCGCTCGCGGTGACCATCGAGAACAGTCGCATCGTCAACGTCGAGTGCGACAACGCGGCTCTGGTCCAGGACTTTCGCGACTACACGTCGACCGACGAGAACTCCGACCGCGTCGGGGAATTCGCGATCGGCACCAACATCGCCGTTTCCGACGTCATCGGGAACATCCTCCAGGACGAGAAGCTCCCGACGCTCCACATCGCCTTCGGCCATCCGTACGCCGAGCACACCGGCGCGAAATGGAAGAGCACCACGCACATCGACGTCGTCGGCCGCCACTTCGACATCTGGTTCGACGGCGACCAGATAATGAAAGCAGGCAAGTTCCTCATTTGACCGCGTTGCCGTCGCTCCGCGACGGCAGAGCGGTCATCCCGAGGAGCGTAGCGACGAGGGATCCCGGACTCGAAGCGGCATCACCGGCTCGAAAAGGACAGGGATCCCTCGCTCCGCTCGGGGTGACAGGCCGAATTCGATTACGACCGCGTCGAGGTTCCTCGTTTCTTCGTCGCCGAGGGACTCGGGCCGCTTCCCTTCTCGATCACCGTCGTCGGCGGCGAAATGGCGCGAAACACCAGCTCCGCGGGACCGATGCGGATGTCGTCGCCGTCGGCGAGGGGGACTTTCTTTTCGACGCGCTTGCCCCGGACGTACGTTCCGTTCTTGCTTCCGAGGTCTTCGAGGCTCGCCTTCCCGCCGCTGATGAGAATGCGAGCGTGCCGGCGCGACACGGAGGAATCGTCGATCCAGAGAGCGCCGTCGGGGTCGCGGCCGAGGACATTTTCGCCTTCGGGAAGCTGGACCTCCCGCTCCTCGAACACCAGACGGAAGCGTGCCGGTGGCCGGGAGGACTCGGGGCCCGTCGCGGGCCGGAT
>JBKOVK010000216.1:0-9066 GCA_046724475.1 Acidobacteriota bacterium | reverse complement strand
GGTAGACACTGAGGTCATCTCCCCTGAGGTGTCATCCCGAGGAGCGCAGCGACGAGGGATCCCGAACTCGAAAAGCACGGGATCCCTCGCTGCGCTCGGGATGACGTCAGCGACTTATTGCCAGGGTTCGTCCAGCGACGGGCCGTAGATCGACGGAACCTTGCCGTCCGCCATGCGCAGGTACACGCTGAACTGCCCGCGATGATGGATCTGGTCGTGCAGGAACATCCAGAGGATGTGCATCAGCGGCATGTCGCCGATCTTCCCCGGCCCGACGAAGAACTGGACCGGCCGGTAAAGCTCGTCGTCGCGCAAGCCGCGCACGAGACCGGCGGTCTTCTGGTGAGTGTCTTCGAAGATCTTGACGATCTCGTCGACAGGCGGCGCCGGCGGAAATTGCATCGGCTTGGAGAAGTCGAAGCCGGTCGTCATGGCTTTCTCCATCGCACCCTGCTCCATGACGAACATCCAGGCGAGCTCGCGGGCGGTCTTCGCCTTGGGGTGCGGCTTCAAGTCCGCCTTGTCTTTCGGGTACGCCTTGAGCACGCGGAGCGTGCGCTGGTGCTCCTGATCGTAGACATCCAGGAATTGATCTCTCGCGCTGGTTTGGACGGGAGTCGTGGTGTCGACGGTCGACATAGGAACCTCCTCGAAGAAACCTTGACTCTATCGCGCCGATGCGGTGACTCCTATGAGAGTCAAAGTGTCGCGGTCGGACGACACGCAGCGACGCGTTCGCTTGGGCGCGCCGCGGCGCAAACGACTGGTGTGCAGCACGTTGCAGTTTCGCCTCGAAGGGGCGCGTGAGCGGCACGATCGTTGCGCTTCGTCACAGCTCGGAGGCTGTTCATGGGAAAGAAATCCCGACCGTTCGTATCGGCCCTCGCTCTCGCGTTCGCCGTCCTCTTCTTCGGTCCCGCGACCCCGAAGGCCTACGCCGGGCATCTCGCTCCGTTCCCGCACGCGAGACACTTCCACCACGGATTCCGCCATGCGGCGCCTTACTTCGCGCGCCCGTACTTCTACCCTCGCCGGTTCGTGAGGGTGTTCGTCTACGCGCCGTATCCGCACTGGATCTACCGGCCCGTCGCGTATCCACCGGCGGCGTACTACCCGCCGGCGGCGTACTGCGCGCCGTACTAGACGCAAATTCGGGACGCCGCGGGTGTGCCCCCCCGCGGTGTCCCGAACCGACCTGCGCACCATTGCGAGGTCGCGAGGGAATCGTGCAATCAGCGTGCCTCTCCGGAGGTCCTCCAGCCTCGTGAAATAGTCGGGGAATGCCGACCGCCTCCTCCACGCCCTGCGACGAAGCGGTCATCCGGCACGTCGACGAACGCCCCTGCAGCCGGGCCGCCGCACGCTGGGTCCTGACCGCCACCATTCTCGGCTCCAGCGTCGCGTTCATCGACGCCATGGTCGTCAACGTCGCGCTTCCGGTCCTTCAGCAAGACCTCCGCACCTCGGTCTCGGGTGCGCAATGGATCGTGGAGGCGTATTCGCTCTTTCTCTCCTCGCTCGTTCTGGTCGGAGGCTCGCTCGGAGATCGCCTCGGCCGCCGCCGAATCTTCCTCATCGGCACGTGCGTCTTCGCGGCCGCCTCCCTCGCCTGTGGGCTCGCCCCCAATATCCGCGTACTGATCGCCGCGCGCGCGGTGCAAGGTATCGGTGCGGCGCTACTGGTGCCCTCGAGCCTCGCGATCCTGGGAGCGGCGTTCCCGACCGCGGAGCGCGGCCGCGCCGTCGGAACGTGGTCCGCGCTGACGTCGGTCGCGTCGGCGCTCGGTCCCGTCGCGGGTGGCTGGCTCGTGCAGGCCGTATCCTGGCGCGCGGTCTTCCTCATCAACCTCCCGATCGCCGCCGCCGTCGTCGCGATCGCGCTCTCCAAGGTCCCCGAGACCCGGAATCCGAAGGCGGGACGCCTGGATGTGCTCGGGGCGGCGCTGGCGACTGTCGGCCTGGGCGCGCTGGTCTACGGTCTGATCGAGGCGCCGGTCACCGGATGGTCCCATCCGCGCACATGGGCGCCGATCGCCGGCGGAGCGGCGGCACTCGGTGCGTTCATCGCGGTCGAAAGACGCTCGAAGCACCCGATGGTTCCTCTCGGATTGTTCGGGATCCGGACGTTCGCGGCCGCGAACCTCCTCACGCTCTTTTTCTACGCCGCGCTGGCGGGACTCTTCTTTTTCTTCCCGTTCGAGCTGATCCAGGCGCGGGGTTACTCTCCCGCGGCGGCGGGCGTGGCGGCACTTCCGATGGTCGTCATCATCTCTAGTCTCTCGCGCCGCATGGGAGCGCTGGTCGACCGCCACGGCCCTCGGCGGTTTCTCATCGCCGGGCCGGCGATCGCGGCCATCGGGTTCGCGCTCTTCGCCGTCTTACCCGTCGGTGGCTCCTACGTCGCCACGCTCCTGCCCGCGCTGTGCGTGCTGGGCCTCGGCATGGCGATCACCGTCGCGCCTGTGACGGCGGCCGTGTTGAATGCAGTGGGCCGCGACGACACCGGTTCCGCCTCCGGGATCAACAACGCGGTCGCACGCGTCGCCGGGTTGCTCGCGATCGCCGTTTTCGGCATCGCGGCGACGGGAACCTTCAACCGGACGCTCGACCGCCGTCTCGAAGCGGCGAGCGTCTCGAGCCAGACTCGCAAGCTCCTCGAGCCCGAGCGCGCCCGGCTCGGCGCGATGAAGGCCCCGCCCGGCGTCGCCGCCGAGGAGGCGCGTGCGGTCGAGCGAGCCGTCGTGGTCTCACTCGACGCGGCGTTCCGGGAGGTGGCGTGGATCTGCGCCGCGCTCGCTCTCCTCTCGGCCGGCTGCGCCGTCTGGGGAGTTCGATCGAAGCCCGCTCCGCGCTAACGATTCCTCCGCCGGCCGGGAGCTACTGAGCCTCGCCCTTAGATTCGGCGGGCGGAGCTCCATCCGGACCCACGACGACCTTGCCCTTCTGGCCGCCGTTGTCCACCAACGCGACATAGCGCACGACTTTCCCGTCCTGCTTGACCGAGAAGACCTTTCCGATCTTTCCGTCCCCGGCGCGCTGCTTGATCCCCGACTGAACGCTCGCGTCGAGCTTGTCGAGCTGGACTTCCTCCTGGATCGCCAGAATCGAGCCGTCCGGACGGATGAGCACGCCCTTGCCGTGGCCGTCGACGTCGAGGTCGACCTCGTAGACCACGCCGCCGTCCTGTTCGCGTTCCCAGTACGCGGTGACCTTCCCGCCGCCGCTCTGCTCCGAGGCCGTCTTCTGCACCGCTTCGGGCAGATCGGCCTCCTTGAGCTTCTTCGCCTGCGCGCTCGCGGTGACTCCGATCCCCAGAGCGAGCACGGCGCCGAGCACAATTCGAATCCATCGGTTCATGACCGCCTCCATGCGCTTTCGGGAAGCACGACTCGTGCCGGTGATCGCGCGCCGAACCTAAGGCGCTGCTAAAAAAATTGGCACGGGGCGTGCCGATTGCATCGCCAGCGCACTGGAATGCGGTCATGGAATTCCGGCGATCCCGGAAGAAACAAGGGAGGTCCTATGAGAAATCGAGCGGCAGGAGGAGTCCTTGCGGCGCTGTTCGCCGCATCGGCAGCGCTTGCGCAATCCGGAGGAGGCCGAGGGCAGGTCGTCCTCGCAGGCACCGATAAGGACAACAGCTACAAAGCCACGATTCTGGTTTCCAACGAGGAGGAGGACGCGCCGACACCGGCCGATCCGCTACTGAGGAACGGGTGGGGCATCGCCGCGGGCGGGACGCAAGGTCCGTGGTGGGTCAACGACAACGACACGAATTTCTCGACGCTCTACACCGGCGACGGAACCAAGTTGCCCCTCGAGGTCGCGGTTCCGGGCGGGCCGACGGGCATCGTCTTCAACGGGGGCAGCAGCTTCCAGCTCTCCGACGGTGTGCCCGCACTCTTCATCTTCGATGCGTTGGACGGAAGCTTCTCGGCGTGGGCCTCCGGAAACGCGGCGACCGTCGTTCACAGCGAGGCGGGCGCCGTGTACACGGGCCTGGCGATCCACGGCGACGTCCTGTACGCCGCCGACTTCGCGGGATGCTCCGTGGATGCCTACCACGGCAATTTCTTCGACAACACGTTCGAGGAGGACGACGACATCAATGCAAGATTCCAGGATCACAGCATCCCCGGAGGCTACTGCCCATTCGGCATCCAGGCGGTCGGCGATTCGATCTTCGTGACCTACGCGAAGGTCGGTGAAGACGGCGACGAGGAGCACGGCGTCGGCCTCGGCTTCGTGGTCGAGCACGACGCCGACGGGAATCGCATCGCGCGAGTCGGCTCGCACGGACTCCTGAACGCTCCCTGGGGCCTCGCAATGGCCCCGGACAACTTCGGCCGGTTCAGCAACTGTCTCCTGGTCGGCAATTTCGGCGACGGCAAAATCAACGCGTTCTGCAGGAACCCGGCTGGGATCTGGCACCACAGCGGCCGCCTGCGCGAAGGCGCCCACGGCCTGACCATCGACGGGCTTTGGGGAATCGGTTTCGGCAACGGTGGAGCCGCCGGCGACACGAATGTCCTCTACTTCGCGGCGGGACCGGACGACGAAGAGAACGGTTACTACGGTAAAATCGAGTTCGCTCCGAAGGATTGAGTCCCTTCGGACGATCCCCCTCCCCCCGACTCGCCTCAGCCGCCATGAGGCGGGCCGGGGTGAGGGGATTTGATTCCTCCCCCTCCGGGGGAGAGGGCCGGGGTGAGGGGGCTTAGCTCTTCGGCTTCGCTTCGGGCGCACTCGCCGCCGGCGGCAAGTACTTCTTCTTGACCTTCGCGACGATGCCGGCGCTGCGGTCGGCCACCTCGGAGATCTCGTACTCGATCGTCGCTCCCAGGAGGATCGCCGCTTCCGGCCCGGTGAGGCCGTAGTCTTTCTCCAGCCAGGCTGCGAGGCCCGACGTGGCTTCTTTGAACGCATCGTCGAGAGAACCGGCCAGGCCCATTGACATCAGATACTCCGCGTTCTCGATGCGAGGACCTGGGATTCGCTTGTCGCGGACCACGTCGACCGTGAACTCGACGTCGAGCGAGGTCTCGAGAGCGTTCCCATTGAGCTCGCCGTCTCCCTGCAGCGCGTGACCGTCGCCGACGTAGAGGAGCGCGCCGGGCTGGCCCACCGGGAGGTACACGGTGGCTCCTTCGCCGATCTCGTTGAAGTCCATGTTGCCGCCAATGCGCCCCGAGTCTCCCGTCTGCCTCGGAGCACCTCCGAACCCCGGAGCCACGCCGATGCACCCCAGCATCGGACGCACCGGCACCGCCAGGTCCTTCAGGCGCTCAGTCGGCTTGGCCGGCCTCGCGACTCCCTTCTCCAGATCGAGGTTCCAGACCACGTTGTTGAAGTTGTTGTCCTTGTGCTCGGACGCGTAATCGGCGGTCAGCGCACGCCAGACGAGACCGTCGTCGCTGATCGCGGTCGGCCGGTTCAATCGGATCTTCTCTATGTGGATCGCCAGCGTGTCGCCCGGCATTGCCCCCTCGACGTAGAAGGGTCCGGTTTGGGGATTGCCGCCGAGCACGCGCGTCTTCCCCTTCGAGTCCACGCCGCCGGCGTCGATCGTCCAGGTGCGCACCGTGTCGCCCGGCCAGATGTGGAGGACCGGCGGGATCGTGCTCGAGAACACGCGGTGGAATTCCTTCGGCTCGAAGTCGAGCGTTCGCGGCGCCGCGGGCTTGCCTGCGTCCGTCATTTTGCGCGCGGTCCACGTCATCGCGGGCGTCTCTCCCCATGGCTCCTCAGAGACCGTCAGCGTTCCCGACAGCTTCCCGTCCTTGAGCCGCCCGTCGTAGACATTCTTCGTTCCGTCCTGGTCCTTCGACTCGAAACGGACGTGATCGCCCTCGACCGTCCCCGTCACGTCCTTTCCGGAGCTCTTGCCGGTGATCTTCCCGTTCTCGACCGTGAGCGTGAGCCTCTCGGCGAGCGGATTGCCGAATACGTTCGTCGTCAGCTCCCACTCGCCCGAAAGGTCGGCCGGAGCGGCCTGCGGCGGGCTCGCAGCCGCCGCGCTGGCTGCGAATAGACAGGCGAATGCAAAAGACGCGAGCGATCTCGATGCCATGGTGCCTCCTGGAGGCACTCTACGCTTGAAGGAGGCGAAGGTTCCTATTGCCGAGGAGAGATCGACCGTGTTCGGCGCAAGCTTCGGGCGTAGACGCCGGCCGTCGTGGCCGCGTAGAGGCGTTCACCGCTTTCCGCGAGCGCAAGATCGATCGGTCCCGCGGTGGCCGGCAATTCAAGGTTCTGCCAGCTCTGACCGTCGTCGCTGCTGACCAGCACGCGGGCGGGACGGCCAACCGGCGCCGCGGCCACATAGATGAATGACGGATCCGAGGGATCCATGACCAGGTCGAGCACGGGGCCACCGACATTCGTTGTTCGGGACCAGGTGACGCCGCCATCCAGGCTTCGCTGAACTTCGCCGCAAGAAGTTAGCATCGACCCTTCGCTCACGAACATCCGGTTCGGGTTGCTCGGGTCGATCGCCAGCGACGTGAAGCCACAACCAAGAGGGATGTAGACCCAAGGCTGCCACGTCCGTCCAGCGTCCCGACTTTGCCATCCGTTGGAGGAGACGAGCAACCCGTCCGCTGCGATTTCCAGAGTCGGGACGCCTAAGCCGAAGAAGGTCGCCCAGCCACCCTCGAACGAGTCTCCCCCGTCTTCACTGCGAAAGAACCAAGTCTGGCGACCTTTGCACGCAACGTATACGGCCTGCCCATCCAGGGCCATGGAGCAAAGCGAGGCGTCGCTGACTCCCAGCTGCACCGTCCAGGTTCCACCGCCGTCGACGGATCGATAGAACGTCGTCGTGAAATGCGAGAAAGGGACCGTCTGATACGCCTGATACGCGGCCACGAACAGCCGATCCGGATCGCGTGGATCGACTTGAAGAATGTTGAGGAGCCCGGTGTCCGGCGGGGCGTCGAAAATCCGACGCCACGTCTCGCCGCCATCGTCACTGCGAAAGACCGATCCGGCGATCGCATAGACCCGGCGGCTATCTGGGCCGCCGGCCGCGACCACGCTCACCGACGGCGCGGGTCCGTGCGTTTCCCATCCGCCCGCCAGGGCCACCGCGAGAAGCAACTCGAGAAGCACTTGCAACCGACTCTAGTACGGAGCCGGCGCGCATCTCGTCGCCTGGGCAGTCAGCGCTTGCCCACGTACTCCGCCAGTCGATCCATGCTCTGGGTCCAGCCCTCCCGGTGCTCGTCGCAGTCGGCGGGCGTCTCGAAGTCGGACTGAACCAGCGTCACTCGCGTCTTGTAACCCAGCTCCTCGAAGCTCACGTTCACCAGCATCTCGTGGTTGTCGCCGTGCTCCCAGATCCAGGTGTACGTCAGCCTCCGCGGGGGAACGATCTCCTGATAAATCCCACGCGCCCAATGCTCTTCACCGCTCGGCGCGCGCATGCGGGCCCGCCAGGGCCCTCCCGGGCGAAGATCGAGCGTGTACTCGGGGACCGCCGCGCCGCGCGGCCCCCACCATTTCTTGAGCGCTTCCGGATCGGTCCAGGCCTTCCAGACGTCGTGCCGCGACGCGTCGAAAATGCGCACGACCTCCAGCACGGGCCCCGCTTCCTTCAAGACGCCTGCTCCCCTGGACATGGCCCACCTCCACGTCAACGGCTCATGCAATTTGCCGTCCAATCCTTGAATCTCGCCCGACGACATAGGCTTAGTTAGGAGTGCGTCGTGCCAACGATTGGTGACGGCGATCCGAAAGAGGAACACCATGGCCAAGATGCGCGCAGTCCAGGTAACTCGAGCCGGAGGACCGCTCGAGCTCGTCGAACGAGAGATCCCATCACCCGGTCCGGGTCAGGTGCGCGTCCGGGTCGAGGCCAACGGCATCTGCCACAGCGACGTACTGACCAAGGAGGGACTCTTCCCCGGAATCGCGTACCCGCGCGTGCCCGGCCACGAGGTCGCGGGCGTCGTCGATGCCGTCGGCGACAACGTCGAGGGCTGGACGAAGGGCGACCGTGTCGGAATCGGCTGGCACGGGGGCCACTGCGGGCGATGCGACCAATGCCGCCGAGGCAACTTCCGGTTCTGCATCCTCTCGCCGCTCATCACCGGGATCTCGTACGACGGAGGCTACGCGGACTACGTCATCGCGCCCGCCGTCGCGCTCGCCCGGATCCCGGACGGTTTGTCCTTCGTCGAAGCAGCGCCTTTGATGGATGCGGGCGTGACGACGTTCATGGGATTGCGCCACAGCGGCGCACAGGCGGGCGAGCTCGTGGCCGTGCTCGGCGTCGGCGGCCTCGGACATCTCGGCGTCCAGTTCGCCTCGAAGATGGGCTTCGACACGGTCGCGATCGCGCGGGGCGCCGATAAGGAGGAGTTCGTGAAGAAACTCGGCGCGCGCGTCTACATCGACAACGAAAAGCAGGATGCCGCCGCGGAGCTGACGAAGATGGGCGGCGCCCGCGCGATCCTTGCGACCGCGACGAGCGGCGCCGCCATGACGGCGGTGCTCGGAGGCCTCGGAGTCGACGGCGTTCTCGAGGTTGTCGGCGCGCCGCCGGATCCGCTGCAGGTTCCGACCTACCTCCTCATCAGCGGCCGACGCTCCGTCGCGGGCTGGGCCTCTGGCCGTCCGATCGACTCGGAAGACACCATGAAGTTCGCCGTGCAGACGGGCGTGCGCTCGATGAACGAGCCCTATCCCCTCGACCGCGCAGCCGAGGCCTACGACCGGATGATGTCGGGCAACGCCCGGTTCCGGGTCGTGCTGACGATGCGGTGAGGAGCCGTCCTCCTACCCTTTCTTCTCTCCCGCCTTCGCCTTCGTCCGGATGAAGGCGTAGTTCAGGTTCGGAAGCGAGTTGAAGGCGGCTGCCTGCTTGCACGACTCCGCCGCCTTCGCGGCGTCGCCTTTGCCCTGATACGCCTTGCAGAGGCGATACGCGTTGTACGGGTTCTGGTTGTTCGCCTGCTGGAGCTCGGCGATCGCCGTGTCGTAGTTCTTTTCCGCAAGCGCGATCGAGCCCGCAAGCTCGTGGGCCAGCTTGACCTGGTTCGGATTGTTCGCCGCCTCCGCCATCTT
>JBKOVK010000132.1:0-13621 GCA_046724475.1 Acidobacteriota bacterium | reverse complement strand
CAACATGCAGCAGGCCGCGCGGGTCTCGGAGTCCACGGCCTTCTTCATGCTCGGCCGGCTCGTCGAGCACGACCGGACCGAGAAGATCTTCACCAATCCCGGTCAGAAGATCACGGAGGACTACATTACCGGCCGGTTCGGATAGGCCGAAGGAAGGGAAATGAAAGCAGTGGTCACCAAGGGCAAGGAGGGCGCGGCCCCGCGCGCCGAGACCCACGCGGGAGCGATGAAGCGGATCGCCCTGATCGAAGACGACGCCGACATCGCGTACACGATCCGCCTGAACCTGCGGAAAGAGAAGAAGTACCAGGTCGAGCACTACATCTCCGGGATCGCGGCGCTGGCGGCCGTGCAGGAGAAACCCTTCGACCTGGTGATCCTGGACCTGAACCTGCCCGACATCGACGGGCTGGCGCTGTGCCGGGAGCTGCGCCGCGCCGACGAGACGCGGAAGGTGCCGATCATCATGCTGACGGCCCGCGTCGAGGAGCGGGACAAGCTGCTCGGCTTCGAGATCGGCGCCGACGACTACATCACCAAGCCCTTCTCGATGCGGGAGCTCCTGGCCCGCGTCCACGCGCACCTGCGGCGCGTCGCCGCGTTCGAGACGTCCGAGGAGGAGGTCTTCCGCGACGGGATTCTCGTCGTCGACCGCGCCCGCTTCGAAGTCACGCTGGACGGCCACCGCGTCCACCTGACCAAGAAGGAATTCGACCTGCTCTGGCTCCTGATCCGCAACCGCAACCGCGTCGTCACGCGCGACGCGATCCTGGCGCGGCTCTGGGACTACGACGCGGATGTGGAGACGCGGACGGTCGACGTCCACATCCGGGCCCTGCGCCGCAAGCTCGGCGAGCAGCGGATCGAGACGGTCGTGGGCCTGGGCTACCGGTACCGCGAGGGCGCCACAAAGTAAGCTTCGTTCGATGAAGCTGCGCTCCCGCTTCACCGCGCTCTTCGCCGTCCTGGCGGCGGCGGCGGTGCTGGTCCTGATCCTGGTGTCCGACGCGACGGTTCGCCGCGCCGTGGAGGACCGCGCGGTGGAGCGCTTCCACCGGGATCTCGAGCACCTGGCCGACGACCTGGGAAGGGGCACCGTGCCCGAGTCGGCGCGGGACGCTTTCCTCCGCGATGCCGCGCGGCAGCTCCAGAGCCGGATCACGCTGATCGCCGCCGACGGCAAAGTTCTCGCCGATACGGACCTCCTTCCGCAGGATGTTCCGAGCATGGAGAACCATGCGAATCGGCCGGAGGTGCGGCAGGCGCTCACGACCGGGATGGGAGAGGCGCGCCGCGCGTCTCCGACCGAAGGGCGGCCGATGCTCTACGAGGCGCGGAGGCTGGGCAACGGTTCGGTTCTGAGGCTCGCCGTGTCCGAGGCCCACCTGATGGACGTCGAGCAGAAGTACCTCTGGACGATGCGCGCCGCCATCCTGGCGGCATGCCTGCTCCTCTTCCTGATCGGCTCGGCGGCGTCGAATCGCTTCAGCCGGCCGATCGCGGAGCTCACGCGCGGCGCCTCCGCCATCGCGGCGGGAGACTTTGCGCGCGACCTGCCGAAGGCCGGAGGCGAAGAGGTGCAGCTCCTCGGCGGCGCGGTCCAGAGAATGAAGGACTCGCTCAAGCAGGCCCTCGAGCGCGCCGAAGGGGAGAGACGGCTCGCGGCCATGGTGTTCGAGACGCTGCCCGACGGGCTCGTCGTCGTGGACGCGAGGCTCCGGGTCCTGGAGTGCAATCACCGCTTCGCTCTGATGACCGGCATTCCCTCGCCGGCCGGCCGCGGCGTCTACGAGGTCCTTCGCGAGAAAGCTCTGTACGACTGCTTCGAGGCCACCGTCCAGAACGGGGAAACCAGCGAGAAGACCGTCCATCTGCCCGACGAGCGAACCTGGCAGGTCACCGTGGCGCCGCTTCCGGGCGGCCACCGGGCCGCCGCCGTCGGCGTGCTGCGCGACGTCACGCGCCTCGAGCGCACGGAGTCGATGCGGCGCACGTTCGTCGGCGACGTTTCGCACGAGCTGCGGACGCCGATCGCTTCGATCGCCGCGGCCGCCGAGACGCTGGCTGATGGGCAACCGGACAAAGTCGAGGCCGCGGAGCTGACGGGGCTGATCCGGCGGCAGGCAGACCGGATGCGCGAGCTGATCGACGATCTGATGGACCTCGCTCAGATCGAGAGCGGCGCAGTGCCGCTGGTGCGCGAAGAGATCCCGCTCCAGGAACTGTTGTGCGAAGTGGCCGAAGACCTCGGATCGGCGGCGCGCGACCGTCGCGTCGACGTACGCGTGATCGGCGACGCCGGCGTCTGGGCGTACGGGGATCGCCGCCGCATCGGCCAGCTCGCCCGCAACCTCATGGACAATGCGATCAAGTTCTCTCCCGAGGGCGCTCCGGTGGTCGTGCGGGTGTGGCGGCAGGGAGGCAAGCCGGGGTTCTCGGTCGAAGACCTGGGCCCCGGGATCCCAAAAGCCGAGCGGGACAAGATTTTTCAGCGCTTCTACCAGGTGGACCGTTCGCGCTCGAAGGTCCGGCCAGGGTCGGGGCTGGGACTCGCCATCGTCAAGCACATCGCGCAGCTCCACGGCGCGTCGGTGGACGTCGAGGGCGAGGTCGGTCAGGGGAGTAAGTTTCTCGTCCGGTTCCCGGCCGCGGCCGCCTGAAGTCCGGGTGAAGGGGCGCGTAAGGAGCGCCTGAAGGTTGGGATAGGATGACGCCGCTTTCACGAGGCGGTCCATGCTCAACCTCCTTCCCCGGGACGAGAAATACTTCGAGCGCTTCACCGAGCTGGCCGTGCGCATCCAGGAGGCCGCGCGGATCCTCCAGCGCTTCTTCCAGGGAGAGGCGGCGCTGTCTTCGGTGTTGGTCGACGTCAAGAGGCTCGAGCACGAGTGCGACGAGATCTCCCACGAGATCCTCCGCGGCATCGACCGGACTTTCATCACGCCGATCGACCGGGAGGACATCCACCGGCTCGCGGTACGGCTCGACGACGTCATCGACCTGATCGACGGCACGGTGCGCCGCCTCGAGATCTATCGCATCTCTTCGCCGACCCCGATCTCCCGTTCTCTCTGCGAGCTCATCGTGAAGACGACGGGGGAGCTCGTCGAGGCCGTCGCGCTTCTCCGCAAGCAGAAGGGCGTCATGGAGCACTGCATCCGGATCAAGACGCTGGAGAACGAGGGAGACGTCGTCTACCACGACGCGGTCGCCTCGCTCTTCGCCAACGGCATGCCGCCGATCGAAGTCATCAAGTGGAAGGACGTGTACGACAACATGGAGCGCTGCATCGACTCCTGCGTCGCGGTGGCGCACGTCCTGGAGAGCGTCGTCCTCAAGCATTCGTGACGCGGCCGCGTCCGTACTGAGATGCAGTACGTCCTCGTCATCATCGCGGTCGCCCTCGTATTCGATTTCATCAACGGGATGCACGACTCGGCGAACTCGATCGCCACGGTCGTTTCGACCCGGGTTCTGACCCCCCTCGCCGCCGTCTTCTGGGCCGCCTTCTTCAACTTCATCGCGGCGTTCGTCTTCGGAACCGCCGTCGCCAAGACCATCGGCGCGGGACTCATCGACATCACGGCGGTCAACTCCGACGTCGTTTTCGGCGGCCTCGTGGGCGCCATCACCTGGAACCTCATCACGTGGTGGTTCGGGCTGCCTTCGTCCTCCTCACACGCGCTGATCGGGGGCTACACGGGCGCGGCGGTCGCCCGCGTGGGTTTCCGGGCAATTGTTCCGGGGGCGGCATGGGTCAAGACGCTCTCGTTCATCGTGCTGTCGCCGCTCATCGGCATGACAATGGGGTGGCTCCTGATGGTCGCGGTCTCGTGGATCTTTCGCAACACGCCGTACGGCTCGGTGGATCACTGGTTCCGCCGGGCACAGCTCGGCTCGGCGGCGGCGTTCTCGCTGTCGCACGGTACCAACGACGCGCAGAAGACGATGGGGATCATCGGCGGTCTTCTCGTCGCCAACCAGGAGCTCTTCCGGAACCCTTTGTCGGCCCTCCACTGGATGCACCTGCCGGATCTCAAGGTCGTGCCGTGGTGGATCATCCTGTCGGCCCACGCAGCCATCGGCCTCGGGACCCTGACGGGGGGCTGGCGCATCGTCCGGACGATGGGGAGCCGCATCACGAAGTTGAAGCCTTTCTCGGGCTTCTGCGCCGAGACCGGCGCCGCGGCGACCGTCATCGCGGCGTCCATATGGGGCATTCCCGTCTCGACGACGCACACGATCACCGGGGCGATCGTCGGCGTCGGCGCCGCGCAGCGGTATTCCGCGGTCCGCTGGGGCGTCGCAGGCCGCATCGTCTACGCGTGGATTCTGACGATCCCGATGGCGGCCGCGATCGGGGCGCTGGCGTACACGCTGCTCGCGCTCAAGCACTGAGAGAGAATCGCGGGATGCGAGCCGCGTGGCTGGCCGCGGGATTCTTCGCCCTGACTGCGGCCGTCCGCGCCGCCGGACCGCCGGACCCCGCCCCGTTCGACGCGGTTCTCGCCGAGCATGCCCGCGGCGGAGGTTTCGACTACCGCGGCGCGACCGGGCAGGATCGCAAACGCCTGGCGGCGTATCTCGCAAACCTCGGCGACGCCGATCCGAAAGCGTTGGCCGAAGCGGAGAAAAAAGCTCTCTTCATCAACGCCTACAACGCCATGGCGATCGCGATCGTGCTCGAGCGGTATCCGGTCAAGTCCATCCGCGACATCGACGGCGCCTTCGACAAGATCCGCCGCCGGATCGGCGGCGAGATGCTCGCGCTCGACGACATCGAGAACCGCCTCCGCGCCATGAAGGACGCGCGCATCCACTTCGCCATCGTCTGCGCTTCGAAATCCTGCCCACCCCTCGCGGCGCGCGCCTACACGGCCGCGGGCCTCGATGGCGCCCTGGATACCCAGGGCCGCGTCTTCGTCAACGATCCGTCGAAGAACCGCTTCGATCGCTCCGCCGACCGCGTCTCCCTGTCGAAGATCTTCGACTGGAACCGGAAGGAGTTCGAGCGCGACGGCGGATCGGTCCTCAAGTACGTGGCGCGCGAGGTGTCCGACCCGGCGCTCTCCCGGTGGCTTTCGGAGCGCCCGCTCCCACCCGAATTCCTCGAATACGACTGGTCGCTGAATCAGCCGTAGGGGAAGCGACGTATTCCGGTCATGGACGTTCTCCAGGCGATCGGCAACACGTCTCTGGTTCGGCTGCGCAGGGTCGTCCCGCCCGGCGGTGCGGACATCCTGGTGAAGCTCGAGTGGGAGAACCCCACCGGCAGCATGAAAGATCGGATGGCCAACGCCGTGATCTCACGAGCCGAGGCGGACGGCCGGCTGAAACCGGGCGGCACCGTCGTCGAGTACACGGGCGGCAGCACCGGAGCGTCGCTGGCGCTCCTCTGCGCTGCAAAGGGCTACCGGATCCGGATCGTCACGTCCGACGCCTTTAGCCCCGAGAAACGGGACCAGATGGAGGCTCTGGGCGCCGAGCTCGTGCTCGTGCCGAGCGAGGGCGGCAAGACCACGAAGAAGCTGATCCTCGACATGATCGAGGCCGCCCGCGGATTGAGCCGGGAGCCGAATACCTACTGGACCGACCAGCTCAACAACCACGACTCGATCACCGGTTACTACGAGCTCGGCGAGGAGATCTGGAACCAGACCGGCGGAGAAGTCGACGCGTTCGTGCACAGTGTCGGGACGGCGGCTTCCTCGCGCGGTGTCGCGACGATCCTGAAGCAGCGCAAGCCCGGCCTCCGGATCGCCTGCGTCGAGCCCGCCGAATCGCCGGTCCTCTCCGGCGGCCAGCCCGGCCCTCACAAGATCGAAGGCGTGGGCGTCGGATTCATCCCTCCCCTCTGGGAGCCGTCTCTCGTCGACGAGATCCTGCCGATCGCGACTGAAGACGCGAAGGAAATGACGCGCCGGCTCGCGCGCGAGGAGGCGCTCTTCGCCGGGACCTCTTCCGGCGCGAACGTGCTTGCCGCGATCGATGTCGCGCGCAAGCTGGGGCCGGGGAAGACGGTCGTCACCCTCCTAGCCGACTCGGGCTTGAAGTACCTGAACACCGACGTGTACCGGACGGCGTGACGTCGGATCCCCGCCGCGACCTCTCGAGGCTCAGCTCTTCGGCGGTGCTCCCATCTGCTTCTTCGCCTTTTCGACCTCGGCCTGCGCATCCAGCGTCAGCCGGTAGGCGACGTAGTACTTGTAGATGTTGCGCACGTAGGTCGTCGTCTCGGTGCCGACCTTCTGCGCGACGACGATCTCGACGTTGTTGAACCACTTGTCGGGATCGAGGCCGCGTTTGGCGGCCTCCTTCCGCGCCTTGGACACGTTGCCGGGGCCGCAGTTGTAGCTGGCGAAGGCGAACAGCGGCCGGTTGCCTTCGCTGAAATGCGCGTCGGGAAAATAGACCTCCATGAGCTGGTCCATGTATTTCGTGCCGGCGTGGATGTTGGACTCGGCGACGTGGATGTCGCCGACCTTCATCTGCGCTCCGGTCTCGGGCATCAATTGCATGATGCCGACCGCCCCGACGTGGCTCTTGGCCTGCTGGTTGAGCTGCGACTCCTGGTAGCCCTGCGCGGCCAGCATCAGCGGATCGAAGTCGTACTTCTTGCCGTACTTCTCGAAGAGCGCCAGCGTCTGCTGGAATCGCTTGTACTCGGCGGTGGCTGTCGGGTCTTTGAGCTCCTTGACCTTCTTCATGTAGACGTTCATGCGGTAATCCGCGACGCCCTGTTTCATCGCCCAGTTCTTGAAGAAGTCGTCGATCTCGGCGGCGAGCTTCGGGCTGTTCTTTCGGATCGCCCAACCCGTCTTCGCGTCGGCCCGGAGCACGAGGTCGTTGCGGACCTTGAGCTTGGGCAGCACCTGCGCCCACATGTGCGCCTTCCAGTCGTCGACGACCAGAAGCTCGATTAACCCGGCGTCGAGCATCTCCATCAGGTCCTCGTCCTCGAGGGAATCGGGGACCGGTATGAGCGTGATCGGCGCCTTCTTGTCCTTCTGGAGCCGCTCGTTCTGCTTCTCGAGGCTCTCGTAGTAGCTCGAGGCCTTGCGGACGTGCACACGTTTGCCCGAGAGATCGTCGAGGGTCTTGAGGTCCGGAGACTTCGGTCCGGTGACGACGACTTCGCTGATCGTCCTTCGCCCCTCGTCGCCCGGCACGAAGTCGACGGTCTTCAGGCGCTCCTCGGTGACGGTGAGGTTGCCGATCGCGACGTCCGCGAGGCCATCGGCGAGGTCGGGCAGCAGCTTGTCGCGCGTGGCCGGCCCGATGTAGATCGTGAGGGGACGCTTGCCGAGCTGCTTCGCGTACTTGACGTTGAGATACCTCTCCCAGTCGCGGACGAGCTCGGCGGCGAGCCCCCGCTCCCGCCCGCGGTCGCTGAAGAAAAGCGAGCGCGAGAAGGGCGAGTAGACGCGGATCATGCGCCGCTCGAGCATCCTGTCGAAGTCCCCGGTCCAGGTCTTGTTGGCGATGGCGAGCTTGCGGGGCTCCCGCGGCGGCGTCGGACTCCCGGTTTGGGCGCTCAAGGCGCAAGCGATGACGATCGACCCGAGCCATCCGGCGGCGACGCGAGGCATGATTCTCGACATGACGGTCGGGGGCCTCCTTGTTGCCGATCATTTCGCAAACCGGCCGCGCCGCCACCATTTCGGGGCTCTGCAGCCTTCGCGATGACCTCTTTCCGAGAAAAGTAAGCCCCCCGTTTCCGGGGGGCTCCGAAGGAGGAGATCTGTGTGCGCCTAGTTCTACGGAGCGGCTGCGTCTTGCGTCTAGGCGCACGGCACTTTCACGTCAAGATTCGCGGTTGCAGTATCTTCTGCCGCGGTGACACTCCTGCTGTCGCTTTTTGGCGACATCCGCCAGCTCGAGGGCTTTTGATCCGACTTCGCCTCAAGCCCGGGCGCGACGAATCTGTTCGGCGTCGCCACCCCTGGGTCTTCTCCGGCGCGATCGCGAGCGCGGAAGGAGACGGCTCTAACGGCATGGCGGAGGTTCTGGAAGCGTCGGGCCGCCCTCTCGCCCGAGGCGCATACTCGCCGGACTCCCAGATCGTGGCGCGCCTGTGGACGTTCGACGATCGCGAGGTGGACGCCGCCCTGTTTCGCGAGCGGTTCACGGCGGCGCGGCGGCTGCGCGAGGAAGTCCTGCCGTCCGAGACGACCGGATACCGGGGCGTCAACTCCGAGGGAGACGGATGCCCGGGCGTGCTCCTCGACGTCTATGGCGACGCGGCGGTCCTCGAGCTGTTGACGGCGGGCACGGAAGCCTGGCGCGGAGACCTGGAGGCGGCCGCGCGGGACGTCTTCGGTCCGAAGAGCCTCGTCGTTCGCGAGACGGGAACGGCGCGGGACCGAGGCGAGCGACCTCCGTCGACCCAGAGTCCCGATCGCGTCCCATTCCTCGAAAACGGACTTCGCTTCTTCGCCGATCTGGGCTCCGGCCAGAAGACCGGCTTCTTCCTCGACCAGCGCGACAACCGGGCGCGGCTTCGGGCGCTGTCGCGCGGGCGCACGCTCCTCAACCTCTTCTCCTACTCCGGCGCGTTCTCGGTCGCGGCGCTCGCGGGCGGCGCCCGGCGGGCGGTGGACGTCGATTCGTCATCGCCGGCGCTCGAGCTCGCGCGCGAGCACCGCCGCGCCAACGGCTTCGAAGCCCGCGACGAGGACTTCGTCGAGGATGACGTCTTCGACGACGTGCGTCGCCGTCACGCCGCCGGCGAGCGCTGGGACGTCGTCGTCTGCGATCCGCCGGCCTTCGCGAAGAAGAAAGCCGACGTCGACCGGGCGGCGCGCGGCTACAAAGACGTCAACCGTCTCGCTATGTCGCTCGTCGCTCCGGGGGGATCTCTTCTGACCTGTTCCTGCTCGGGCCTCGTCAGCGCCGACCTATTCCAGAAAATCGTTTTCTCGGCGAGCCTCGAAGCCGGAGCCTCCTTCGCTCTGACCTCCCGCGAGGGCGCAGGGCCGGATCACCCCGTGTCGCTCGATTGTCCAGAAGGAGAGTATTTGAAGGGTCTCTGGTTACGACGGCAAACGGGCATCTATACTCCGGGACCATGATGGTGTTCGTTCCGATTTCGGTTCTCGCGTTGTTCTTCGCGGCCGCGGCTCCGGTCAGGGAGGTCGGTCCGGCCCGGTACCACGCCGTCTCGCCGAAGCGAGCGGTTTCTTCCGCGGACCTGGTCATGTCCGCGTCTCGTCTTCCGGCGCGGGCCCGGCACGTGCTGCGGGCCCTCGCGGCTTCCGAGAAGACGTGGCTCGACACGCGGGAATGGCGCGAGGGAATTCGTCCGAAGAGTCGCTTGAAGGTCGGCGTCGCGCGTGCGCTGGAAGGCGACGTGGGCTTCGAGAGCATGGCCGCCGATCTTCGGCGGGAGAGGTCGCTCGTGGCGGGCGGCGGGCTGCTCGAGGGGACGGACGACGGACGCCTGGTCTGGACGGCGGCCTTCGCCTCGGAGGGGGCGGCCGCTCTGCGTCTCCATCTCCGAACGGCCGTGCTTCCGCCGGGCAGCCGCGTCTTCGTCTACTCGGCCGCGGGCGACGTCCGGGGGCCGTACACGTTCGATTCGGGAACGGCGCCGGAGGGTTTCTGGACAAACACGATCTACGCTCCGGAGATGTTTCTCGAGGTGCAGGTCCCGGGATCCGACATCGGCGCCTTAGGGAGGGCCCGACTGCTCGTGGATGCGGTCGCGCACCTCGAATATCCGGAGGTCGCTCCCGCCGGCGCTTCGCGGGACGGGACGCTGCAACCCAAGTCGCAGACCTGTTTCGTCGACGCCGCGTGCGTGAGCGCATCGGAATTCCCGAACCTCGACGACGCATCGCACGCCGTCGGTCAGCTCACGTTCCAGGATGGCAATTCGTTCTTCGTCTGCACCGGAGGCCTGCTCAACTCGAATCCGCAGACTTTCATCCCGTACCTTCTGACGGCGAACCACTGCTTTTCGACGCAGGCCTCGGCAACCTCCCTGGAGGTCGTCTGGAACTACAAGACCGCGACGTGCGGCGGCGTCCCGCCCAATCCCGCGACGCTTCCGCAGAGCCTCGGCTCGACGTTGCTCGCGACGGGGACGGTCAGCGACTTCACGCTCGTGCAGCTCTCGGGGGACGCGCCGGACGGCGCCGTCTTCCTGGGCTGGACGACCCAGGACATCGCGACCGGGGGAACCGGGACCATTCTTCGACGGCTGAGCAACTCCAGCGGCGGGCCAATGGTCTACACGCGCGAGCGGGTCAGCGCGACGCCCGACCCCGCCGCCTGCGCCGACTCCCCCCAGGGCAACTTCATCTACGAGAAGGACGAGATGGGCGGGACCGGCGGCGGCAGTTCCGGCTCGCTCGCTTACACGTCGGACCTGCAGGTCGTCGGCCAGGAGCTCGGCGGCTGCGGGCTCAACGTCAACGACGACTGCGACGTCATCCAGAACTCGACGCTCGACGGCGCGATTCGCGTGTCCTTCCCCTTCCTGCAGCCGTTCATCGCGCCAGCGCAGACTCCCGTGCGTGACACCGTTGTCCTGACGCCGACCCGCGGCGAGCCCCGGAACACGGTCACCGTGCCTCCGCGTCCTTGATCGCGATCCTCGGGCCATCTCCTCCCGACCGCGGGGGGATCGCCCGCGAGACGGCGCTTCTTGCCGAAGAACTGTCGCGTCGAGTGGGGGTGGCCTACTTCACGTTCTCGCGCCGCTACCCGCGCTGGCTCGACCCGCGGCGCTTCGACGTGGATCCCGGGCTGGGGCCTTCGCCGGCGACGCCGATCCTGGACTACCGCTCCCCGAATTCCTGGAAGCGCGCCGCCGAAGCGATCGCCGCAGAGAGCCCCTCGGCGCTCCTCGTGCCGTGGTGGACGGGTTTCTGGGGCCTTCCGGTGCGGGTGCTGCTGCGATGGCTCAAACGCCGCGCTCCGGATACCCGGAGGATCCTGCTGTGCCACAACGTCGAGGATCACGAAGGCGGCCTCCTCCGCGGGTTTCTCTCCCGGGGGGCGTTTCTCTCCGCCGACGCGTTCGTCGTTCACTCCGAGCAGGACCGCGCGCGCCTCTCGCGGATCGCGCCGGACCGGCCGGCGCTGGTTGTGCCGCATCCGGTCGCGCCGGCGGCGGTGACGTCCCGCGCGGAGGCTCGCCGGCGTCTCGCCTTAGACGACGCGCCGCTGGTGCTCTTTCTCGGCCTGGTGCGGCGCTACAAGGGCGTGGACCTGCTCATCGATGCCGCACCGGAAATCGTCCGGTCGGCCGGAGCGCGCATCGCCGTGGTGGGCGAGGTCTTCCCCGACGCGGAAGATCTCTCGCGCCGCGCGGCGGCGAGCTCTGTGCGGGACCGGATCCTCTGGAAGGACTCCTACGTCTCGGAGGAAGAGATGAGCGTGTGGCTCGCCGCCTGCGACGTCGTCGTCCTGCCTTACCGGCGCATCTCCGGAAGCGGCATCGCGGCGCGCGCATTCGCGGCGGGTCGTCCTGTTGCGGCTTCGGACGTCGGCGGCTTCCAGGACATCGTCGAGCCGGGCATCACCGGCGAACGGTTTGCGCCCGGCGACGCGAAGGCGCTCGCCTCGTGCGTCGCGACCATGCTCGCGCGGCCGCCCGGCTTCTACGCCGAGGCGCTCGCGCGCGCGGCCGAGCGCGCCTCGTGGCCACGATATGTGGATGCGCTTCTCAGGTTCATTGATCGAGGAGTATTCGTGAGCTAGGGGGAGGGTCCGCGAGCGACTTCCCCTCTCCCGTCGGTTGGCCCGCGAAGCGGGCCGCTCAGAGTCCGAGACGGCGCGGGGCGTCGAATATACTCGGCCCCCCATGGATCTGGAGCTCTCCGAAGAGCAGCGGCTCCTCCAGCAAGCGGTTCGGGACTTCGCCCAAGAGGCCGTCCGCCCGCGTGCGGCGGTGATCGACCAGACGGGAGAATTCCCGAAGGACCTGTTCCACCAGGCCGGTGAGCTGGGCCTGGCGGGCGTGGCCGTGCCGGCGGAGCACGGCGGCTCGGGCATGGACACCGTCTCCTACTCGATCGTGATCGAAGAGATCTCCCGGGTCTGCGCGAACATGGGAGTCATCCTCTCGGTCAACAACTCCCTGGTCTGCGATCCCCTTGAGAAGTACGGCAACGCCGAGCAGAAGAAGAAGTTCCTCGAGCCTCTGGCGCGCGGAGAGAAGCTCGGCTGCTTCGCCCTGACCGAGCCGGACGCGGGCTCGGATGCGGGCAACCAGAAGACCCGGGCCGTGCGGGAGGGCGACTGCTACCGCATCACGGGTCAGAAGGTGTTCATCACCTGCGGCCAGGCCGCGGACGTCTGCCTGCTCTTCGCGATGACGAACCCCGAGAAGAAGGTCCGCGGCATTTCGGCCTTCCTCGTCGACACGTCGACGCCGGGTTTCGATCGCTCTCGCCACCAGGTCAAGCTCGGGGTGAATGCCTCGGGCACGGTCGAGATCTTCCTGACGGACGTGAGGGTCCCGGCCACCGACCGCCTGGGCGAAGAAGGAGACGGGTTCAAGATCGCGATGACGACTCTCGACGGCGGGCGCATCGGCATCGCCTCGCAGGCCGTGGGGATCGCGCAGGAAGCGTTCGAGGCGGCGCTGTCGTATTCCAAGGCCCGAAAAGCGTTCGGTCGGCCGATCTCGGACTTCCAGGTCCTGCGGTTCTACCTGGCCGACATGGCCACGGAGATCGACGCCGCGCGGCTCCTGACGCGCAAGGCCGCGGCCGCCAAGGACGACGCGAAGCGCTCGGGCGGCCGCTTCTCGATGGAAGCCGCGATCGCCAAGCTCTACGCCGCCGAGATGGCGCAGCGCGTCACGACCAAGGCTCTGCAGATGCACGGCGGATACGGCTACACGAAGGAGTACCCCGTCGAGCGCAATTTCCGCGATGCCCGGATCACCGAGATCTACGAGGGCACCAGCGAGATCCACCGGCTGATCATCGCCCGCGAGATCTTCAAGGACGCCGGGCTGGCGATCGGATGAGCCGGAGAACGGCAGGAATCTTCTGATGGCACAAACTCGAATGTTCCGGGACCGGATGGTCTCGATGGAGCAGACGCTGGAGGGAGGCGAAAAACACCTCCCGCTGCTCAAAGACCTCTGCCGCGAGGCGCTTCCGGATCTCGAGTACCGCGAGCACGCCCTCGATCACGAGCGGGACCTCTTCGTTATGGAGCTCGAGAGCGCCGCCGGCCAGCGCGTCCGCATCGCGTGGACGCGCATGGTGCTTTTCGACGCCGAGCGGATCCCGACGCTCACGGGGGACCCGGCGGCCGCGATCCGGCGCAAGATCGTCGACTTCCTGAAGAGCCGGGCAGGACGGCCCGAGATCGTCGTGACGTTCCGCCATCTCGAGGAGGGGTGGGTCGACACGCCCGAGCCGCGGCGCGAGGGCGGACGCCGCCGACGCCGGGGACGCGGGGGTCGCCGCGGAGGCGGGCAGGATCGGCGTCCTCAGGGTTCGCAACCTCAGCCGCAACCCGGCCGCGCCCCGCAGCCGCAACATTCTCGCGGACCGATGGCGGCGCGTCCCGTCGACACGCGCCCGTCGCCGCCGCAGCCGCGGGCCGCGGGAGAGGCCTCGGGCGCACCCGGCCAGCCGGGCACTCCCGGAGGCGGAGG
>JBKOVK010000316.1:0-8751 GCA_046724475.1 Acidobacteriota bacterium | reverse complement strand
AACGCGGTCCGTGCATTCTCCGGGGTGGAAGGCTCCGATCCTCGGACCGGAGCTGCCACCACGAGGACCGAGGCGAGTGCAATGGTCGAGGCTCGCATGATCTTCCTCCTCTGTCTCTGAGTGCGGCGCGGGGCGCAGAGGGTTGCACATGAACGAGCCGCAGCGGCCCGCGGACTTGTCGCTTGCCCGAGGGAGTCCGATATAGTCGCCTCGCGCTTGACCGGAGGTCCTATGTCGAAGCTCCGGAAATTTGTCTCGGGGGCTGTCGTTCTCGGAATCGGCGCGCTCGGCGGCTGCAAGAAAAAGACCGAGGCTCCGCCGCCCCCGCCTCCCTCGGTCCAGGTTGCGCCGGCGGTCGCGAAGGACGTCGCGGTCTACCAGGAGTGGATCGGCTCGCTCGACGGCAACGTCAATGCCGACATCCGCCCGCAGATCGAGGGCTACGTGCTCAACCGGGACTACGCGGAAGGATCCCTGGTCAAGGCCGGCCAGACCCTCTTCAAGATCGACCCGCGGGATTTCCAGGCGTCCTACGACCAGGCGAAAGGCCAGGTCTCGCAGTACGAAGCCTCCGTCGCCAACGCGAAGACCACGGTCGCGCGCTATACGCCCCTGGCTCGAGAGAAGGCCATCAGCCAGCAGGAGCTGGACGACGCGGTGACGCGCGAGCGCACCTCGCAGGCGAATCTCGAGTCGGCGAAGGCCGCGCTCGAGAGAGCCCGTCTCAACCTCGCGTGGACGAACGTGAATTCGCCGATCTCCGGGATCGCCGGCACCGCGAAGTCCCAGGTCGGCGATCTCGTCGGAAAGACCACCGTCATGACGACCGTCTCCCAGGTCAACCCGATCCGCGTCTACTTCAACGTCAGCGAGCAGGAGTATCTGGCGTGGGTCGCCAAGCACGGCCCGCCCGAAAAGATCCTCAGCTCGAAGGTGAACCTCGAAAACGGGCCGCTCCAGCTGATCCTCGCGGACGGCTCGACGTTCCCGCACCGCGGCAGGGCGATCCTGCTCGGCCGCGAGGTGGACGTGAAGACCGGGACGATCCAGATCGCCGGCGTCTTCCCGAACCCCGGCGATCTGCTCCGCCCCGGACAATACGGAAAAGTGCGCGTGGCCGTGGATACCCGCAAGGGAGCGGTCCTCGTGCCGCAGCGGGCCGTCTCCGAGCTCCAAGGGAGCTACCAAGTGGCGGTCGTCGGCCCCGACAACAAGGTGACGATGAAAGTGGTCAAGGTGGGGCCGACCGAAGGCAGCATGTACATCATCGACGAAGGGCTCAAGGCGGGAGACAAGGTGGTCGTCGAGGGGATCCAGCGGGTGCGTTCGGGAATGACCGTCGTGCCGACGGAAGGCGCGGCCGTTCCCGAGGCTGCGGCCAAAACCGGGAGCTAGGACCATGGGCGCTCTTTTCGTCCGCCGGCCGATCATCGCGATCGTGATCGCGATCCTGACCACGATCGCGGGCACGGTCGCGATGACCAAGCTCCCGACCGCGCAGTATCCGGACATCGTCCCGCCCCAGATCCAGGTCTCGACGACCTACACGGGCGCGGACGCGATCACGATCGAGCAGTCGGTCGCCACGCCCCTCGAGCAGCAGATGAATGGCGTGGACTACATGATTTACATGCAGTCCACCAACGCCAACGACGGGACGATGACGCTGAAAGTCACGTTCGACGTCGAAACCGACATCAATCTGGACCAGGTCAACACGCAGAACCGCGTGTCGCAGGCCCAACCCAACCTTCCCCCCGACGTGAACCAGTTCGGCCTGACCGTCAAGAAGGCCACGAGCAACCCGCTTCTGGTCGTCTCGCTCTACTCGCCCAAGGGAACCTACGATGCGCTCTTCCTGGGCAATTACGCCACGATCAACGTCAACGACGCGCTCTATCGCGTCCCCGGCGTCGGACAGATCCAGAACTACGGAACGGCCGACTACGCCATGCGCATCTGGATCAAGCCCGAGCGGCTGGCGAGCCTGGGCCTGACGATCCCGGACATCCTCAACGGCGTCAAGCAGCAGAGTACGGTCAATCCGTCGGGCGGCATCGGCACCGAGCCCGCGCCGAAGGGGCAGGAATTCACGTACACCGTGCGCGCACAGGGGCGCCTCGTCACCGCCGAGGAGTTCGGCAACGTCGTGGTGCGCCTCAACCCGGACGGCTCCGTCGTGCGGCTGAAGGACGTCAGTCGGATCGAGCTCGGCGCCCTGAACTACCAGCAGCGCTCCCGGCTGAACGGCAAGCCGGCGTGCCCCATCGGCATCTTCCAGGTCCCGGGCTCCAACGCGATCGCGGTCGCCGACGGCGTCAAGGCCTCCATGAAGGAGCTCAAGCAGCGCTTCCCGGACGACCTCGACTACGTCGTCGCGCTCGACACGACGCTTCCCGTCACCGAGGGCATCAAGGAGATCGAGCACACGCTCTTCGAGGCCATCGGCCTGGTCATCATCGTCGTGTTCCTGTTCCTGCAGGGCTGGCGCGCGACGCTGATCCCGCTGCTCGCCGTGCCGGTTTCGCTGGTCGGTACGTTCATCCTCTTTCCGATGCTCGGCTTCTCCATCAACACGCTGTCGCTCTTCGGCCTGGTTCTCGCGATCGGCCTCGTCGTGGACGACGCCATCGTGGTCGTGGAGGCCGTGGAGCACCACATCGAGCATGGCCTCTCGCCGAGGGACGCGACGTTGAAGGCGATGGAAGAGGTCACGGCGCCCGTCATCGGCATCGCTCTGGTCCTATCGGCCGTGTTCATCCCGGTCGCCTTCATGGGCGGCATCCAGGGTCGGATGAACATGCAGTTCGCGATCACGATCGCGGTCTCGGTCCTGATCTCGGCCTTCAACGCCCTCTCGCTCTCGCCCGCGCTCGCTTCACTGATCCTGAAGCCCAAGAAGCCCTCGAAGGGTCCTCTCGGAAAGTTCTTCGGCTGGTTCAACAAAGTGTTCGGGAAGGCCACCGACGGCTACGTCAACCTCTCGCGCCACTTGATTCACAAGATGGTCGTGAGCGTGCTCATCCTCGTCGGCTTCATCGCCCTCTGCGCGCTTCTCGGCAAGAAGCTGCCCGCGGGCTTCCTTCCCAACGAGGACCAGGGTTACTTCTTCGTCAACGTCCAGCTGCCCGACGCGTCGTCGCTCCAGCGGACCGACGCGGTGTGCCAGAAGATCGAGAAGATCCTGGGCGAAACCAAAGGGGTCAAGTACATCACCACGGTCGCCGGCTACAGCCTTCTCTCCGGGGCGTCGGCGCCGTACACCGGCTTCTATTTCGTCACCCTCGATCCGTGGGACGAGCGCAAGGGCAAGGAGATGGAAGTCGGCCCGATCATGCAGCGGCTGAACGGCGTGTTTCACCAGCAGGTCGAGGAAGCGATGGTCTTCGCGTTTCCGCCGCCGGCGATCCAGGGGCTCGGCACGGGAGGCGGCTTCTCCTTGTGGCTCCAGGACCGCAGCGGCGGAACCGTGGAGTTCCTGAACGAGAACCTCCAGAAATTCCTGGAGGCCGCGCGCAAGCGGCCCGAGCTCGCCAACGTCAACAGTGTGTGGCGGCCGAACGTCCCTCAGATCTATGCGGACATCAACCGGGACAAGGTCTTGAAGCAGGGAATCCAGGTCGGCGACGTCTACCAGACGCTTCAGGCGTTTCTCGGCGGAATCTACGTCAACCAGTTCAATCGGTTCGGGCGCCAGTGGAAGGTCTTCCTGCAGGCCGAGGCCTCGGGACGCGTCAAGACGGAAGACATCAACCAGTTCTACGTGCGCAACAACGACGGCCGAATGGTTCCGCTCTCCTCCGTCGTGACCACGAAGGCGATCAACGGGCCCGAGTTCACCAATCGGTTCAACCTCTTCCGTGCGGCGCAGGTCACCGGGATCCCGGCGCCCGGCTACAGCTCCGGTCAGGCCACCAACGCGCTCACGGAGGTCGCGAGGGAAGTCCTCCCGCGCGAGATGGGCTTCGACTGGGCCGACATGTCGTACCAGGAGGTCAAGGCGGCCGGAGCGGGCGGCAAGGTCTTCGTGATGTCGCTCGTGTTCGTCCTCCTGATCCTCGCTGCCCTCTACGAGAGCTGGTCGCTGCCCTTCGGCGTCCTGCTCTCGGTTCCGGTGGCGGTCTTCGGGGCGTTCCTCGGCCTCCTCCTGCGCAAGTTCGACCTCGACGTCTACGGCCAGATCGGCCTGGTCATGTTGATCGGCCTCGCCGCGAAGAACGCCATTCTGATCGTCGAGTTCGCCGTGCTTCAGCAGAAGGAGAGGGGCATGGGCCTCGTGGACGCGGCGCTCGAAGGGGCGAAGCTGCGGCTCCGGCCGATCCTCATGACGTCTTTCGCGTTCATCCTCGGCTGCGTGCCCCTCTACACGGCGACCGGCTCGGGGGCGGAGTCGCGCAAGATCCTCGGAACGGTCGTCATCGCCGGCATGCTGGCCGCGACGGGCCTCGCGATCTTCCTCATCCCGGCGCTCTTCGTCCTGGTCGAAAAGCTGGCGGGCAAGGGCAAGGCGAAGGAAGGCGTCGCCCCCACGGCCGCCCCCGCGGCATCCCCGACTCCGACCGGCGCGGGCGGAGGGCATTGACGTGAGAAAGATCGTCGCCGCCGTCCTCGGGCTCGCCTTCCTGGCCGGCTGCGCGGTCGGCCCCAACTACAAGCAGCCCCCCGTGGTCGTGCCGGACGTCTACCGCGACGTCCAGGGTCCGCCGGCACCCGCGGCCTCGCTCGCCGACTTACCCTGGTGGGAGGTCTTCCACGATCCGGTCCTCACGGGGCTCATCGACGAGGCCCTCCGCAACGGCTACGACGTCCAACTCGCCGCCGCGCGCGTCGAGGAGGCGCGGGCGCGTGCCGGGATCGCTCGCTCGGAGTTTTTTCCCTCGATCAACTACGGCGGCGGATGGTCGCGGGGCAGCAACTCGAGCCAGCTCTTCCCGTTCACCAGGGTCACGGCAAACCAGATCTCGGCCAATGTCAACTTCGGCTGGGAGCTCGACATCTGGGGACGGATCCGGCGCTTGAACGAAGCCGCGAAGGCCCAGTACCTCGCGACCGAGGACGCGCGCCGCGGCGTTCTCCTCTCCCTCGTCGCCGACGTCGCCAGCACGTATTTCACCCTGCTCGGCCTCGACGCCCAACTGGTCATCGCGAAGGACACGGTGGCGGCCTTCCAGGAAACCTACGACCTCTTCAAGCGCAAGCTCGACGAAGGCGCCGCCTCCGCCCTCGAGACCTCGTATGCGGCCGCCGCGCTGGCGCAGGTCGCGGCCCAGGTCCCCGAGATCGAGCGGCAGATCGAGGCCACCGAGAACAACCTGAACCTGCTCCTGGGAAGAAACCCCGGGCCCGTCCCCCGCGGTCCTTCCCTCGAAGAGCAGACCGTGCCGCCCGAGATCCCGGCGGGGCTTCCCTCGACCCTCCTCCAGCGCCGGCCGGACATCGCCGAGGCGGAACAGCAGCTGATCGCCGCCAACGCCACCGTGGGCGTGGCCACGGCGAACTTCTTCCCGACGATCAGCCTGACGGGCCTCTTTGGGGCGGTGAGCCCCAGCCTCGACAACTTCTATCCGGCCGGGAAGGCCTGGTCGATCGCGGCGGGGCTGCTGGGACCTCTCTTCCAGGGGGGGCGCCTCCGCAGCGAGTACGACGTGGCCTACGCGCAGTGGGACCAGGCGCGCGTCCAGTACGAGCAGACCATCACCGCCGCCTTCGCGGAAACGACCACGGTCCTCTATGCCCACCAGAAGATCGGCGCCTCGCTCGACGAGTTGTCGCGCACCGTCGAGGAATACCGCAACATGGTCCGCCTCTCCACCCTGCGTTACAACAGCGGCCTCTCGAATTACTTCGAGGTGCTCTACGCGATGCAGCTGCTCTACCCCGCGGAGCAGGCCCGCGTCCTCTCGTGGGTGAACCTCCAGAACGACTACGTCAACATCTACAAGGCCCTGGGCGGCGGATGGAACCTGCAACCGGACGATCCCAACCCGACCTGGCTCTCACCGGCCGCAGCCCCTGCCGCCGCGACGCCGTAGCGTGGTCGGCAGGTCCGCATTGCGCTGCCGGACGCTCCTGTTCGCGACGGCCTCGGCCGCGGCCCTTCTGGCCGATCGCTGCGCCTCGACGAAGCGGCGCGACGCCGTACCGTTCGAGTTGCAGGCTCAGGCGTATGTGGCCGGTTTCCCGAGCGAGATCCGGTACTTTCCCCGGGACGCCGCGCACGTCGAGAACTTCGTGCAGGACTACCTCGCGTCGCTGGAGCGCGAAAGGGTCTGGCTCGCCGGCCAGGGCGACACGGGTCCGCTGCCCCCCACATCCTTCCTCGCGATCTCGGGTGGCGGCGACAACGGCGCGTTCGGCGCGGGACTCCTGAACGGCTGGGCCAAAGCGGGGACGCGGCCGGTATTCAAGCTGGTCACCGGAGTCTCGACCGGAGCCCTGATCGCCCCGTTCGCGTTCCTCGGCCCGGCCTGGGACGAGCGGCTGAAGGTCCTGTACACCGAGATCTCCATGCAGGACGTTGCGACGCCACGATGGTTCGTATCGGTTCTCTTCGAAGACGCGATGGCCGACAACAGCCCGCTGTTGAAACTGATCCGGAAGGCCATCACGCGCGAAATGCTCGACGCCATCGCGGGCGAGTACGAAAAGGGCCGCATTCTGCTGGTCGCGACGACGAACCTCGACGTGCGCCGGGCCGTCATCTGGAACATCACCAAGATCGCGACCTCGAGGGCTCCCGAGGCGCTCGAGCTCGTCCGGAAGATCCTGGTCGCGTCGGCCGCCATTCCCGGGACGTTCCCGCCCGTCATGATCGACGTGGAGGCCGGCGGGAAGTCCTACCAGGAGATGCACGTGGACGGCGGCACCGCGGCGCAGGTATTCATCTATCCCGCGGCCATCCGGCTGCACGACCTCGCCCCTCGCGAACGCACTCTGTACATCATCCGCAACGCGCGGCTGGATCCCGAGTGGGCTCAGGTGGAGCGCCGGACCCTGCCCATCGCGCTCCGGGCCATCAGCTCCCTGATCCAGTTTCAGGGAATCGGCGACCTCTATCGCATCTATACCGTCACGCAGCGCGACCACGTGGCCTACCGGCTCGCCTACATACCGAAGTCGTTCCAGACTCCGCATACCTCGGACTTCGACACGACCTACATGAAGGCGCTGTTCGATCTGGGTTTCTCGATGGCGGAGAAGGGCTATCCGTGGGAGAACCGGCCGCCGGTCCTCGTGTCCGGAGTGGACGATCTGGCGTCGGACTCGCGCGACCGCGCCGCGCCGCCGCCACCTTGACGCTCGTCGCCGTTTTCGTCGCCCTCGTCTTCTTCTACTCCCTGATCTCGCGGCGTCTCGAGAGAACGATCCTCACCGCCCCGATCGTTTTCACGACCGCTGGAATCGCGAGCTTCCTCATCCTCCCGGCGCCGCATCACCGGGAGGGGGCCTTCCCCATTTTCCTCGGGCTCGCCGAAGCCGGCCTGGTACTGATCCTGTTCGCGGACTCCAGCCGCACCGACCTCGGCGTCCTGAAGAGTATTCGCAGCCTTCCGACACGGCTCCTCTCGACGGGAATGCTGTTGACACTCCTTCTCGGCGGCGTCGCCGCGCTCGTGGTCTACCCCGGCCTTTCCGTCTGGGACGCGGGAATCCTCTCGGCCATTCTCGCCCCGACCGACGCCGGGCTGGGCCAGGTCATCGTCAACAGTCCGCGGGTGCCGAAGGCCATCCGCGAGGCCCTGAACGTCGAAGCCGGTTTGAACGACGGTTTGTCGGTTCCGTTCCTTCTGTTCTTCATGGCCCTCGCGAGCCCCGCCTCGCCCGGTGAGCACCCCCGCCTGGCTCGCTTCATCGTCGAGCAGCTCGGATTCGGAGCGATCCTCGGCATCGCCGTCGGCCTCATTGGTGGCTGGCTGCTGGGCCGCGCGCACAGCGGGAAGTGGTCCACAGAGTCCCTCGAGCGCATCGGGCTCGTCGCTCTCCCCGTCGCCTGTCTGATCGCCGCGGCGCCGATCGGCGCCAGCGCGTTCATCGCGGCCTTCGTCGCGGGATTGGCCGTTCAGGTCCCGTTCGCCGACGCCGGTCAGCGCGGAATCGAGCTCACGGAGGATCTCGGCCAGATCCTGAGCTTTGCGGTCTTCTTTCTTTTCGGAATGCTGGTCGCCCGCGACCACGGGCAGTTCTCCGCGGCCTCGGCGCTCTACGCTCTTCTGAGCCTGACAGTCGTGCGGATGCTTCCGGTCTCAATCGCGCTCGCCGGCACGGGGCTCTCGCGCTCCACCGTTCTGTTCATGGGCTGGTTCGGCCCGCGCGGTCTGGCGTCCATCGTGCTCGGACTCGTGTACTTCGAGCACTCCTCGAGCCCTCCCGGGGTCGCCTGGATCCGGCCCGCCGTCATGTTGACCGTGCTCGTCAGCATCTTCGCGCACGGCCTGACGGCGCTGCCCGGAATCGATCTCTATGCTCGCAAGGTCGCTGCACTCCCTCGGGACGCTCCGGAGCGGCGTGGGTAGGAGAGCCGCCTGGGTCCGGCGCCCGCGGACGCGCGCGGCCGCCCTCGCTCTGGTCGCCGTTTCGCTGGCGGCGCGTGCCGCCGCCTTCGACAGCAAGGGCCACGTCGTCATCGAGGCCCTGGTCTATCGCACACTCATCGAAGGCCACGACGGACAGCCCCCGCAGCCCGACGTCCTGAAGGACCTCTTCAACGATGGCGACCTGCTGCCACCCCTCTGCTTCGGATGGGGCGAAAAC
>JBKOVK010000055.1:0-40366 GCA_046724475.1 Acidobacteriota bacterium | reverse complement strand
GAGGAAGTACGTATCCCGCGGTGGTCTTCTTCTCGTTCGAGGGCGGGGAGAATCACTTCAACGACAAGCCGCTCATCGCGGCCGACACGAATCCGGCGAGCCCCTTCCGCGACAACGTCTACATCGCGTGGGACGCCGCGCTCGGTGGATCCAAGAGCGGAGGCGTGCGCTTCGCGCGCTCCACCGACCACCGAGCAACCTTCGAGATTCTGCGCAACGACGACACGCACGGGCCGGGGAGGTCGATCGCGGCGGATCCGTTCGTCGGTCCGGACGGCGAGGTCTACGTCGCCTGGAACGACTACGGTGCCAATACCATCGCCTTCAACCGCTCATTGGACGGCGGAGTGACCTTTGGCGAGCCCGGCGTCATCGCTTCCAAGAGCATCCCGTTCGACATCGCGATCCCAGCCGAGTCCTTTCGCGGCGCGCTGGTCTATCCCGCCTGCGACGCCGACCGCTCGCTGGGCGCCCACCGCGGGCGCCTCTATTGCGCCTGGATGGATCTGACGGAGGACGGCACCACGGACATCCGGCTCGCCTTCTCCGACGATCGGGGAGGCACTTGGTCGTCGCCGCAGAGCGTGGGCGACTCGCTGGACATCCCCATCGACCGGTTCAACCAGTGGCTCTCCGTTGATCCCTTGGACGGCGCCGTGACCGTGTCTTTCTACGACACGCGCAACGACACGACAGGAAGCCGCTACATGACCGACACGTTCCTGGCGGTTTCGACGGACGGGGGTGAGACCTTCTCGAACGCGCGGGTCTCGACCGCGAGCTCCAACGAGCACGACTGCAACGGAGTTTTTCCGTGTCCCGCGATCAATTACGGCAATCAACAGGGCGATTACGAAGGGCTGGTGTCCTTTGGGGGATTCTCCCATCCGATCTGGACCGACAGTCGCAGACAGCTCGAGTCGGCGACCGGCTGTTTCACGGGGTTGTTCATGGAGGAGGTCTTCACGGCGACGGTGATTCGATAGGGGATTCGCGCCGCTCATTCCCGGGGCGGTGGCCGGTTGCTCGAGCAGCCGCCGTCCCCGGGAGGGTGCGGCCGACGCGCTCGAAGAAGCGACCAAATTCGAGGATTGGTCGGGGCGAGAGGATTTGAACCTCCGACCACTCGGTCCCGAACCGAGTGCGCTACCAGGCTGCGCTACGCCCCGAGGAGTCGGCCTTTATATGCGATTCGGGGTTTCGGGGCAACTGAGGCGGAAAGGACGGGATTCCTCGCTGCGCTCGGGATGACAGGCTTGACGATCGGCTTCCTTCGCTGCGCTCGGGATGACTGCAAGAGCGGGAGCTACTGGATCCGCAGCGCGAGCTTGCCGCCGTTGAGCTCGAGGCGGAGGGTTCGGTTCTCGCCGCCGGAGAACTGGGCATTGGCCGTCGCGAATGCGGACGGCATGTCGGGTCCGGAGAGCCAGGCCTTGATGGCGGCGGTGCCGGACGGGACGGTCATCGTCGCGGTGACGGTGCGGCTCTCGTTTTTCTTGAACGAGAACGGCTTTCTCAAAATGATCTGGTCGTTCACGGCGACCATGACGTGGCCCTCGAGCATCGGGGAATCGAACGCGAGCTTGAGGGTTGCGTTGCCGGGAACCGCGGGCGCGGGGCCCTGCTGGACTGGCGCCGCGGCCGCCTGTGAAGCCTGGCCCGCGGGCGGAGCAACCGGGCCGACCTGAGGCTTCTTTCCGGCGACGACTTCCTTGGACCGGGGGGCCTTCTTCTTGGCCGCCTCCGCGGCGGCGGCTTTCGCCTCCGCGATCTTCTGATCGGCTTCGTCGCGGATCCCCGGCGCGTCCGTATTGCTGGCGTCCGCGGCCAGGGCCTCTTCGGCTTTCGCCTTCGCGTCGTCGAATCGCCCTTCGGCCAGCGCCGCCCGCGCCGACTCGACGGCTCGTCCGGCCTCCAGCTTCTTGTGCTCTTCGGCCTGCCG
The DNA here is from genome assembly GCA_046724475.1 of Acidobacteriota bacterium. GTDB lineage: Bacteria > Acidobacteriota > Thermoanaerobaculia > UBA5066 > Gp7-AA6 > DAHUXD01. The sequence continues at coordinate 38,424 of JBKOVK010000055.1, read as the reverse complement.
GGTCGCGATGGCGTTCTCGGCCATCTGCGCGTACTTGCGGGCTTCCTCGTTGTTCGGGCTCTTCGAGAGAACCTGGCGGAGCTTCACGAGGCTCTCTTCGTACTTTCCGGCGGCGAACAGCGCCTGCCCTTCCTTCAGCGCGGTCTGGCGTTCGCGAACGTCCTGCTCGAATACGGCGTCGCGCTTGACGGTCGGTCGGGACGCCATCGCCGCCCGGATCCCGACGATCGCGAGGATCAGGACGGCCAGACCCCCGACGGCCATGATCACGCGCCAGAACCACTGCGGGTTGACCTCGCGCCGGGCCATCTTCTTCCAATCCTGCGGCGCGGGTGCGGGAGCGGCGCTCGCGGCGACCGGCGGAGGCGGCATCGGCGGCAGCTCGTCCGACGGCATGCGCACCGGAGGAATCGTGTCGACGCCGAGATCGGGCGCGGCGGTCGTGGCCTCATATCCGTGTGCTTCTTCCTCCGGCGGCGGAGGAGGAGTGGCTCCCGCCGCTGCGTCACCCACAACGGGAGGGATGATGGGCGGAGGAACGATGGTCGTGTCGCGGCTGGCAGCGCCCGGCGCTCCCTGCGCCGCGAGCTCCTGGAGATTCGCGAGCTTCAACGTCGGGAGGTTCTCCGCCGCCGACACCATCGTGCCGAGGTCCTGCAGCGCCTTCTGCTCTTCGAGGTGCGCCTTGAGCTGGTAGAGCGCCAGCGCCATGTCCTTGCCGCGCTGGTACCGGTTCCAGGGGTCCTTCGCCATGGCGCGAGCCACGATCGGGTTGAACTCGGGAGGAATGTCGCTCGAGAGCTCGGCCGGAGGCGTGAAGTCCTCGTGGACGATCTTGTACGAGATCGCCGTGAGGTTGTCGCCCTGGAAGGGCTTGCGGTTCGTCAACAGCTCGTAGAGAACGACCCCGAGCGAGAAGATGTCGCTCCGGCCGTCCACGGGCGCGCCGGAGACCTGCTCGGGCGACATGTAGTTGGGCGTTCCGAGGAACTGTCCCGTCGTCGTCAGGTTCGAGGAGGCGACCTTGGCGATGCCGAAGTCGGTGATCTTCACCTTGCCGTCGGTCGTCAGGATGATGTTCGCCGGCTTGATGTCGCGGTGGATGATCCCTTTCCGGTGCGCGTAGTCGAGCGCTTCACCGATCTGGGCGATCAGGTCCGCGATCTCGTCCCAGGTGAACTTGTTCTTGTCCTGCAGGAGCGACTTGAGGTTGCGCCCCTCGATGTACTCCATCGCGATGAAGGAGGCGCGGCTCTCGGTGTCCTCGCCGATGTCGTGGATCGTGACGATGTTCGGATGGGACAGGATCCCGGCGGTCTGGGCCTCGCGCACGAACCGTTCGCGGAACTCGCGAGACTCCGAGTCGTCGTCGCCGGTCTGGGACGTCTTGATCGTCTTGATCGCGACCAAGCGGCCGATGACGGGGTCCTTGGCGAGGTAGACCACGCCCATCGCGCCCTTTCCGAGCTCGTTTAAGACCTCATAACGACCGAGCTTGCCCACGCGAGACCCCGCCGCTACCTTCCCAGACATAGGTTTGGAACGAGTCCCTCCCAGGCCGGGCTACGGCGCACGACGCACGGGGATCGTACGACGCACCAAGTCGGTGGAAATTCTAGCAGGTTGACGATCCCCCCGCCGAGAACCCCCATTTCGGGAGGCTGCTCGGGCCGGCGCCGCCCGCCCTCCGCGCCTGCCGCGGGCATATTCTCGCAGCCATGGAAGACGCCGCCGCTTCAGTACGGCCCGAGACGATCCGCCGCTTCGAGGCTGGAATGATGGAATCGCGCGAGGACCGCGTCACCGTGGAAGAGCCGCTGGAGATTCGGATGGGCGCGGAGACGCTGGCCGTGACGATGCGCACACCCGGAGACGACTTCGACCTCGCTTCCGGCTGGCTGCTCACGGAGGGCATCGTGCACCGTCCCGACGAGATCGTCCGCCTCGAGCACTGCCGCGAGGTGCGCTCGCCCGAGGAGGAGGGCAACGTCGTCGTGGTTCGGGCGACGGTCCCTTCACGGACGCTTCTCGACCGCGCGCGGCGCCTCCTCGTCACGACCTCGTCCTGCGGCCTCTGCGGGAAGGCGTCGATCGAGGCGGTCCACGGCCGGTTCCCGGCGGTCGAGTCCGATGCGCGCGTCTCCCCCGCCGTCCTCTCCCGGCTGCCCGACGCGTTGAGGCGGGCGCAGACGGCCTTCGGCCAGACCGGCGGCCTGCACGGCGCCGGAGTTTTCGACCTCGACGGGAACCTGCTGTGCGCTCGCGAGGACGTCGGCCGGCACAACGCCGTGGACAAGGCCATCGGCGCTCTGTTCCGTCAGGGCCGAGTGCCGCTGTCGGACTCCATCCTGCTCGTCTCGGGAAGGGCGTCCTTCGAGATCGTGCAGAAAGCCGTCGCTGCCGGGATTCCGATCGTCGCCGCCGTCTCGGCGCCGTCTTCGCTCGCGATCGATCTGGCGAGGCCGTCGTCCGTCGCGCTCGTGGGCTTCCTCCGGGAAGGAGGCTTCAATCTGTATTCGGGGGAACACCGCGTCGACGCTCCCGCGCCCGTTCGATCAGCGCCGGCAGGACCCAGCCCAGCATGACGCCGGCGAAAACCAGTAATCCGACGGCCACGAGAAACGCGACGCCGATCGCCAGACACGAAAGAGCGGTCATGTGTCGACTATTTTCGGGCATGTGGCGGAGATCCCGGGAGGGGTCCGCATGACCGATCTTCGCGAGGGCGAGGAGCGGCTCGGCAGTCCGAAGGCGGTCGCGGCGGCGCTGATCCTGGCCGCCGTCGCCCTGGCCGCAGTCCTCGTGTTTCTCTGGGTCGTGTTCAGCCGCGCCTGTGGGGCGCGTTAAATATAATCGCGGACCATGAAAGTCTTATCTGCTCCCGAAATCCGTAACGTCGCCGTGGTCGGCCACAACACTGTCGGCAAGACCACGCTCGTCGGCGCCCTCCTCCATGCGGCCGGCGCCATCAGCCGCCCCGGCAAGATCGAGGATGGCACCTGCCCCACCGACTTCGACGCCGAGGAAATCGACCGAAAGATCTCGATCAACCTGGCCGTCGCCCACGCCGTTCACCGGGACACCCGCATCAACTTCCTGGATGCCCCGGGTTACGGCATCTTCTCGCCGGAGGCCCGCGCGGCCGTCTCCGCCGCCGATTCGGCCATCATCGTCCTCGACGCGGTCTCGGGCGTCGAGGTGCAGACCGAGAAGGTGTGGAAGTTCGCGGCCGAGTTCGGCCGGCCGGTCCTCTTCGTGGTCAATCGGATGGACCGTGAGCGGGCGTCCTTCGACCGCGTCGTCGAATCTCTCCAGAAGAAGTTCGGCCGGGGGATCGTCCCCCTTCAGATCCCGGTCGGAGAGGAGAAATCCTTCAAAGGCACGGTGGACCTCGTCCGCATGGAGGCCCACGTCCACGAAGGAGGAAAACGGGTGGACGGCCCGATCCCTCCGGAGCTCGCCGAGCGCGCCAAGGCCGAGCACGAGGCGCTGGTGGAGAACGTCGCCGAAGGCGAAGACGACCTGATGGAGAAGTTCTTCGCCCAGGGCACCCTCGAGCCGGGCGACATCGTGCCGGGCCTGAAGCGCGAGATCGTCGAGCGCAAGGTCTTCCCGGTGATGTGCGCGTCCTCGTCGCTCGGGATCGGGACGATGCGCATCCTCGACGCTTGCGTCGCCCTGCTGCCCTCACCGGAAAGCCGCAAGACCGAGGGAACCGGCAAGGATGGCAAGCCCGTCATGGTCTTCGCCAACGAGAAGGACCACGCCGTCGGCCAGGTGTTCAAGACGGTTTCGGACCCCTTCGCGGGCCGGATCTCCTACGTGCGGGTGCTCGCGGGACATTTCCAGTCCGACGGCAACTACTGGAACGCGGGCCGCGGAGTCCACGAGCGCTTCTCGGGACTCTTCCTCCCTCAGGGCAAGGAGCACGTCAACGTTCCGGAGGCGAGGGCGGGCGACGTCGTCGCGGTCGCGAAGCTGAAAGAGACGCTGACCGGCGACACGCTCACGACGAAGGACCACTCCGTCGTCCTGCCGAAGCTGACGGTGCCGGAGGCGTCCATCGCGTATGCCATCGAGCCCAAGGCCAAGGGCGACGAGGACAAGATCTCCACCGCCCTCCACAAGCTGATCGAGGAAGACCCCTCGCTCAACTTCCAGCGTGACGAGGAGACCAAGGAGTTCCATCTCGCGGGCGCGTCCCAGCTCCACGTCGAGATCGCCGTCGCCCGGTTGAAGAAGCGCTACGGCGTCGAGGTCATCCTCCATCCGCCCAAGGTCCCCTACCGCGAGACGATTACCCGCAAAGCCGAGGCGCACGGCCGCCACAAGAAACAGACCGGAGGCCACGGACAGTTCGCCGACTGTCGGATCCGCGTGGAGCCTCTGCCGCGCGGCAAGGACTTCGAGTTCGTCGACGACATCTACGGCGGCGCGATCCCCCGCAACTTCATCCCCGCCGTCGAGAAGGGCATCCAGGAGGTCCGCCGCAAGGGCTTCCTCGCCGGTTATCCGATGGTCGACTTCCGCGTCACGCTCTACGACGGGCAGTACCACGACGTCGATTCCTCGGAGCTCGCGTTCAAGCTGGCCGGCGCGCTGGCCTACAAAGAGGCGATGGCGGCGGCCAAGCCCACGCTGCTCGAGCCCGTGATGAACGTCGAGATCACGGCACCCAACGAATACGTCGGAGACCTGATGGGCGACCTGTCCTCGCGCCGGGGCAAGGTCGAAGGTATGGACACCTCCGAGGACGACACCGTCATCAAGGCGCAGGTGCCGATGGCGGAGCTGCTGACCTACGGCGCGCAGCTGCGTTCGATCACGCAGGGCCGCGGCTCGTTCCACCTCGAGTTCTCTCACTACGCCGAGGTGCCGCACGCCCTCCAGGACAAGGTCATCGCGCAGTCCAAGAGCAAGGGCGGCGAAGCGAGCCACGCCTAGCCGGGGAGTCCCCCTCTCTCGCGACGCCGAGGAGTAAGCATGCAGACGGAAGGACTGCTTGAGAGACTCGAAGCCCTTCGTCCGGGCATCCGCGCTCGGCGCGAAGAGATCGAGAAGGCGCGGCGCCTGCCGCGCGACCTCGTGAACGATCTACGCCGGACGGGCCTCCTCGGCCTGTCGGTTCCCCGCGCGATCGGCGGACAGGAAGCGGCTCCCATCGACATTCTCCGCGCGATCGAAACGATCGCGTCGGCCGACGGCTCGACCGGCTGGTGCGCCATGATCGCCACCGCCAACAACCTGACGTCCGGCTACCTGAACGAGAAAGGCGCGAAGGAGCTCTTTCTCGATCCCACCGTTCCCTGGGCCGGCGTCGCGGCCCCGGCCGGCAAGGCGCAGCCCGTGGACGGGGGCTATCGCGTCACGGGCCGCTGGCCCTTCGCGAGCGGGATCACGCATGCCGAGTGGCTATGGGCAGGCTGCATGGTCATGGAGAACGGCAAACCCCGAATGACTCCCCACGGCCCGGAGATTTTCCACGCGTGCTTCCCGATCAGCCAGGTCCAGGTCCACGACACCTGGTTCGTCAGCGGCCTCGCCGGAACCGCCAGCAACGACGTCAGCGTTTCCGACGCGTTCGTGCCCGAGCACTGGGTCTTCGACCTCTTCGACGCCGCCAAGCACCGTCCGGAGCCCCTGTACCAGATGCCGTCGATAGGCTGGTTCGTTTCCCAGGTCGTCGCCGTCAGCCTCGGAATCGCGCGGGGAGCCCTCGACGAACTGATCGAGATCGCGCAGACGAAGGTGCCCACCTTCAGCGTGGCCGTGCTGGCCGACAGGCCCGTCGCCCAGATCGACCTGGCGCGTGCCGAGGCGGCCCTCGCGGCCGCCCGCGCCGGTCTCTACGAGTCGGTCGAGGATCTCTGGCAGACCGCACGCGCCGGAAAGCAGCCGACTCCCAGGCAGATCGCCCGCAACCGCGCCGCGGCCATCCACGCCGCCGAGACCGGAGCCTCGGTGACGAGAACGGCCCACGTCCTCGCGGGCGGCAGCTCGATCTATTCGTCCTCTTCCTTGCAACGCCACATGCGCGACGCCGAGGCGATCACGCACCACTTCACCGTCGCGCCTCACGTGTGGGAGGACGCCGGCCGCGTCTTCCTGGGCCGGCAGCCGACTGCGCCGTTGTTCTAAGGCTGCCGGGGGCCAGTCCAGAGGGCCTGCGAGCCGCAGCGTTTCCGGTATCGGGCCTGGCTGCCCCGCGGAATCCGCGCCTGCCGGCGGCCTGTGTCCATAAAGATCCCGAAGCCAGCGACAGGAGGAGTCGTCGAAGCCGCGCCCGTCAGCCTTTTCGTATCAAAACGTGATCGAACACGAAATCACGTAGCCGGTAACGGAGCCACTGCCAGGACGGGGGCTTAGCGTTTGGGTAGACGGGCCACGCCCACAGCGCAGTTGCCGAAGCCGCCCCTGGGAAGAGCCGGCCAATTTCGTCACGATGCCAATAGATATGCTCAACGTCGTAGGCGAGCGTGGAGCGGCCGCCTTCACCAAGGTACGACGTCGTGCGATGCGGTTGACGACAAATCGCTGGAGGCTGTTTGGCAGCATGACGAGTCCGCGAATGCCCCAGTGGGGATCCCTCCTGAAAAAGTAACGCAATCGCGCGATGGTGGATACGATGCAAAAGCCGCCGGGCCTCAGGACCCTCATGATCTCAGACCCTAGCTTGGCGGGAGCTCGAACGTGCTCGATCGTGTCGATGAGCAGGACCGATATCGAACGACGAGCTCGGGTACGGCAGGGCGTGGCCACTTCCTACCGTGTAATCCAACCGCAGGCTGGTAGCCCGCCTCACAGCGAGAAGGGCTGAATTCGGCACGATATCTATTGCGTGAACACGGTATCGGTCGCGATTGGCGAAAGCGAATGCAACCCCCCCGTTGCCGGCACCGATATCAAGAACATCGACGCGACGGGGCGGTAGCGCCTCGTGCGATTCGCAGTGTTTCAGGAGGTCCATCCCCTGATCGACCCGACTCAAGGCAAAGGTCAGCTGCGCTCGAAAGTGCGGCTCGCTCTCGTCGATCCAGCCGGCGATTCCGGTTCGGGCATGCTCCGTAAAGATCGAGCGCAGGGTCGACCAGGGGACCCGCAGATCCTGGGGCGTCGCCTCCCCGAGGCTTTCAGCCGTCATGTGAACTGCGCCGCATTCTAGCCACTCGATCTTCGATCCGGCGGACGTTCAACTCCGCATCATCAGATAGCGCCGCGTGGCGTAGAGCGCCAGCGCGGCGCCCCAGCCCAAAACGAGGAGACCACGCCGCGGGGACGACGCTACAGCGTCCGCCAGCGCCTTCCGTCCTTCTCGAGAAACCGGTCGGCGGCCTCCGGCCCGAAAGTGCCGGCGGCGTAGTTGGGAAAGTCGGGAGGAGTCTGCTTCTCGTAGGCGCTCAGGATCGGCGTCAGGACTTCCCAGGCGTTCTCGGCTTCGTCGCCGCGGATGAAGAGCGTCTGGTCCCCGTGCGTGACGTCGAGAAGCAGCCGCTCGTAGCCGCCGCCGATCGGAGCGCCGAGCTTCGAGTACGGGAAATCCATGTACACCGACTGGATCGTGAGGACGGGCCCCGGGATCTTTACGCTGAACTTCAGTGACACTCCCTCGTCCGGCTGGATGTGGAGGCGCAGGACATTGGGCAGGAGCTCACCCGAAGCCTTGCTGAAGAATCGGTGGGGCACTCCCTTGAACTCGATCGCGACTTCGGTGACGCGCTTTCCCAGCCGCTTGCCCGAGCGCAAGTAGAACGGCACTCCCGCCCACCGCCAGTTGTCGATGGCGAACTTGACGGCGGCGTACGTCGGCGTCGGCGAGTGCGGATCGACGCCTTCCTCCTCCCGGTATCCCGGCACGCGCTTGCCGACGACGACTCCGGGCCCGTACTGCCCCCGCACCGCCCACTCCTCGATCGCGTCCTCCGGGAAGGGACGGATCGACTCCAGGACCTTGACCTTCTCGGCGCGGATCGCGTCGGCTTCGTACGCGGCCGGGGCCTCCATCGCCGTCAGCGTCAGCAGCTGCATGAGGTGGTTCTGGAACATGTCGCGCACGACGCCGGCCTTCTCGTAGAAGCCGGCCCGGTGACCGACGCCAACCGATTCGGCCACGGAGATCTGGACGTGGTCGATGTAGCGGTGGTTCCACATGGGCTCGAAGATCCCGTTGGCGAAGCGCAGCACGAAGATGTTCTGGACGGTCTCCTTGCCGAGATAGTGGTCGATCCGGTAGATCTGCTTTTCCTTGAAGACGCGCAGGAGCGCCTCGTTCAGGTGTCTCCCCGACGCGAGGTCGTGGCCGAAGGGCTTTTCGACGACCACGCGCACCCAGCCCGAATCGACCTGCGCCATGCACGACTCGCCGATGCACTTGACGATGGTCTCGTCGGCGTCGGGAGGGGTCGCGAGATAGAAGATCCGGTTCCGCGGCCCGCCGCCCCGCTGGTTCTCGATCTCCTCGAGGATCTGCTTGATGCGGACGTAGAGCTCGCGGTCGGTGAAGTTGCCCGAGACGTATCGGACCGTCGCCGGAATATCCCCCGGTCTCCCCTGGTTCGGCGGCGTGAAAACCCGGGCGCCGTCGGCGAGAATCTCGCGAAGCTGCTCGTCGGAATACGGAGTGCGCCCGACACCGACGATTGCGAACTGCGGCGAGATCGCGCCGTCCCGGTTCAGATGCGCCAGCGCCGGCGCGAGGAGCCGGTGGGTCAGGTCGCCCGAAGCCCCGAAGATGACGAGTGTGGCCGGAGGACGGATTTCCTCCTCGCGCCGGACTCCCCCTCCAGGGTCAGGGCTCAACCCACCCTCATGGAGCTCGCCTTCTGCTCGATCGTCTTCAGCAGACTGTCGTAGGAGTCCGAGAACTTCTTCACGCCCTCGTCCTCGAGTTCCTTGTAGATCTGGTCGGCCGAGATGCCGAGCTCCCCGAGCTGGCGAAACGCGGCGCGGGTGCCGTCGAGATCGTCGTGGATGCGGACCTTCGGCTGACCATGGTCGCGATATGCGTCGAAGGTCTCGGGAGGCATCGTGTCGACCGTGTCCGGGGCGATCAGCGCCTCGACGTAGTAGAGGTCGGGATATGCCGGGTCCTTCGTGGACGTCGAGGCCCAGAGCGGGCGCTGGACCTTCGCTCCCTTCGCCTTGAGCGCCGCAAAGCGCGGCTGCCCGAACACCTCTTCGTACGCGGCATAGGCCATGCGCGCGTTGGCGATGGCGATCTTCCCGCGCAGAGCCTTGGCCTTCGCGTCCCCCTTCGCGGCGAGCGCGTCGAGCTTCTTGTCGGCATTCGTGTCGACCCGCGAGACGAAGAAGCTGGCGACCGAAGCGAGGGAGTCGATCGGCTTGCCGGCCTTGACCCGCTCCTCGAGCGCCGAGAGATAAGCCTCCATGACCTCGCGGTGGCGCTGGACCGAAAAGAGAAGAGTGATGTTGATGTTGATGCCCTCGGCCAGGCACTGCCGGATCGCAGGAAGCCCCTCGGGCGTGCCCGGGATTTTGACCATCACGTTGGGGCGCCCGCAGGAGCTCCAGAGCCGCCGGGCCTCGGCGATCGTGCCTTGCGTGTCGCGCGCCAGGTGAGGCTGAACCTCGATCGAGACGAAGCCGTCGCCGCCGCGGCGCGCGTCGTAGGTCGGCCGGAAGACGTCGGCCGCGCTCTGGACATCGCGCACGGCCAGCTCCTCGAACAACTGCGCGGGCGGCTTGCCGTCGCCGTCGTCGCGGATGTCCTCGTCGTAGAGGTCGCTGCCGGCGATCGCCTTCTCGAAGATCGTCGGATTCGAAGTCATCCCCGCGAGCCCGTCTTCGTCGATCCGCTTCTTCAGACCTCCGCCCTGGACGAGATCGCGGCGGATGTAGTCGTACCAGACGCTCTGTCCGAGGCTCGCGAGCTTCTTCAGCGGATTGTCGGCCATGTCGTTGCCCCCTTTCCGAGCACGGCGTGAGCGCGGGCCACCACGTTCTCCACCGTGAAACCGTATTCCTTCATTACGATGTCGCCCGGCGCCGAAGCGCCGTAGCGGTCCAGTCCGATCGAGTCCCCTTCGTCGCCGACCCACTTCTGCCAGCCCAGCGTCACGCCCGCCTCGATCGAGAGGCGCGCCTTGACCGAGGGCGGAAGAACCTCGTCGCGGTAGGCCGGAGGCTGCTCCTCGAAGAACTCCCAGCACGGCATCGAGACGACGCGCGTCGGCACGCCCTCGGCCTCGAGCTTCTGGCGAGCGCCGACCGCCAGGTGCAGCTCCGAGCCGGTGGCCATCAGGATGAGCGCCGGAGTGCCCGAAGAGGCGTCGGCGAAGATGTAGGCCCCGCGCGAGACATCTCCCTTCGCGCCCGAGCGGTCGAGGACCGGGAGGTTCTGTCGGCAGCAGACGATGCCGACCGCGCCCTTGGCGTGCCGCATCGCGGCCCGCCAGGCCTGGGCGGTCTCGTTGGCGTCGCCCGGGCGGATTATCGAGAACTCCGGCATGTCGCGCAGCGACATCAACTGTTCCACCGCCTGGTGGGTCGGCCCGTCTTCACCGAGACCGATCGAGTCGTGCGTCCAGACGAAGATCGTCGAGAGCTTCGAGAGCGCCGCGAGGCGGATCGACGGACGCATGTAGTCGGAGAAGCAGAAGAAGGTCGCTACGAAGGGCCGCACGCCCCCGTGGTACGAAATCCCGTTGCCGATCCCCGCCATGGCGTGCTCGCGCACGCCGTAGTGGATGTTGTTCCCGGCGCCGGTCTGACCGTCGAAGGACCCCGCGCCCTCGATCGTGGTCTTGGTCGACTCCGAGAGGTCCGCGTCGCCACCGAGGAGCCAGGGCACGTGCTTGGCGATCGCGTTGATCGACTTTCCTCCGGCCACGCGCGTTGCCAGCGACTCGCCGGCTTTCCACTGCGGCAGGTCCGTGTCCCAGCCGGCGGGCAGCTCGCCGGATTGGGCCAGGCGCCACTCCTCGGCGAGATCCGGATATGCCTTGGCCCACGCGTCGAAACGCTTCTGCCACTCCGACTCGGCCTTCTCGCCCCGATCCACCGCGGTCCGGAAATGCTTCACGGCTTCGGGCGGCTCGTAGAAGGCATCCGTCCACTCCCAGCCCAGGGCCTTCTTGGTCAACGCGACCTCCTCGACGCCGAGCGGGCTGCCGTGGGCGGCGGACGTGCCGGCCTTGTGCGGAGAGCCGTAGCCGATCGTCGTCCGGACGGCGATGATGGTGGGCTTCTCGGTCTGGGAGACCGCCTCGGCGATCGCCCGCTGGATCCCGTCGATGTCGGTGTTGCCGTCCTCGACGCGGAGCGTCTTCCATCCGTAGGCCGCGTAGCGCGTGAGAACGTCCTCGGTGAAGGACTGCGACGTCGGACCGTCGAGCGAGACCTTGTTGTCGTCGTAGAGGTAGACGAGCTTGCCGAGCTTCAAGTGCCCCGCCAGCGAGCCCGCCTCCGACGAGATGCCCTCCATCATGTCGCCGTCCCCGACGAGGCAGAACGTCCGGTGATTCACGATCTCGTGTCCGTCCCGGTTGAAGCGGTTCGCCAGGAAGCGTTCCGCGATCGCCATGCCGACCGAATTCGCCGTCCCCTGGCCCAGAGGCCCGGTCGTGGCCTCCACGCCGGGAGTCAGGCCGTACTCGGGGTGGCCGGGAGTGCGGCTTCCCCACTGGCGGAAGGCCTTGATGTCGTCGAGCGTCAGGTCGTAACCCGTGAGATGAAGGAGGCTGTAGAGCAGCATCGAGCCGTGGCCGGCCGAGAGAACGAAGCGGTCGCGATCGGCCCAATGCGGATTGTGCGGATTGTGCTTCAGGAATCGCTGCCACAGGACGTATGCCATCGGGGCGGCGCCGAGCGGCAACCCGGGATGGCCCGAGTTAGCTTTCTGCACCGCGTCGATCGACAGCGTGCGGATGGTGTTGATGCAGAGCGTGTCGAGGGAGTGAGTGCTGGTGGTCAAGGGGCCTCCTTCGAAGGATCGATCTTATTACGCGGTCCGGTGAAGATGCCGCGAAGGAACGGGAATCCTTCCTCCATCTGATAGAGAATCTCCCGAAGAGGTTTCGAATACCCGTGTCCACGAAAGAATCGATCTCCGGCGATCGCGCCGCCCGCCGACCGCTCGAATGGAGCCGCGCGGAGGCGGAGTCGCGCGCCCTCGCGCTGGAGTGGCTGGAGACCGACGGACTGGGCGGCTTCGCCTGCGGCACGGCCGCGGGCCCACGCACGCGCCGGTACCACGGCTGGTACGTGCCGGCGATTCCTCCGCCGCGACGGCGCTGGATGATGGTGTCCGGCAGCGAAGAGTTCGTGACCGCCCGCGGAGCGACGACGAGCATCTCCTCCCAGGTTTATCGCGACGCCACGGCCTCCGAGGGGCTCGCCAACCTGACGCGCTTTCGCCTGGAGCCCTTCCCGACGTGGCGGCACGAGACCGAGGATTTCGCGATCGAGCGCTCGCTGTGCCTCGTGCGCGACCGATCGATCACACTCGTGCGCTGGGTCAACCGGGGCGCCCACGAGATCGTCCTGCGGGTGCGGCCTCTGCTCGCGTTTCGAGGCTCGCACCGGCTCCAGCGCGAGACCCAGGACTGGGACGCGTCGGTGGAGGCGCGCGGAGAGACGTCCTGGGTCAAGCCTCTCCCCTACCTGCCGCGCCTCTACCTGCGGGGAGTTTTCGCCTCGACCCGGGCGGATCCCGTCTGGTACCGCCACTTCGCGTATCTCGAGGACGCGGCCCGCGGTTACGACCGCGAGGAGGACCTCTGGAGCCCGCTGGAGTGGGAGTGGCGTCTTCGCCCCGAGGCCCGCGTCTTCGCCCTGTTCTCCCTCGATGAGGTGGCCGCCGACCCGGACCATCTCCGCGACGAGGAGAGACGCCGGCGCGCCGACTTCGGGCCCACAGGGGACGCGATCTTCGACGAGATGACCCGCCGCGCAGAGTCGTTCCTGGTCGAGGCCGATCACCGCAAGACCACGATCCTCGCGGGGTTCCCGTGGCTCGGCGACTGGGGCCGGCAGGCCATGGTGGCGGCTCCGGGAATCGCGCTGGCCGCCGGCCGATCCGGGGCGGTGGCGCGCGTGCTGAACACGTTCGCGCGCCTGCGCCGCGACGGCCTGGTGCCGGGCCATTTCTCCGGCGAAGAAGGAGAGCCCGAGTACGACTCGATCGACGCGTCGCTCTGGTTCATCCTGGCGGTCGAGTGGTTCGGGAGCGCACGGCGCAATCCCGCGGGCGCGTCTCCCCTGCTCGGCGCCGTGCGATCGGTCATCGAGGCGTATCGGCGGGGCACGCGTCACGGCATCGGCGTCGGGCCCGACGGCCTTCTCTCCGGCGACTCGCCCGGCCGTGCGCTGACCTGGATGGACGCCGTCGTGAACGGGCAGCCCGTCACGCCGCGCTCCGGACGGGCCGTCGAAGTCAACGCGCTCTGGCACGCGGCGTTGAAGAGCGCGGCGCGTATGGAACGCTCCGCCGGCGAGACCGGGCGCGCCCGGGAGCTGGAATCGGAGGCCTGGCACGTCGCGCGTCGGTTCAACGAAACGTTCTGGCAGGCCGACAAAGGTTTCCTCTACGACGTCGTCGGGGACTTCGGACCGGACCCGAGCCTGCGGCCGAATCAGATCCTGGCCGTTTCGTTGACCGAGGACCTGCTTCCTCCGCACCGGGCGCGGTCGGTGTACTGGGCCGTGCGGCGAGCGCTGGTGACTCCGTTCGGTCTCCGGACGCTGGACCCGTCTGATCCGAGATACCGCGGCCGCTGCGAGGGCGACGAGACCGAACGGCTCTCCGCCGCTCACCAGGGAACGGTCTACCCGTGGCTGATGGGGCCCTTCGCCGACGCGCACTTCCGGGTCTTCGGCCACACCGAGGAATCGCGCCGGACGATGCGCGCGCTGCTGGCTCCGCTGCGGGCGCACGTGCGGGAGGCAGGCCTCGGCTTCGTCTCCGAGATGTTCGACGGCGACTCGCCCTACATTCCGCGAGGCTGTTTCGCCCAGGCCTGGAGCGTGGCCGAGGTGGCGAGGGTCGTTTACACGCATCTGCAAGGCGGCGAGTAGCGAGGTCTCAGGTTGCCCCGTCCACCTGAGACCTGAGACCTGGGACCCGAGACTTCGTTCATGCGCGTCCTGATGTTCGGCTGGGAGTTTCCGCCATTCGTCAGCGGCGGCCTCGGTGTGGCTTGCGAGGGGCTGGTCCGGGGACTGCGCGAGCTCGGAACGAAGGTTCTCCTGGTGCTGCCCGACCATCCGCGCGCGCGCCGGCGCGGGCGGCGCGAGCCCGCGGTGCGGATCCGGCGCGTGCGTACGATCCTCGCGCCGTACGTCACCGAGGAGACTTACGTTCGCGAGCGCGTCGAGGAGGTGGAGCGCGATCCCGGCGCCTCGCTCTACGGCCCGGACCTTCACAGTGAGGTCCTCCGGTACGCCGGAGCCGCGGCGAAGATCGCGCTGCGCGAGTCCTTCGACGTGATCCACGCCCACGACTGGCTGACGTTCCTCGCGGGGGTCCACGCCCAGCGCGCCACCGGAAAGCCGCTCGTCGCGCACGTCCACGCGACGGAGTACGACCGCGCCGGCGCCGCGCCGAATCGATTCGTCATGGCAGTCGAGCGCGCGGGGCTCGCCGCCGCGGACCGTGTGGTGGCGGTTTCCGGCTACACCGCGGAGATCCTGGGGACGCGCTACGGCGTTCCGGCCGACCGGCTCCGCGTCGTCCACAACGCGATCGACGCCGGGCGGCCGCTCGCGCGCTGGACGATCGAGGAAGGAGACCCGCTGGTGCTGTTCGCTGGACGAATCACGCGGCAGAAGGGCCCCGAGTACTTCGTCGAGGCGGCGGCCCGCGTCGCGGCGGAGATGCCCGAGGTGAAATTCGCGGTGGCGGGCGAAGGCGACCGGCTCGCCGACATGGTCGCGCAGGTGGCCGCCCACGGCCTCGAGAGCCGGTTCCTGTTCACGGGATTCCTGCCCTCCGAGGACCTCGACCGGCTCTACGCCCGCGCCGACGTCTACGTCATGCCGTCGGTCTCGGAGCCCTTCGGCCTGACGGCCCTGGAGGCGCTCCGCCAGGGCACTCCGGTGATCCTGTCGCGCAGCGCTGGCGTCTCCGAGGTCGTCCGCCACGCGCTGCGCGTCCGCTTCGGAGACGTCGACGACCTCGCCTCGAAGATCCTCGCGGTGCTCCTCTACCCGCCGCTCAAGGCGACGCTCTCCTCGCGCGGGCGTGAAGAGGTGCAGCGTCTCTCGTGGCGGGAAGCGGCGTGGCGCTGCACCGGCGTCTATCGGGAATTGGTGCGAGAATGAGCCGCACTGCGATGATTCCCGTCTGTCTCTACTTTCAGGTCCATCAGCCGTGGCGGCTGCGCCGCTACAACTACTTCGACGTCGGCCGCGAGCACCGCTATTTCGACGACGCCGGAAACCGGGAGCTCTTCCGCAGGGTCGCGGATCGCTGCTATCTGCCCGCCACGGCCATGCTCGCGCGGCTGCTGGAGCGGCACGACCGTTTCCGCGTCGCGTTTTCGGTGTCGGGCTGTCTGCTCGAGCAAGCCGAGGAGTTCGCGCCCGAGGTCCGCGGGGCGTTCCGGCGCCTGGCTGCGACGGGCCAGGTGGAGTTTCTGGCCGAGACGTCGCATCACTCTCTCGCGTGGCTGGCGTCGCGTTCGGAATTCACCGCTCAGGTCGCGCTCCACCGGCGCCAGATCGTCGAGACGTTCGGCGTGGAGCCGCGCGTCTTTCGAAACACCGAGCTGATCTTCTCGGACGCGCTCGCCGCCGTCCTCGAGGAACAGGGTTTCGCGGGCGTGCTGGCCGACGGCGTGGAGCCGCTCCTGGGAGATCGCTCGCCCCGCCACGTCTACCGGGCCGCCACGCCGGGAGGCCTGCCTCTGCTCCTGCGCGACTATCGCCTGTCCGACGACATCGCTTTTCGTTTCAGCAACCGCGCGTGGCCGGAATGGCCTTTGACTGCGGCCAAGTACGAGCGCTGGATCTCCGGCTCCGACGGCGAGGTCGTCTCGCTCTTCATGGACTTCGAGACCTTCGGCGAGCATCAGGGCCGCGACACCGGGATCTTCGTGTTCTTCGAGGACTGGGTGGACCTGCGCCTCCGAGAACGGGGAACGGCGTTCCTGACTCCCTCGGAAGCGATCGAACGGCTCGAGAGCCGCGGCGTGCTGTCGGCTCCGCGCGAGCTGTCCTGGGCGGACGAAGCGCGCGACCTTTCGGCCTGGCAGGGCAACGAGCTCCAGCGCGACGCGCTGAAGGCGCTCTTCGCTCTGGAGACGCGCGTCCAGGCCGCCGGGTCGCCCGAGCTGCTCTCGGACTTCCGCCGGCTGTCGACGTCGGATCACTTCTATTACATGGCGACCAAGTCGGCAGCCGACGGCGAGGTGCACGCCTACTTCTCTCCCTATGAGTCCCCGTACGACGCGTACATCGCTTTCATGAACGTGGCATCGGACCTGGAGCGGCGCGTTCCTCGCCGCGCAGCTTCGCGGCCGGCCGAGGCGCGGCCGCGTCTGTCTCCTCCCCTTTGAGCGGGACGCGGGTCCTCCTCCTGATCTGCGACGGCTGGGGGCATGCCCCCGCTTCGCCGGGCAACGCCATCACGCTGGCCCGGACGCCGATCTTCGACCGTTGGCTGAAGGAATACCCGTCGGCGCTGCTGGAGGCCTCGGGCGAGGCCGTGGGGCTGCCCGCCGGCGTGATGGGCAACTCGGAGGTCGGGCACCTCACACTCGGAGCGGGGCGGATGGTGCCGCAGGATCTTCTGCGAATCGACCTGGCTCTGCGCGACGGCTCGTTCTTCGAGAACGCGGCGCTCGAGGAAGCCTGCCGGCAGGCGCGGCGCAAGGGCGCCACGCTCCATCTGATGGGTCTGCTCTCCGACGGAGGCGTGCACTCGCACGAGCGCCACCTCGCGGGCCTCGTCGCGATGGCCGGCAAGCAACGCGTGCCGCGGCTCCGAGTCCACGTTTTCACGGACGGCCGCGACACACCGCCCAAGTCCGCGCGGCGGTTCATCCAGCGCCTGGAGAAAGAGCTTGCGCCCGTCGGAGGAAGGATCGCCACGGTTTCGGGGCGCTACTACGCCATGGATCGAGACAAGCGGTGGGACCGCGTGGCCCGCGCGTACGCGGCCCTCGTGTTCTCGTCGGGTCTCCAGGCGGAGAGCGCCGACGCCGCCATCGAGGCCGCGTACGCCCGCGGCGAGTCCGACGAGTTCATCCAGCCGACCGTCATCCTCGACAACGGCGAGCCCTCCGGCCCGATCCGGGACGGCGACGTCGTCGTCTTCTTCAACTTCCGGGCCGACCGCGCGCGGCAGATCACGCGCGGCTTGACCGAGCCGGACTTCGCCGAGTTCCCGCGGCCGAAGCCTCCGAAAACCCACTTTTTCTGCTTCACGGAATACAAGAAGGAGTTCGGCTTGCCCTGCGCCTTCCCGCCGCAGGAGCTGACGGGCATCCTGGCCGACGTCTGGGCGCGTCACGGAGTCGCGAACCTCCGGCTGGCGGAGACTGAGAAATACGCGCACGTGACTTACTTCTTCAACGGCGGCGTCGAGAAGGCGTATCCCGGGGAAGAGCGCGTGCTGGTCCCCTCGTGGAAGGGCGCGACGTACGATCTCCATCCCGAGATGAGCGCCGCGCAGATCACCGAGGCGGCAGTGACGGCTTTGCGCGGCGGAAAGTTCGGCGCGCACGTCGTCAACTTCGCCAACGCGGACATGGTCGGCCACACAGGGAAGCTTCCCGAGACGATTGCCGCGATCGAGACGCTCGACCGCTGCTTCGGAATCCTGGAGGCGGCGTGCCGGGAGCAGGGAGTGATCCTGCTGATGACGGCGGACCACGGTAACGCCGAGCAGATGATCGACCCCGCAACGGGCGAGCCGCAGACCGCTCACACGACCAATCCCGTTCCCCTCATCGTCTGCGCGTCGGGAGGTGCCCTTCGCGGCGGCGGCACACTCGCCGACGTCGCTCCGACGCTATTGGGGATCCAGGGATTGGATTTGCCGCCGGAGATGAAGGGGAGGGATCTGCGGAGTTGAAGCCTCTCATCCCGAGCGCAGCGAGGGATCCCGAACTCGACGCGCCGAAAACCCTGTCAAGTCCGGGATCCCTCGTCGCTCTGCTCCTCGGGATGACGGCGGAGGGTCACCCGCCCGCCTTCCGCTCCTTGGCGCTCGGAAACAGGCGCTTCGCCTGGACCTGCAGCTCCCTCGCGCTCGCCGCGTCTCCGAGGATCTCGTAGGTCCGCGCCGCGGCGAAGTACGCCTCGGG
Organism: Acidobacteriota bacterium; assembly: GCA_046724475.1. Taxonomy (GTDB): domain Bacteria; phylum Acidobacteriota; class Thermoanaerobaculia; order UBA5066; family Gp7-AA6; genus DAHUXD01. The sequence goes on along the minus strand of JBKOVK010000055.1, from coordinate 20,161 downwards.
GGTACCGAGGTCCTGCACCAGACCCGTCAGGGACTTGCGCGCTTCGGCTTCGCGGCCCTGGCTCGCGTAAAGCATGGCGAGTCCCGTCCGCGGGGCAGGATTGGACGGGAAGTCCTGGATCTCTTCGCGAAATGCGGCCTCCGCCTCGGCCATTCGGCCCATCCGGGCAAGGCAGTCGCCGCGCAGGTACTGGAGGTTCTGGAGCGAGACCTTGACCTCGGCGGCGTGGGGCTTGGCGGCACGGTCGAGCTCCGCCATCGCTCCGAGGCAATCCTTTCGATCGTGCAGGACGCGTCCCAAAATCAGGCGCGGAACGCGGCGATCCGGGTAGCGCTCGAGCGCCGCCCGGGCCTCGCGCTCGGCCGCGTCGAGGTTGCCTTCGGCCAGCGCGATGCGCGCCAGGTTCTCGTGCGGGCTGGCCGTCCCGGCCTCGCCCACGGCCTCCGCGTGCTTGCGCGCTTGCTCGTAGTCGCCGATCTGCAGGTAGTAATCGGCCAGCGCCATCATGACCTGCGGGTTACCCGGAGAGAGCTTCGCCGCCGTCTGCAGCGCCTCGAGGGCCTCCCGGTCACGTCCCAGCTTTCCCAGCGCCTCCGCGTACATCTGCCAGACGTCCGTCATCCCCGGCTCGCGCTTCAGAAGCGCTGACAGGACCGCCGCCGCCTCCGGATATCGGCCGGCCTGGAGCGCGCCGAATCCCTTTTTCAGATCCGCGACGGCGCCGATGCGGTCCCGCGGCGCCGGGAGGTCCTTCTTCGTCAGATCCGAGGTGTTGGCGCTGATGTAACCGAGCGCCGCGAGCTTCTTGACCTGCTCGGCATCCGTCGCCCCCGGCGCCTGAATCGGTCGAGCCATCCCGGCCAGCTCGATCCGCATGGAGCGGAAGGCCGGCGGCAGTCCGGCCGAGAGGTCGTTCTTCTCGCCCGGATCCGCGACGATGTCGTAGAGCTCAGGCCGCGGCGACTCGATGTAGTGGTTGCGGTCGTCGATGAGCGAGGCCAGGTCGCTCCAGCCCAGGTGCAGCCGCGGGTACAGCGTCTCGCTGTAGACGCGCCGGGTCGCGGCGGCGCCCGTTGCGGAAGCCGAAAGCAGCGATTTGCCCGCGAGACCCGCGGGCGCCGACGCTCCGAGCGCCTCGACGACGGTCGGAAACACGTCGACGAGCGCGACGGGTGTGGAGACCTTCTCCCCCGCTCGCCGTTGCCGGGGAAGCTTGACCATCAGCGGCACGTGGATCGCTTCGCGGTTCAGCAGGACGCCGTGCTCGTCTTCGCCGTGATCGTTGAGTCCTTCACCGTGGTCCGACAGGAAGACGACCAGCGCTTCGTCGTAAAGGCTCTGCTTCTTCAGGTCTTCGAGGAAGACGCCCACGATCTCGTCGGCGCGAGCGATCTCTCCGTCGTACGGGAGCCGGAAGCGGCTCTTGTAGGGTTCCGGCGGCTCGTACGGCGTGTGGGGTTCGAAGAGGTGCAGGAACGCGAAGAAGGGAGACTTCCCCCGCGCGTGAATCCACTCGGTGAGCAGCGCCGCCGTCTCGGCGCCGCCGCGCTGCACGCGAGAGATCGTCTGGTTGGACTTCGTCGGTTCGATCCCGTCCTCGTAGAAGTCGAAGCCCCGCGACACCCCCGTCGCATGCGACAGGACGATCGAGGACACCGCTCCTCCCGTCGCGTAACCCTTCCCCTTCAGCCACGAGGCCAGCGTCGGCGGCTCCGGTCCCAGCGCGTAGCCGAGATTGTCCCGAACGCCGTTCTGCGGCGGCAACAGACCCGTGAAGATCGTAGTGTGCGACGGAAGCGTCAGCGGAACGTGGGAGTACGCATTCTCGAAGAGGACCGAGTCCTTCCGGAGAGCGTCCAGGGCCGGAGTCGCGACGTCACGGTACCCGTACGCCGGCAGGTGGTCGGCGCGAAGCGTGTCCACGGAGATCAGCACGACGGGCGCCCCCGAGGCCGAGCCGGCTCCGCCGGAGCGCGCGCATCCCGCGCAAAGGCCAAGAATGGCCGCCGCGACGAGGGCGAAAGCCCGGAACGTCCTGGTCCTGTCCGACTCTGCTAGCATCCGCCCCATGCCCATTCAGCCCGAAATCTATCGCCGTCGCCTCGATAACGTGCGCGCGCGCCTGTCCGCCGTGAAGGCCAATGGCCTGTTCGCCACTCCATCCTCGAACCTCTATTACCTGACCGGCATCGATTTTCACCGGAGCGAACGCTTGACGGCACTCTTTCTCTTCCCGGATGCCGACCCCGTCGTGGTTTGCCCGGCGTTCGAAGCGTCCAGGCTGCGGACCATGTCGGCCGTCGAGAAGGTCGTCACCTGGGAGGAGACGGAAGACCCGTTCGCGAAGGCTGCCGGCCTGTTCCCCGCCTCCGCGGGAACGCTGGCCGTCGAGCCTTCCACCGCCTTCGACGACGTCGAGAGACTCATGAGAGCGAGATCGGGCTGGGGAGCGGTTTCGGCGGCCTCGATCTTCGCAGCGCTCCGCATGGTCAAGTCGTCCGACGAGATCGAGCTCATCCGCAAGGCGATCGCGGTCGCTCTTCCCCGTTTCCGCCGCGCTTTCGAAGCGCTCAAGCCCGGCTGCCAGGAAGCCGAGATCTCGCACCTCTTCGGCGGAGAGAACGTCGTCCAGTTCGGACCGTCCTCGGCGTTTCCGCACGGAGCTTCGACCGCGACGACGCTGGCGAAGAATCAGGCCGTGCTGATCGACGCCTGGGACCGGCCCGACGGCTACTACTACGACATCACGCGCTCGACCTACTTCGGCACGCCAACCGACGAATACCGCAAGGTCTGGTCGATCGTCCTCGAGGCGCAGAGCGCCGCGATCGACCGCGCTGGGCCGGGCGTGCCGTGCTCCGAGGTCGACGCGGCCGCGCGTCGCGTCATCGAGCGCGCCGGGTACGGCGAATACTTCACGCACCGCCTCGGCCACGGCCTCGGCATCGACGTCCACGAGCCTCCATACATGGTCGGCCACGAGCGCACGGTGCTGGAGCCGGGCATGACGTTCACGTCGGAGCCCGGCATCTATCTGTCGGGCCGCTTCGGCGTGCGCATCGAGGACGACATCGTCTGCACCGAGCGCGGCGCCGAGTCTCTCTCGCCCCGAGTCACGCGTCTCGAGCCGCTGTCGGCCTAAGAAGTCGGCAACGTTCGGCCGGCGTTCGTCCCGCGGAACGCGGCCTTCGTCCCTCGACGCATCGGAGAATCCATGGGGCGGTATAGTGTTTTTATTGAGGGACGATGACCTTTCGGTTCGGGAGCCTCACGCTCGACACGGAGAGCCGGGCGCTCTTCCGGGAGGGCCGTCCGGTCGCGATCTCGCCGAAGGCCTTCAAGCTGCTGCAGGTTCTCCTGGAGGGCCGGCCCCGCGCGATCCCGAAAGCGGAGCTGCACCAGAGGCTCTGGCCCGATACCACGGTCTCCGACGTCAACCTGCCGACGCTGATCGCCGAGATCCGCAACGCCATCGGCGACGGCGCGCGCTCCCCCGAGTTCATCCGCACCGTCTACGGATACGGCTACGCATTCCACGGGCCCGCGACGACGCTGCGGCGCGACGGCAGCCCGGCTTCCGCGACGGACCGGATCTTCCGGCTCCTCTGGGGACAACGCGAGGTCGCTCTCTCCGACGGCGAGAACATCCTGGGCCGGGGCACGGACTCGCTGGTGTGGATCGACGCGCAGAGCGTCTCGCGCCGCCACGCCCGCGTCATGGTGGCGTCGGGGCTGGCGACTCTCGAGGACCTGGGCTCGAAGAACGGAACGTACGTCAACGGCATCCGGCTCTCGGCCCCTGTCGCCCTCCGCGACGGGGACGAGCTGCGCATCGGCAACGTGCCGATGACGCTCAAGGTGTTCGCCCGGCCGAGCTCGACGGACACCGCTACCGGATACTGACCGCGCGGCCGCGGCCGTCTCGCGCCGCCGCTCTCGGCGCGCTCGCGATCCTCGCTGTCCTTCTCTCCTCGGCGCCGGTGCGCGGACAGGATGCCCTCCAGGCCGAGGAAGCGGCCGAGTTCGCGCGGCGCACGGCCTCTGCCGCTCTCCACGGGCCGCAGAAGATCTTCCTCGAATCCATCGACGCCGACGGGATCCTGCGCCGCCTCCTCGGCGGCAACGTCTGGGGCGAGCTCACGCCGCGACAGCAGGGACTCCTGCGTCCTCTCGTCCGCGAACAGTTCGCGCGGGCGCTCGCACCGCCCCGCGGCAGCCAGGCCGACGTCGCGTGGGCCTCGGTCGCGTCCCCGGCCGGCAGCGGTTCGATCCCCGTCGATCTGGGTCTGCGGTACGGGACGGCGGTCCTCAAGACGCGATGGACCGTCCAGCGCACGCCGCGGGGCTGGACGATCGAGGACATCTCTTTGGTCGATCCGGGCATCTCGCTGGCTGCCGAGGTCGGGCGGATGTTCGCCGCCGCGCCCGTGCGGCCTCGCGACACCGCGCGGGAGGCGCGGGCGCGGGCTCTTCCTCGAATCCTGGGCCTGATCGCGCTCGCCGCGATCATCGTCGTGTTCCGACCGCGCCTTCCTCGCGAGCGAAGGACTCTGCTGTGGCTTCTCGCCGGTGTCCCGGCGCTGCTCTTCGCGATCGACGGGATCCTGGCGGTGCGCCGCACGCTGTCGGAACGTTACGCTCTCTCGGAGACTCCGCCGGAGACGCCGTGGCGGGAGCTCGAGAACACGGCGCGCGAGGCCCAGCGCGACGGCCAGACCGACGCGGCGCGTGCGGCATGGACGCGGGCGATCGAGTCCGGCTCACCGAGAGGGCCCATCGAGTATCAGATGGGGCTGGCCGCGCGGGCGGCCGGCGACAACGCGACGGCGCGGGCCGACTTCGAGCGCGCGCTGGCCGAGAATCCTCCGGCGCCGGGGGCGGGCAAGGAACTGGCCTCGATGGCGCTCGCCGACGGCAGGCCGCAGGAGGCACGGCGGCTCCTCGAGGATTACCTTCGCGCCGCCGGCCCGGATCCGGAGACCCTTTCGGCGCTCGCCGTGGCCGAGGCCAATGCGGGCGACAACGACGCGGCGGTGCGCACGATCGCGGCGGCGCGGGCGCTGCTTCCCGAGGACACGCGGCGAGCGGAGCTGGAGTCTCAGGTCTACGCCCGCGCCGGAAACGCGGCCGCCGCCGTGGCCGCGCTCCGGCCGCTGGAATCCCGCGGCCGCCTCGATCGTTTCGCGCTTCGCTCCGACCCCGCCTACCTGCCGATTGCCACCGATCCCGTATGGGTCGCGTTCCTGGCCGAGGCCCCCTCGGTTCCGGGACAGGTCAAACGGCCGCCCAACGCCTCCAGCCCGCGTACAACTCCGCCGGGGTGAGGCCCGCCTCGCTCCGCAGCGCCGAGGAAACCGTCGCGCCCTCGGCCAGCCGCGCGAGAACGCACCGCAGCGCACCCTCACCGCGGATGGCGAGGAGATACTCGAGAATCGAGAGCGCCTCGGCGTAGGTCGCGCGCGCGGCCGCGACGTCGAGCTTTCCGCCGAAACGCCGTTCCAGGGCATCGAGGCTTCCCGCCGGCGGGACACCCAGAGCTCCGGAGACGCTTCGCGCCGGAAGGCGGCGGCCCTCGCACCACTGCGCCACGCCTTCGTGCAGCCAGGCCGGCGCGGCCCCTCGCGAGGCCAGACGGACCAGGGCGTGCGCCAGCTCGTGCGCGAGGACGGCGTCGAGCCCGGCAGGCTCGGCTCCATCCGGAGCCAGCGTCACGCGGATCTTGCCGTCGAAGAGGCCCGAGGCCCACTCCGGCGCCGACACGAGCGAGAAGTAGTGGCGGCCCGCGTGAAGCACGACGATCTGCGTCGCGGCGAGCGGCGCTCCCATCAGAGACGCCTGTCCCCCGTACACTCCCTCGAGGGCGAGCGCCGCTTCCGACACGGTCTCCTCGGACACCGCCACGTCGGCGAAAATCCCGAAGTGATCCGTTGCGAGCGAGCGCTGCCCGCGCGCCAGAGCCCTCTCCTCGCGAACGCGGGCCAGCCGCGAGAGCCGCTCGGGATCCTGGCCGCCCAGGCGCGCGAACTCCGTCCAGGCGTCCACGGCGTCGTCGAGACGGTGCAGGCCGTCGTAGATGTCTCCGAGGACGGCGTAGATCTCGGGCGGCGCTCCCGCGGCGCCGGCTTCGGCACGCTTCAGGTAGAAACGCGCGGAGTCGAAGTCCTCGGACCGCACGAACGCCAACGTGAGCTCCGCCTGGACCAGGCCGTTTCGCTCGTCGAGCGCGAGGGCTTCGCCCAGCAGCTCGACGGCGCAGCCTGTCTGCCCTTCGGAGAGACACTGCCGGCCCAACTTCGCCAGGCCGTCCGCGACCTCCCGCGCGGCGGCCGAGCCGGGCGCGACTTCCTGAGCGCGCCGGTGGAGCTCGGCGACCGCGCGGTCGCGATCGGCCGCGTCCTGTCCCGCCAGAGCCAGCGCGGCGAGCAGCGCGGCCTGCGGGATCAAGAGACCGTGAACGGCGCCGACGCCTGGCGGGCCTGGCCCGTGGCCGCGTCCTGAAGAAAGATCCGGAGCCCGTAACGGCCCGGTGCGAGTCCCTCGGGAGGCGTGAACGACAGCACGAAAATGCGCTTGCCGTCAGGCTGGACAGGCGACTTCCCCAGGACCTCGAGCTCGCCGCCCGAGAGCGGGCGCCCGGTACCGTCGAGGAGCTGGCCGCCGACTTTGAGCTGCTCGCCGCTCTCCCCGGACCCGAAGTGGTACGCCACGAGACACAGCCGGGAAGCGGCTCCGGGCGCGAGCCTCGGCATCGCCGAAGGAACCGCGTTCTCCCCCGCGAGCCCCGCAAAGAGCGGCGCCGGCGGGTCCGCGGGTGCACCCGCGCCTCCCGGCCCCTGGCCGCGGACCGTAACCCAGCTTCCGGGGGCTTCGAGAAAGACCGGCGGCAGAATGTAAGGCTCGCGGCGGGAGAAATCGGGCACGTGCACCGACCCGACCTGGAATCCCATCCGCCCGGTCTCGGCGTTCCGGACGAGCGAGCGCAGCCGATAGTCGCCGGGAGGCAGCTCCAGGACCCCGAAGAAGCGCATTCCGCCGGCTTCGAGCCGCTCGCGGCCGGCGGAGAGATCCAGCCCCAGCGTCTGGACGAAATAGTCCGCCAGGCGGTTGCTCGCGTCGTGGGCGTACACGTAGATTTCGAGGCCGCTCCGGTCCCGCCGATCGCCGGCGAGGAGCGCGGGCCCGGGTATCTCGAGGAGCACCGGCACGGTGGCGACGTCTCCGGAGCCCGCGAACGGCGCCGCCAGAACCCTTGTGGGGATATCCGAAACCGGGATCTCGCTGGCGATGACATTGGCAGCCGAGAGCGTACGCTCCAGCGGCGAAAGCGTCTTGAAGCCCCGTCGCTCGAAATACCCGCGGCGCGAGGCGACCTGCGCGCCAGGAGCGGCGACCTTCACCTTCAATTCGTGGAAGCGGCCCTCGTGACCGGACCGCTCGGGACGAAACGCCAGCACGTACGTCAGGCTCGTGCGGACAATCAGAGCGCCGAGCTGCGACGACAGGTCGTTGGCGTTCCGAAAGACGTCTCCGCCCGTCGGAATCGCGAGATCGTAGAGCGAGTCCTGCCGCTCCCGCTTCCCGAGCGCGAACTTGCCTTCGGAGTCCGACTCAGCGACGACGCCGGCGATGTCGACGGCGTGGATGACACAGTCCGTGCGCCGGAACAGCTCTCCCATCTTGGTCAGCTGCTCGCGCAGCGGCGTGTTGCCGAATCGCTTGTCCGCGTCGACCTTCCACTGCTCGCCCTGGATCAGCCACTGATGCTCTTCGGCCGTCTCCTCCGTGCCCACGACGAACCGATTCCGGAAGCCCTCCGAAAGGTAGATGATGTCCTTGCGGCCTTCGACGGCGTCGAGCGCGCGGCCCAGGTCGGTAAACGACTGGATCAGCGAGCGGACGCGGCCGCGCTCGTAGTCGTCGGCCCGCGCTTGCGAGATCGATTCCATCGACTCCAGCGAATCGGCCAACATGGTCGAATCGGCGTTGCGCCCCCCGAGACTCGGTTCCGCGCCGAAGCCGGCGACGGTCACGCGGTCAGGCGTCTTCCGGACCGGCTTGTCGAACGCGAACGCGAGAGGGTCGTTGCGGTCGCGGCCTTCGAGTCCGAGGCTGTCGATCGCCTGCACGAGCTGGGCCCGATCCGAGGAGAACGTGACGAGGAACCGGATGCCGGCCTCCACCGAGTACGTCGCGACCGCGCACAGGTCCCGATCCTCGAGTCCCTCGAGGATCAGCTCCCGCGCCGCGCGCCGGGCTGCCACGACAGTCTTGGGCCGGGCGAAGGAGAAGTCGAACAGAATCAGAAACCGCCGCCGGGCGGCCGGCGAGACCGGCGTTCGCGCCTCGGGGGGGACCTTTTCGGCGAGGTCGATCGCGTCGAAGCCCACGATCTCCTGCTTGCGGCCGTCGTCGTAGAGCGCAAAGTCGGCGGCCTTCAGATCCCGGATGGGGAGTCCGTCCTTGCCGGTCACGCGGACGGCGACTTCCACCAGCGTGACCTCCGCGGTCTCGCGCACCGACCCGGGCTGTTGCGCGGCGAGCTCGGCGCTCCACGCGATCGAGGCTGCGGCGAGACCGGCAAAGAGTCTCACGCGACCTTCTCTACGGCAACGACTTCAGGAGGTCCTTGATGTCCTTGGCGTCCGGGCCGTCGGGCGCGAGCTCCAGAGCCTTCTGGAAGTCGGCTTTCGCATCGTTCGTCTTCTTCTGCTGGTAGCGGACGAGACCGCGGTAGTAGTACGCGGTGGCGTCCGGCTTGATCGCGATGGCCTTGTCGAACGCCGGCTCGGCTTCCGCCATCTTCTTCTTATTGTAGAGCAGGACGCCTGCGTTGATGTAGAGCCCGTTGTCCTTGATCCGATCGGGCGGGATCTTGTCGAGAGCCTCGAGGCCCGCTTCGGCGTTGCCCTTGGCGATCTCGAGCTCGGCGATCATCTGCCAGGGTTGGGGATCCTGCGGGCTCTTCTCGGCGGCCATCCGGGCGTAACGCAGAGCCTCGTCTTTGTTGCCCTCGCCCAGATACGCCGCCGCGACCCGCTGGATCAGGGCCGTGTTGTCGGGCAGCTCGGCGAGCGCCTTGATGTAGTTTTCGCGGGCCGCGGCGTAGTTCCGGCTCGCGAGCGAGGCGTTGCCGGCTTCGATCGCCGCCGCGGTCTCCTTCGAGATCGTCTTTCCCCCGACCTGAATCGCCGGCTCCGCGGCGGCCGCCGGGGCGGCCTGGGCCTGGGGCTCCAGCTGGAGCTCGACCGATGGATTTCGGCCGCTCTCCTGAAGCGAGACGTTGATCTTCTTCGTCTGATAGCCGGCGGCTTCGACGTCGACGTCCCAGGGTCCGGGCTGAATCCCTCCCACGGACCAGCGGCCGTTCTTGTCGGTGGTCAGGTCCGGACCGCCGTGTCCGCTCTTGCCCCAGCGCAGCTTCACCGTCGCGCCGGCCAGCGGCTCGCCCTTCTCGTTCTTGACCACGCCGTCGACGCGGGCCTTTCCGCCCCGCCACTCCTGGCCGAAGGCCGCGCCGGCCACGAACAGCGTGAGAATCGACGCCGCGGCGATCTTCCGACAGCGCATCCCGCCCTCCTTCCCGCTCGACCGGCGAGTATATTCCCCGCGATTCGCCGAATCTCGAAGAGCGGGACGAATCAGCGCCTGGGTGCGACCGCGGATGCCGCCTCCGCACTGCCGCCCCCTCCTTTGCCTCCCCCGTAGAACGCGACCAGGGCCTCCGAGAGCGACGCCGCGACCTTCTCGCGATACGCCCGGCTCCTCAGCAGCCTGCGGTCGTCGGGATTGTTGAGGTTGCAGACTTCCACCAGCACGCGCGCGGGGATCCGGTTGTAGCGCAGGATCGCCGGCACCCACTCGCGGCCTCCGCGAATGACGTTGCGGCGCACGGGCTGAAAGGCGTGCAGCGGCAGTGCGGCCTGACGGAAAGACGCCACGATGCGGTCCGCCAGATCCTGGGAAAGGCCCTCCGCCTCGACGCGCTCGCGCCGGGAGAAGGAGACGCGAGGGGCCTCGCGCACTTCCCGACGCGAGGTGTAGGGCTCGCCGGCCTTGCCGTAGCTTCCTCCGAGGAACTTCTCGCCCGGGACGTAGATCATCGTGCCGCGGACGGCGGGGTGCAGGGAGTCGGCATGGAGCGAGATGAAGACGATCCGCTCCGCGTCGCCGCCGTTCTTGCCGGCGTTCTTGTAGACCGAGTTGGCGAGGTACCAGCGGAAGTTCACGCCCACGGCCGCGTCCTCGATCGGATAGGGAGGGGTCGTCAGGACGCGGGCACTCCGCGCTTCGGCGACCCCGTCCGACACCGACGCCGTGCACGGCGCGGCGCGGCCCACGGTCGGGACGACGCGCGCCCGAGTCCTCGCGGACACCAGACGCTCGAACCGGCAGGCGATGTCGTAGACGTACGCCGCCTCCTCCATGCCATCCACGATCGCGCCGGTGTCGCGGCCGCCGTGGCCGGCGTCGATGACGATCGTCACCCCGGAAAGGTCCGCGCTCCGGACTTTGTTCGCGAACTGCGCGGCCTCGAGGCGGGCGTTCTCCTCCTCGATGCGCGCCGGATCGTTCGGAGGACGGAACTCGGGAGAAAGATCGGCGACCGGGATCTTGACCGGGAATCCGACCGGGATCGCGTGGACGTCGGTGATGCCGCTACGCGCCGCGATCTCCCCGGCCTTGGCGTTGACGTCCTCGGCGTGCACACGTCCCGTGAACCTCACGACGACCGCCGAGTAGAGGGCCTCGCCCCGCCGCAGCCGGTAGATCGCGTACGGCCCCTGCGCGTCGGAGGCGAACTCGAGCGCCGGCGGCGCCTCGGCGGGAGGCGCGGCGGCCGCGACGGCCTCCCGGAAAGAAGGCAACAGCAGCTTTCCCGGAACGCGGACGACCTGGCCTTCCCGGGTCTCCAGAGACGCGATCGCTCCGGCCTCGCGGATCTTGGCGTAGTTGGAGCCCTCGCCGGTCAGCCATTCGGAGATGCGCCACAGGCTCTCGGGCTTGCCGGTGAGCGATGCGACACGATGCTCCCAGCCTTCCGCCGTGGCGTGATCCTCCGGATAGAGGGCCTCGATCGCGATCTTCTTGAAGCTGCCCGAGAGCAGCCGATAGGGCACGCGGAGATACTGATCCGAGCGCAGCTTCGCCCGAAGCCCGGGGTTGCCAACCAGGATCTCCTTCTTCGTCTTGGGGTCGTCGGTCAGGCGTTTGACGAACGCGTCGATTCCCTCTCCGGGGATCGGTCGCGCGGACAGCGTGATCTCGTCGCCGGAAGCGATGGAGACGCGGATCTCGCGGGAGACGACGACCGTCTTCTCGGCGGCCGGCGCCGGGGCTGCGGCCAGTCCCAGCGCCGCTCCCGCGGCGAGGAGATCAGGCCACCGCGGGCGGAAGCGCATCCGGAAACTCCGTGCCCGCTTCGAAGGCGCGCGCCGCCGCGAAGACCGCGTCCTCTCCGAAGCGCGGGCCCAGCACCTGGATGCCCAGGGGCAATCCCTCGGCGGTCAGGGCCGAAGGTACGGAAATCGCCGGCAGTCCCGCCAGCGACGCGGGGACCGTGAAGATGTCGGAGAGGTACATGGTCAGCGGGTCGTCGGTCTTCTCTCCGACGCGAAACGCGGGCGCCGGGATCGACGGGCACACGATGACGTCGACTCCCTGGAAAGCCCGGGAGAAGTCGTCGGAGAGGAGCTGGCGGGCGCGCATCGCCGCTCCGTAGTAGGCCTCGTAGTAACCCGAAGCCAGAGCGAAGGTGCCCAGCAGGATCCGGCGCTTGACCTCGGGGCCGAACCCCTCCGTCCGCGTCGCGACGTAGAGCGAGGCCAGATCCGCTTCGGACGCGCGCGGTCCGTACCGCACGCCATCGAACCGGGCCAGGTTCGAGGATGCCTCGGCGCTGGCGACCACGTAGTAGATCGCGATCGCCACACGGGCTCGGGGCACCGACACCGTCGTCACGCTCGCTCCGGCGTCGCGAAAGATCGCGCGGGCGCGGTCGAGGTCCGCGGCCACGGCGAGATCGAGGCCCTCGACCTCCGCCTCCTGGAGAAATCCGATCCGCATTCCCGAGACGCCCCGGGAAAGAGCCGTCTCGGGCGAACCGACGACGCGGGCCGAGGTGGTCGAGTCCATCGGATCGCGGCCGGCGATCACGGAGTAGAGGCGGGCCGCGTCGGCGACCGAGCGGGTCAGCGGACCGATCTGGTCGAGCGACGAGGCGAAGGCCACCAGGCCGTAGCGGGAAACGCGGCCGTAGGTGGGCTTGAAGCCGACGACGCCGCAGCAGGCCGCGGGCTGGCGAATCGAACCTCCGGTATCCGAGCCGAATCCTCCAGGAACGAACCGCGCGGCCACGGCGGCGGCGCTCCCGCCGGAGGACCCTCCCGGGACGCGCTCGAGGTCCCAGGGGTTTCGGGTCACGTGGGAGGAGCTGTTCTCCGTGGACGACCCCATCGCGAACTCGTCCATGTTCGCGCGCCCGAGGAAGACGGCTCCGGCCTTGCGAAGGCGCGCGGCCACCGTTCCATCCCCCGGGGGGCGAAAGCCTTCCAGGATTTTCGACGCGCACGTCGCCTGGCGGCCCTCCACCCACATGTTGTCCTTGACGGCCAGAGCGACTCCCCCAAGCGGCAGCGTCTCCCCCGCCTTCACGCGGGCGTCGACCACGCGTGCCTCGGCCAGCGCCTGCTCCCCGGTGATTTCGAGGAAGGCGCGCACCTGCTCCTCATGCCGGCTCACGCGCGAGAGCGCGTCCTCGACGGCCGAGACCGCAGTCCGCCTTCCGGCCGCGACGTCGGCGGCGGTCTCGACGACTCCGAGGGTGCTCACGTCTAGCCCTGCCCGCCGGGACCGACGACGCGGGGCACCACCCCGAATCCGTGGGAAAGCCGGGGGGCGTTGGCGGCCAGGGCCTCCTCGCCATGGCCGGATACCGGGACGTCCTGCCGGACGGGCGTCGCCTCGGCGCTTGCCGGGGAGGCGAACGCCTCTTCCGGGATCTGCTTGAGCTGGTCGATGTAGCCGACAATCCGCGCGAGCTGCCCGGCCCAGCGCGGCAGGTCCTCCTCGGGCAACGACAGGCGCGCGAGCTCGGCCACCTTGCGCACCACTTCCGGATTAATGGCGGAGGACGAAGACATCGTGAAAATTGTAACCTGCCCGCTCGATGCCCACGCCGGTTTCTCCCGCCGTGCGGCGGCGGCTCGCGGGTCTGAGGCGCCGCGTCGAAATGCGCGCGCTCGCGCACGCGGCGAAGGCCCGCGGCGTTTCGGTCTGGATCGTCGGAGGCGCCGTTCGGGATGCACTGATGGGACGACCGGTTCCGGAGATCGACGTGGCCGTCCGCGGCGACGCGCAGTCGCTCGCGGCCGCGCTCGACCGGCAGGGATCCGGCCGCGCGGTCTTCCTCTCGGAAGATCGTCCGGGCCCCCGCGTTTTCCGCGTGGCCGGCCGGCGCCCGATCGACATCGCCGAAGTCGAGGGCGGCGCGATCGAGACCGACCTGGCCCGACGCGACTTCACCGTCAACGCGATCGCCGTCGACCTCGCCGACGGATCGCTCGTCGATCCCTTCGGCGGCGTTTCGGATGTGGCGCGGCGCCGGCTCTCCTGTGTCCGCGCGGCAAACCTCCGGGAGGACCCCCTCCGGGCCCTGCGCGCCGCGCGCTTTCTCGCGAGCCACGGCCTGGCGCCCGATCGAGGCACGCTTTCAGCCGCCCGCGCCGCCGCACCGCGGGTGGCGGACGTCGCCGTGGAGCGTATTTCGACCGAGCTCGCGAGGCTCCTCGAGAGCCCGCGCGCGGCGCCCGCTCTCGCGTGGGCCGCGAGAGCGCGGCTGCTCGCCTCCACATTCGGCGTGAACCTGACGCCGCGCCGCGCCGCGGCTCTGGCGCGCTCTCTCTCGGCGCTCGACGATCCGGCCACTCGGCGCCTTTCGCCCGAGAGGCGCCGCCGGCTGCGCATGGCGATGCTCGCGATGCGCCTGGATCTGGACGCGCGGGAGGCTCGCCGATGGCTCTCGCAGAGGCGGTGGACCCGGCGCGAGGCCGATGAGATCGGGCTCCTGGTAGACCTGGCGGGACGCGCCGCTCGCCTGAGGGGACGCCGCGGCCGGTGGAGATGGCTGCTGGACGCCGGCACTCTCGCCGCCGACGCGGTGTATCTCGCCGCCCGCGCCGTCCCGGGAGCCCGGAAGAGCGCCGCGCAGCTCTCGCGACTGGCCCGGGCACCCCTGCGCCGGCTCCGGATCAGTGGTGCCGATGTGATGCACTGGTGCGCAATCTCACCAGGTCCGGCCGTCGGAGTGCTCCTCGACGAGCTTCGCCTCGCGGCCGCAGCCGGGGAAGTGAAAAGCCGCCGTGAAGCGCGGAACTGGCTGATCGGACAGGTCCAACAGACCCTGTCCCCGGCTATAATCTCGCCACATTGACCCTCGCCGAACTGCTCAAGTTCATGGCCAAGAAGGAGGCCTCGGACCTCCACTTGAAGCCCATGAGGCCGCCCCTGCTGCGCATCAAGGGGCGTCTGATCCCATTGAATGCCGACGCGCTGCAGCCGAAGGACCTGGAGGAAATGCTTCTCCAGATCCTGACCCCTGCCCAGAAAGAGAGACTCGAGCGTAACCAGTCCGTGGACGTGGGATACGGCCTGACGGGAGTGGCCCGGTTCCGCTGCAACATCTTCGTCCAGCGGGGCTCCTACGCCGCCGTTTTCCGCCGGATTCCGTTCAAGCTGCCCTCGATCTCGGAACTGAACCTGCCCGAGGTCCTCGAGAGCTTCGTCCACCTGCAGAAGGGGCTGATTCTGATCACCGGGCCGACCGGTTCCGGAAAGTCGACCACCCTGGCCGGCATCATGCGCTCGGTCATCGAGAAGCGGCCGGTCCACATCGTGACGATCGAGGATCCGATCGAGTTCCTCTTCGCCGACGGTAAAGCCGCCGTCTCCCAGCGCGAGGTCTCCACCGACTCCCCGAGCTTCGGGGAGGCCCTCAAGAATATGTTCCGGCAGGACCCCGACGTCATCATGGTCGGCGAGATGCGCGACTGGATGACGATGCAGACGGCGATCACGGCTGCCGAGACCGGCCACCTCGTCTTCTCGACCCTTCACACCAACAGCGCGGCGCAGTCGATCGACCGCATCATCGACTCCTGCCCCCAGGAGCAGCAGGCGCAGGTCCGCTCCCAGCTCTCGATCGTTCTGCAGGCGATCTGCTCGATGAGCCTGATCGAGACCTCCGACGGCTCGGGCCGGGCCCCGGTCGTCGAGATCATGATCAACTCGCCCAAGATCGCCAAGCACATCCTGGCCGGAGAGGTCAAAGAGATCCACGAAGAGATCGAGAACTCGGTCAATTACTACAAGATGCAGTCGATGAACCAGTCGCTCATCGCGCTGCTCTGCAACAAGCGGATCACCTACGCGAAGGCGATGGAGCTTTCGACGGACCCCGAGGACCTGTCGCTGAAGCTCCGCAAGATGTTCCCTCAGATCGAGGAAGACCAGCGAGGAGGCCTCATGGCGTCCGACAGCGATTTCTCGCAGATCACCCAGCTGCTCGAGATCAAGCGGCTCTACGAGGAGCAGGAGGAGAAGTGGAAGCTCCGCCTCTCCGAGAAGGACGAAGAGATCAACAAGTACATGATGGAGCTGCGCGATCAGCGCCGGGTCATCGAGGGCCGCGACCAGGTCTTGAACGACTCCGAGACCGAGAACGCCAGGCTGAAGGCAGACGCCGACCGGGTCAACCGCGAGACCCAGCAGAAGATCGCCCAGCTGAACGAGCGCATCAAGGAGCTCAATCAGCGTCTCGTGCTGGCCGAAGGCGGGGGCCGAGCGGCGGCCGCGCAGGGCGGCGGCGGAGGCGGATTCTTCAAGAAGTGACGCGCGAAGACCGCTGCGCGGTCCTTCGCACGTCATCCCGAGCCGCATAGCGGCGAGGGATCCCTTTCATCGCCTCTCCCCCGCGAGCTAGAATCCGCCCTCAGTGCTCCCAAAAACAGTCCTTTCCATTCTGGTGGCGCTCGTGTGCGTCGCGGCAGCTCCCGTACCCGACGAGGACCTCTCCCGGGCCGAGCGCCTGCTCGCCAAGAAGGACTACAAGGGCGCCGAGGAGGCGCTCCGCAAGGTCGTCGCGGCCTCTCCATCCGACGCCCGGGCGCACGGTGACCTCGCGCTGGCTCTCCTTGCCCAGAAAAAGGCCCGGGAAGCCGTCGATGAGGGTCGTCTGGCAGCCGCGTTCGCGCCCGAGGCTCCCGAGGCGCGCTACATCTACGGACTGACCCTCAAGGCCGCCGGCCGCCCGAAAGAGGCCGTACGGGAGCTCGAAAAGGCGGTCGCCTTGAAACCCGACGCGACGGCCCCCCTGCGCGTCCTGGCCGACACATACGCCTCGATCGGCGACGAGCGAGCGGTCGAGACGTACCGCCGGGCCATCTCCCGCGAGCCGGAAGTCGCCGCCAACCGCGCCGGGCTGGCCGAGTTCTACTGGCAGGTAGGCCAGACGGCTTCCGGCAACCAGGCGATGGACGAGGCTCTCGCCAGGTTTCCTGACAATCCGGACCTGCTAGCGCGCTACGGCCGGGCGCTGGTCGAGCAGGAGCGCTTCCTCGACGGAGCCGCAAAGCTCGAAGCCGCGCGCCAGCACGGCGCGCAGGGTGTCGCGCTGCTGCTCCTCCTGGGAGACGCGTACCGCCAGGGAGGCCGTTCCGACGAGGCGCTCGAGATCTTCACGGCCGCAGCTCGTGAGAATGCATCGTCGGCCGACGCCCGCGCGGAGCTCGGCCGGGCGCTGTCGCGGGCGGGCGCCTACGATCGCGCGCTGCCCGAGCTCGAAGCGGCCGTGCAGCTGAACCCGAAGTCCGCCGACCTTCTGCTCGACTACGGCCGCGCCCTGGAATCGCTCGGACGCCTCGACGACGCCGAGGCGGCCTATCGGCGGGCCGTCAAGCTCGCTCCGAACCTGCCGCGCGGCCACTACGCCCTCGGACGCCTCCTGGTGCGCCAGGGACGCAAGGCCGAGGGCGACGCGGAGCTCGCGGCCCATCGCAAGCTCTACGAGAGGGGCCTCAAGCTGGTCTCCGAGGCGGATTCGCGGACGGGCGAGGTCTCCCTGGCCTGGGCCGAGCTCCACCAGGGCAAGGTCGAGGACGCCCTGGCCCGGTTCTCGGGCTTTCCCGAAAGCGTCGACACGCTGTTGGGGCGCGCGGAGGCTCTCTCGCGCCTCGATCGCCACGCCGAGGCGCTGCGCACGCTCGAGCGCGCCCGCGCGCTCGCGCCGGACGATGCCCGCGTCGAACGCCGGCTCGCGGCCGAACGCCTCCGGGTCGAGGAATCGCGATGATGTCCGTCGCGCTCCTTCTGGCGGCCTCGAATCCCGGCGGCTGCCCGGTCACCCTGACCGACGTCGCGGCGAAATCCGGACTGGTTTTTGCCCACGAGCGCGGGGCGACCCCCGAGCGCCGGCTGCCGGAAACCGTGGGCGCGGGGCTGGCCTGGCTCGATTACGACAACGACGGCTGGATGGACCTCTACGTTGTGCAGTCGGGCCCGTTCCCGCCCAACGGAAGCCCGAAGGCCCAGGACCGTCTCTTCCGCAACGACCACGGCCGGTTCGTCGACGTCACGGCGAAAGCCGGACTCTCCGACACCCGCTACGGAATGGGGGCGATCGCCGCCGACTACGACAACGACGGCTGGGTCGACCTGTTGGTCACCAACTGGGGAGGTCCGATGCTCTTGCACAACGAGGGCAACGGCACCTTCAAGGACGTGACGGAAAAGTCCGGAATCAAAGGGCCGCGCTGGGGCACGTCCGCGGCGTGGGCCGACATCGACGGCGACGGAGACCTCGACCTCTTCATCGCCAGCTACGTCGACGACTCCAAAGACAAGGACATGTTCTGCGGGGATCCCGTCACGGGCCACAAGATGTACTGCCCGCCCGTCATGTATCCCCCCTCGGTCAGCGTGATGTACAGCAACAACGGCGACGGCACGTTCACCGATATCTCCCGGAGCGCCGGCATCACGCACGCGCTGGGTAAGGGTCTGGGTGTCGTCTTCGCGGACGTGGATCTGGACGGAAAGCCGGACCTCTACGTCGCCAACGACGAGGTCATGAACTTCCTGTTTCGCAATCTCGGCGACGGCCGTTTCGAGGACATCTCGGTCGCTTCCGGCACGGCCTTCGGCCTCGAGGGCAATCCCCAGGGAGGCATGGGCACCGACATCGGCGACCTTGACGGGGACGGGCTGCCGGACATCGTGGTCGCCAACTACGAAGGCGAGACCAACGAGTATTACCGCAACCTCGGATCGGGAGTCTTCGAGGACCTCTCGGTCTCATCGGGGTGGGCCGGCACCGTCCTGACCTACGTCGGCTTCGGCTTGAACCTCCTCGACCTCGACAACGACGGCAACCTCGACGCGTTCATCGCCAACGGCCACATCTTCGACAATCCCCGGAGGCAGGGCACGAGCTACGCGCAGAAACCGTTCCTGCTCTGGAACGACGGGAAGGGCCACTTTCGCCAGCGCGGTTGCGGTCCCGCCTTCGAGAAGGAATTCGTCGGACGCGGCTCCGCGGTGGCCGACTACGACAACGACGGCGACCCCGACATCGCTGTGTCGAGCTCGGGCGGGGCGCTTCAGCTCCTGCGCAACGACGGGCCCAAGACCAACTGGGTCGGCGTGGAGCTGTCGGGTACGAAGTCCAACCGGAAGGGCATCGGGGCGCGGCTCGTCGGCGAGACGCCGTCGGGACGCAAGCTCACCCGCCTGGTCCACGCCGGCAACAGCTACCTGTCTTCCTCCGACCCCCGCGTCCTCTTCGGACTCGGCGCCGAGACGTCGCTGAAGAGCCTGACGATCTACTGGCCTTTGGGGAAGGTGCAGGTGGTCAAGAACCTTCCGACCGGGAAATACGTGGTGGTGAAGGAAGAGTAAGTCCCAGGTCCCAGGTCCCAGGTCCCAGGTCAAGTTCGTAAGACTTGGGACTTGGGACTTGGGACTTGTGACCTCGTCGCGACCCACGACGCCAGGATCGCGCCGACCGTCCCGCCCGCGAGATCTCCCATCACGTCCGCCCCTTCCATGAAGCGCCCGGGGATGAAGGCCTGGTGCACCTCGTCGAGCATCCCCCATACGGCGACGATCGCGGCGATGGTCGCTACGCGAAGCCACGAGAAGCGGCGGTCGGGCCAGGTGATCGCGAAATAGAGCAGGAAACCTTGGACCCCGTACAGCGTGAAGTGAACGAGCTTGTCGAAGTCCGGGATCTGCGAGACGACTGGGACCTCCGGGGGCGACGGCCACGAGGTCAGCGTGAGCAGGAACAAGCCCCACACGACGGCCCATCGGCGGGCGCGGCCGCGAGGGATCTCCAGCCGGTCGGCAAACGAAAGGCGCCGCTTTTCGGCGGCGCCTTTCTCGGGAACAGCGACAACCGGGGTCGTTTCAGGCCCCCCGCTTGGACGGGCCCGTTCGCGACGGACCCTTCTTGGGCGCCGGCTTGGCAGCTGGCTTGACCTTCTCGGCCTTGGGAGCCGCGGCCTTGCGCGGGGGCTTCTGCCCCTCGCGGGCCTCCTCGGCGCCTTCCGCCTCGGGCTTGGCCTTGCGGACGGTCTCCACCCGGCCGCCCGACGCGCGGCGCGCCCGGTCGGCGAGGGATTCCTTCTTGGGCCCCTTCTCCTTGGGCTCGAACTTGTAGTCCACGAACTCCAGGATGGCGGCCTCGGCGGCATCGCCCTTGCGGGCGCCCAGGCGCAGGATCCGCGTGTAGCCCCCGGGACGGTCCACGAAGCGCGGAGCGATCGTCTCGAACACGCGCTTGACGGTGGTCCGGTCCGGAATCCAGCGGAAGACCCGCCGCCGCGCGTCGACCCCGTCGGTCTTCGCGGTCGTGATGAGCTTCTCGGCCAGGGGCCGCAGCTCCTTGGCCTTCGTCAGCGTGGTCTGGATGCGCTCATGCGTCATCAGCGAGGCGAGCTGGTTGGAGAACATCGCCAGCCGATGCGGCGTCGAGCGCCGGAGCTTGCGCCCCGCGCGGTTGTGCTGCATGACTTACTCGCTCTTGGCCTCGACCGGCTCGAGCTCCATTCCGAGGGACAGCCCCATGGGCCGGAGGATGTCCTTGATCTCGTTCAGGCTCTTGCGGCCA
>JBKOVK010000127.1:0-1657 GCA_046724475.1 Acidobacteriota bacterium | reverse complement strand
GTGACGTCGCCGGCGTCCGCTTTCGTGAGCCCTTCGAGGATCTCGATGGTGGTGGTCTTGCCCGCGCCGTTGGGCCCGAGCATGCCGAAACATTCGCCGGGCTCGACCTCCAGATCCAGGCCGTCGACGGCCTTGACGTCGTCGTAGGACTTGCGCAGTCCCCGACAGAAGATCGCGGGGGAACGGGAGCTCATGGGGGAGGGATTCTAGCGGGAGACGGCGGGATTCCGACGAAGAGGGGTCCCTGATCCTTGGTCCCCGCGGGAGCGGGAGCCACGGACCAGGGACCGGGATCACTATCGTTCGGCTTTTTCGGTCCGCTTGAGCTCGGTCAGGAACATCTTTCCCTCTCGCATGACGTAGTCGAAGTGGACCTCGTCTCCGGCCTTCAGCTCCGGAAACGTCAGGTCGTTCTTCAGCTTCGTCGACTCGGTCCAGAAGAGCGTCCACTGATCGCCCTTCTCGCCCTGAATGAGCATCTGTCGCGAAGTCGTATCGATGCCCACGATCTTGCCCTCGTGCGGCCGGTCGCCCGCGTAGGCCGCCACGAAGAAAGCCATGAGCAGGACAGCCACGAGACCCAGAATGCGCGTAGTTTTCATGTTCACCTCCAGGGCCTTTGTTTCAAGATCCGGGCCAGCCGGAGGCCCGGGAGCTGTCAGCGCGGGACGACGATCCCTTCGAAGCCGGCGCGCTCCAGCGCCGCGAGCCGGGCTTCCGCGTCCGCGCGCGTGTCGAAGGGCCCGACCTTGACCCGCGTCAGCCCGTCGTAGGGCTCGAAGTAGACGCGGAAACCCGCGGCGCGCAGGCGCTCGGCGTGGTGCTCGGCGCGCCCCGACTCTCCGAAGGAACCGACCTGGACGGCCCAGGGGCCCGCGGCGACGGAAGGTGGAACGGGCGTGGGCTCGATACCCGGGGTGACTACGATCAGTCTCACGGCGCCGACTCCGGGCCCGATCAGGTCGAGGCGCCGGGCGGCTTCTCTCGAGAGGTCGATGACGCGACCGTACACGAACGGGCCGCGGTCGTTAATGCGCACGCGCACGGTCTTGCCGTTGTCTTTGCAGGTCACGTCGACGACCGTGCCGAGGGGCAGATCCCGGTGCGCCGCCGTGAGCTTGGAAGAGTCGTAGATCTCTCCCGAGGCGGTCGGCTTGCCTTCGAAACCGTCGTCCCCGCCGTACCAGGAGGCGAGGCCTTCCTCGCTCCAGCCCGACCGCGCGTCGTCCACCGAGTCGGGATGAGAAGCGGGGCGGCTGGTGACGCAGGCGGCGGAGAGGAGGAGGGAGAGTCCGGACGCGGTCAGGCGCCGCACGCTCACACGCGCACGGCGGCGCCTTCGGCCGCAGGAGCGCCTTGGAGGGCCGGGTCCAGCTCCTCGCGGATGAATGCCTCGACCTGCTCCGCGCTCCGTCCGACGAGACGCTCGGGACGGGCGACCTCCGACAGCGCCTCCCGCGTCATGCCGAAGGCGGAATCGCCGGCGATGCGCTCGAAGAGATCCGCCGCCTCGCCAGTGCGCGAGCGGGCATCCGCCGACGCGCGAGCGTGGACCCGCAGGCGCTCGTGAAGCTCCTGGCGGTCGCCTCCGCGGCGGACCGCCTCCATCATCACGTTTTCGGTGGCGAGGAAGGGGATCTCGGCCTCGAGACGGCGA
>JBKOVK010000199.1:0-13895 GCA_046724475.1 Acidobacteriota bacterium | reverse complement strand
GCCCCGCATCGGCGTGGCCTCGACGAACATGATGTCTCCTCCCGCCGGCGTGTAGTACATGCCGGTCGCGATCCCGACCTGGTCCTGCGCCGCCATCTTTTCGGGATGCACGTGCGGGCGGCCCAGCAGCGGCCGGACCTCTTCGGGCCGGATCTCGGCCGTCTGGATCTCACGGGCCGCGATGCGCCGCGCCACCTTGCGGGCCAGCTTGCCGAGCTCGCGCTCGAGCTGACGGACGCCGGACTCGCGCGTGTAGCTCGCGATGACCTCGCGGATCGCCGAGTCGGTGAAGGTCAGCTGCCCGGCCTTCAGTCCGTTCTCCTCGATCTGGCGCGGCACCAGGTAGTTCCTGGCGATCTGGAGCTTCTCCTCCTCCGTGTATCCGGCGAAGTTGACGACCTCCATCCGGTCCAGAAGTGGCGCCGGAATGCTCTGGATGAAGTTGGCCGTCGCGATGAACAGGACCTCGGAGAGATCGAACGGCACGCCGAGATAGTGATCCGTGAACGTGTCGTTCTGGGCCGGATCCAGCACCTCGAGCAGCGCCGACGCGGGGTCTCCCTGGTAGGAGACGCCGAGCTTGTCGACCTCGTCGAGCAGGAAGATCGGGTTCTTGGTTCCCGCCTGCTTCATGCCCTGGAGGATGCGACCCGGCATCGCTCCGATGTACGTCCGGCGGTGGCCGCGGATGTCGGCCTCGTCCCGCGCGCCGCCGAGCGAGATGCGGACGTACTTGCGCCCCATCGCCCGCGCGATCGACTTCGCGATCGACGTCTTCCCGACACCGGGAGGTCCGGCAAAGAGGAGAATGCGGCCGCGCGCGCTCCGCGCCACGGCCTTCGGGCCCTTGGGCGCCTCGCCCACGACCTCGACGCCCCCCTCTCCCTTGACGACGTCGGCCTTCTCGGTCTTCTCGGACTTTTCCGCCTTCTCCTCGGGCTGGTCCCGGTCCTGCGCGAGCTGCCGCACCGCGAGGAACTCGAGGATGCGGTCCTTGACGTCCTTCAGACCGTAGTGGTCCTCGTCGAGGACGCGCGCGGCCTCCGGCACGTCGAGCTTCTCGTCGCTGCGCGTGCTCCACGGCAGCTCGGCGACCGTCTCGAGGTAGGTCCGGATGACCTGCGACTCCATCGACTCCCGCCCGATGCGCGTGAGCCTCTGCCACTCGCGGTCGACTTCCTTGCGGGCATCCTCGGGCAGATCGAGCTCATCGAGCTTGGCGCGCAGCTCCTTCAAGCCTTCGTCACTGGCGCCTCCGTCTTCGCCCAGCTCCTTCTGGATCGCCTTCATCTGCTCGCGCAGATACATCTCGCGCTGACGGCTCCCGATCTCTTCCTTGACCTTGGACTGGATTTCCTCCTGCGCCGAGAGCACGTCGATCTGCCGCTGCACGTGGACGAGGACCCGCCGCACGCGGTCTTCCACCGACAGCGTCTCGAGGAGCACCTGCTTGGCGGCGGTGGGAACGTCGAGATAACCGGCGACGAGATCCGCAAGCCGGCTGGGCTCGTCGACTTCCGCCAGGATCTGGTCGACGGCCTCCTCGGGCAGCCCCAGCTTCTTGCCGAGCTCGGCGGCGCGCTCGCGCACCTCGCGATGAAGACCCGCGAATGCCGGATCGCGCGGATCCAGGGGCAGCATCTCGTGCGCCTCCTGGATCGTCGCCTCCAGATAGCCGCCCTTGACCT
The DNA here is from genome assembly GCA_046724475.1 of Acidobacteriota bacterium. Lineage (GTDB taxonomy): Bacteria > Acidobacteriota > Thermoanaerobaculia > UBA5066 > Gp7-AA6 > DAHUXD01. Next base: position 12,207 of record JBKOVK010000199.1, on the reverse strand, counting down.
TGGCATAGCGCATCGCGATGCCGCGCGTCTTGCCCTCGAGGACGAGGCGGATGCCGCCCAGTCCCCGCTGGACCGAGCCGATGGTCGCGATGGTGCCGATCGTGTAAAGCTCCGACGGCGAAACGGCCTCGGCGTCCGTGCGCTGGGCGACGGCGAAGACCAGCCGCTCCGGGTCGTTCAACGCCGTCTCGATCGCTCGTAGCGTGCCGGCGCGACCCGCGGAGATCGGGAAGCTGACACCTGGGAAGAGGACCGCGTTCCGCATCGGAACGACGGGGAGATTCTTTGAAGTCGTGTCGGACATGGGGATCGCCTTTCTCCTTGCCATCCAAGCGCTTGTTGCAAGATGAAGCCGGCGGCGCTTGGCCGGGCATGGACCCCAACGGCCACCCGGGCCGGGGTATTTCAAATACGTGAGTGGAGGCCGCGCAGATTCAGGCGGAGTCGAGGGGTCTCCGGATCACGGCGATCGAGACGTCGTCCTCGGGCGCCTGGCGGCGCCGGAAGTCATGAAGGGCCAGTGCGATAGATCCGGCCAGACGATCCGGATCGAGCGATGCCCAGCGTTTCAGGGACGCTTCGATCCTTTCGTCTCCGAATTCGGAGCCCGATTCGTCACGAGCCTCGGACAATCCGTCGGAGTACAGAAAAAGGGACTCCCCGGGCTTCAACCGCCCCTTCTCGACGGTCCAGGTCATCCCCGGCCGGATGCCGAGCGGATATGCGCCCTTGCCGATCCGCTCGCGCACGACTCCGTCGATCCCGACGCGCAACGCCGGAGGGTGTCCTGCCACGGACGCCGAGAAGGATCCATCCGGAGACAGGAGAAAGTACACGCAGCCGAAGAAGGCTCGGGAGGATCCGGTCCGGCAGAGGATCCGATTGAGCGTTCCGAAGACCGCCGGCGGCGACGGATCGACGTCGAGCTGCGTTCGGAACGCCGCGTGCGCGACCGCCATAACGAGCCCGGCCGCCATCCCGTGCCCCGACGCGTCCCCGAAGAGAACCGCGAGCCGTCCGTCCGCGAGCGGAACGAAATCGTAGATGTCTCCGCCGACGGTGTTGGCGATCTCGTTGTGCGCGCCCAGCCGGAAGCCCGGCGTCGACGGGAGCTCCTTGGGAATGAGGCTGCCTTGGAGGTCCCGGGCCAGCTCCAGCTCGTCTCTGTAGTTGATCTTGTCGACGAGCTCCATGGCCAGCAGCAGAGTCAGCAGGAGCGACGCAATGGAAAGAAAGCCGCTGTCGAATTCGACCCTGTAATCAACGGTCTTTCGCACGCCATTCTTGACCGATTCCTTGTGCTGCTCGATCTTCGGAAACGCGAGGGAAAGGATGAAGAACGCCAGCACGGCGAGAAACAGAACCCGGCGCGCGGGTGCTAGGCGCCGGGCCAGGCCGAAGAGGACGCTGTTGGTGGTCTTGAGGAAACGCTTGAGCCGCTTTCTCTCCCGCTCGATGGACTCGCGGTCTTCGGCGATGAGCTTGCCCTTGGCCGCCTTCCACTCGCGGGAGTAGAGGCCGGTCATGTCCTCCCGGCCGACGCCTTGGAAGGTCGATCGCAGCAGCTGGCCCCAGTCTCTACCCGAGGGCATGTGCGGATCTTACGGAGGTCACGGCACCCGGGTTCCCCGGCTGGACGTGCCTCGGAAAACTCGTGGCATCAATGGGTTGCGATCGGGGCCGAAAAAGGCGCGGCGTTTGCAACTCCAACTTCAACGGAGGTATTGCCAAGATGTGGCCCCTCAAAACGGACTCCGGAAAGCGGCTCAAGGCGGCCGCCTCCGTTCTGGCCTGGCGGCTGGATGACGTCCGTGCGGCGTGGCGTATCGCAAGCCGCGAAGGACGCCTCCATGTCGGCAGGGCTCTCTGCGCGATCGAGTGCGCGCTGCAGCAGCTCTCGGAAACCGACCTCGCCTCGGTCGACGTGGAACGGTCGGACCGTCTCTTCGCGGTCATCGAGCGCGCCAACCGGATCATCGATCGGATCGAGGGCCGGCTGCAGATCGCGGTCGCAGGCTGAAGGCCGGCTAGAGCCCGAGCAGCGCCAGCTCGTCGAGAAGGTTGGCGACGCGAGGATGCTCGGCGAGCTCCCTGTATAGCCAGCCGTGCCGGTCGCGGAGGTCCTTCAAGCCCTTCCGCAAAGCGTCTCCGTCCCGGGCGTGCGCCGCGGCGCGCAGATTCTCGAGAGCCGCCCGCTGGCTTTCGTTCATGCGCGCGCCGACTTTGTCGTGGAGCGAATCGAAGGATTCGCGGACCCGCTCGGCGTGCTCGTCGTCGCGCTCGTCGACCATGACGGAGTCAGCCTATCAAAGCAGTTCGGGCAGCTCCGCGAGAGAGTCGAGGATCGCGTCGGGCGCGAGGGAGGAACGTTCGAGGTCCGAGGCTCGAAACTTTCCCGTCTTCACGAGGATGCCGCGGAGGCCGGCCGACTGCGCTCCCCCCACGTCCGACTCGAGATCGTCGCCCACGCACGCGGCTTCGTGAGGCGCGACGCCCAGCGACGCGAGCGCGGCCGCGAAGAACGCCGGTGAGGGCTTGCCCACCAGCGTCGCTTCGGTCCCCGCGGCGTGCTCCAGCGCCGCGACGAAAGGACCGGTGTCGAGCATGAGTCCCTCGGCGCTGCGCCAGTAGCGGTTGCGGGCCAGCGCGAGGAGCTCGGCGCCCTCGAGCAGGAGGCGAAACGCCTTATTCAGTCGCTCGTAGGTCATCTCGACGCCGAGATCGCCGAGGACGACCGCCTCGGCTCCCGCGTCCACGGCCTCGATGCCGTCGAAGTCCTCGAAAAGGTTCTCCCGGACCAGAAAGTGCGCCCGGCGGACGCCTTTCGCGACCAGGTACTGCCGTGCCGCCAGAGGCGCGGTGAAGATCCGTGATGGATCCGCCGGCAGGCCCATCGCGTGGAGCTCGCGCGCGAGGACCGAGCGCGGCCGGCTCGTCGTGTTCGTGACGAAGACGTGAGGGATGCCCCGGCGCGCGGCCGCTTCCAGCGCTTCGGGCGCGCCCGGGATAGCGTGGCCGTTCTGGTAGACGGTTCCTTCCAGGTCCAGGAGCAGCGCGCGGAGGGGCGCGTGCGCGGTCACGCCGGCTGCACCATCCTCTCGTAGAGAGTCAGGAGCGCCTGCGTGCCGTCTTCTCCGCGACCCTGCGCCTCGAGCGCCGAGAGGAGTTGGTGCGCGAGCGCCGCTCCGGGCAGCGGCGCGCCGATTGCCCGCGCGGCCTTCAGCAGGATCGCGAGGTCCTTCTGCTGGTGCTTGATCGCGAAGGCCGGAGCGAAATCGCGGGCAATCATCTTCTTGCCGAGCACGTCCAGCATCCAGGAGCTCGCGGCGCCTCCCATCAGCGCCTCGTGGAGCGCCGGAAGCGGGAGGCCCGACTTCTGCGCGAAGGAGATGCCTTCCGAGACGGCGACCAGCGTGCCGGCGACCAGGATCTGGTTGACGGCCTTGCCGAGCTGTCCCGCGCCGGAGGGCCCAAGGTGCGTGATCCGCTTTCCCATGGCCGAGAGAACCGGGCGCGCGCGCTCGAGGGCCGCGGCCTCGCCGCCTACGAAGAAGGTCAGCGTGCCTTCGATCGCGCCCTTCTGTCCGCCGGAAACGGGCGCGTCGAGAAAAGCCGCGCCGGACTCGGCGAGTCGGCGGGCGATCGTGCGCGCCGCGTCGGGATCGATCGTCGAGCAGTCCACGACGACGGTGTTCGCCGACGCGCCGCGGACCGTGCCTCGCGTCCCGAGGTGGACTTCCTCGACCTCGGGAGAATCCGGGAGGCACGAGACGATCACGTCGGAGCGCCGCGCGACCTCTTCCGGAGTCTCGGCCGCCGCGACTTCGCCGCCGAGCTCCCGGGCGAAGGCCTGCGCCTTACCGGGCGTACGCGTGGCCACGGTCAACGGGAAGCCCGCCTTCGCCAGGTTGCGGGCCATGCCCGTGCCCATCGTTCCCAGTCCGATGAAACCGACTCGTGGAGCCATGCGCCGGCCCTCCGGCGGGCGATTCTACGGAAGGGCGAGGAGCGGCCGTCGATGGTATGCTGTTACCATGGTAACAAAACGCCCGAAACCCCGCCGCGGGCCCCCCCGCTTCGTCATCGAGCGCGTCCAGACCGGGGTTCGCATGGAGAAGCGGATCGTCAAGGTCCTCAAGGCGCTGGCGGAGCTGAAGGACATGTCGCTCGGGGATCTGCTCGAAGGAATCTGCCTGCACGCCTTCGACGGGAAGCTTCCGTTCTCCGACGAGACGCGCCGCAAGATCGCGGAGCTGAAGAAGATCTATGGGCTGGATCTGGATTCCTCGGCGAGCCATCTCCTCAGGGAGAAAGGGGAGGCCTGACGTGCCGCGAGACCTCGATCGGGCGTTCACCTTCTTTCACGCGACGCTCGGCGTCGTGGTCCTCGTCGAAAGCGTGCGCACCGCGGTCCACGCGCTCCACGGAGGAGGCGGCGGACATCCTCTGCTTCTCTTGGCCTCGGTCGAGGCGATCGGCGCCGCGCTCTTTCTCTGGCCGCCGACTCTGGCGATCGGAGCCGCGGCGATGCTTCTGACCTTCGCGGTCGCGTTCCTCGTCCACGCTCTGCGCGGCGAGTACAACTTCGGGCTTCTCGTCTACGCCGCCGGAACGATCCTCGTCCTCGCGCGGCGACGCGCCATCGCGGCCGACCCCGCCCGGGCGTAGGATCCTCCGCGGGAGGCCCGCGGGCATGAACGACGTCGTCGTCACGGAATCGCACGGGGGGTACGCCCAGCAGATCGAGGCCGGCCATCACGTCTTTGCGGCGGATGAGTCCGTCGGCTCCGGGGGCACGGACACGGGCCCCGACCCGTACGCGCTGCTCCTCGCGGCGCTCGGAGCGTGCACGTCCATGACTCTCCGGATGTACGCCGCGCGCAAGCAGTGGCCGCTCGAGGGCATCACGGTGCGGCTGCGTCACCGGAGGGACTACCGGAAGGACTGCGAGAACTGCGAGATGCCGGAATCCCGGATCGAGCGCATCGAGCGCGAGATCTCGCTCAGGGGGCCGCTGAGCGACGAGCAGAAGAAGCGGCTGCTGGAGATCGCCGACCGCTGTCCCGTGCATCGCACGCTGGCGAACCCGAAGGAGATCGTGACGAAGCTGGTCGCTTCGTGAACGCGGGACGCGCGGCCGCGGCCGCGCTTCTCGGCCTCTGTCTCGGCCGTTGTCCGGCGGCCCTGCTCGCCCACGACACGGACACGACGAAGGCGGCGCGCGATTTCCTCGGCAAGCTCCGCCCGGCGCTCCGGGAGCAGTGCGTGCAGCCCTTCGACGGCGACGAGCGCACGACCTGGAGCTACCTTCCCGGCCGACGGAAGGGAATCGCGCTGAAGGAGATGAACGCTGAGGAGCGTGTCGCCGCGATGGCGATGCTCCAGACCGCCCTCTCCGCCCGCGGCTACGAGAAGACGCAGGGCGTGATTCTGCTGGAAGGGATCCTTCGCGATCTCTCGACGTTCGGGTTCGGACGCGATCCGGATCTGTATTACCTGACCGTCTTCGGAACACCTTCCGACGAGTACCCCTGGTCGTGGCGCTTCGAGGGGCATCACCTCTCGCTCAACTTCTCGTCGGCGACGGGACGCCTCGTCTCGGAGACGCCGGCCTTCTTCGGCGCAAACCCCGCGCGGGTGCCGTCGGGAAAGAACGCCGGCCTCCGCGTCCTCGGGGCCGAGGAGGATCTCGCGCGCAAGCTCCTCGGAAGCCTCGACCCGAAGCAGCGGCGCGCGGCCGTGATCGCCGTCAGCGCGCCCGGGGACATCATCTTCAGCCCCAACCGCAAGCGCGTGCCGGATCCGGAGGGGCTCCCCGTCTCAGAGATGAACGACGCGCAGAAGAAGACGCTGATGGATCTCCTCGGAGAATACCTCGGCAACATGCACGCCGAAGTCGCGAGGGCGCAGCGGGAGAAGATCGAGAAAGCGGGAAACGGAGCGATCCGCTTCGCGTGGGCCGGCGGCCCTTCGCCGGGCGAAGGCCACTACTACCGCGTCCAGGGACCCACGTTCATCATCGAGTACGACAACACGCAGAACGGCGCGAATCACGTTCACAGCGTGTATCGGGATCTGGAGGAGGACTTCGGAGGAGACCTGCTCAGACGGCACTACGCAGAGAGCCACGTGCCGAAGCCCTAGTCCACGTCCACTCCTTCCAGGTGCCCCGCGAGCGCGTCCTCCTGAAGCTCGAACAGCTTCTTCAACCCCTTCTTCGCCAGCGCGAGAAGCTCGGAAAGCTGCTCTTCGGAGAACGGCCGCCGCTCCGCGGTTCCCTGGATCTCGACGAAGGCACCTGACTCCGTACCGACGATGTTGCAGTCCACGTCGGCCTCCGAGTCCTCCACGTAGGCGAGGTCCAGCACGGTCTGGCCCGCGCACACGCCCGCGGAGACCGCCGCCACCTTCTCCCGGAGGGGCCAGCGCGGAATCGTTCCGGCGCGCGTCAGCTTCGCGAGCGCCATCGCCAGCGCGACGCACGCGCCGGTGATGCCCGCGCACCGCGTGCCGCCGTCGGCCTGGAGGACGTCGCAGTCGAGCGTGATCGTCCGCTCGCCCAGCCCCCGCAGCTCCGTGACGCTTCGCAGCGACCGACCGATGAGACGCTGGATCTCGAGAGTGCGCCCGCCCTGCTTCCCCTGCGCCGCCTCGCGCGCCGACCGCGTGTGCGTGGCCCGGGGCAGCATGCCGTACTCCGCGGTGACCCATCCGCTTCCGCTGCCTTTCAGAAACGGCGGCACGCGATCCTCGACCGAAGCGGTGCACACGACCTTCGTGTCTCCGAGCGAGATGAGCGCCGAACCCTCGGCGTGGCGCGCGACGCCCGTCTCGATCGAGACGGGCCGCAGCTCGCCGGGCTTGCGGCCGTCGGGCCGCGGGGTCGAGCGCGTCACGGCGTCGGAGATGGCGCGGGCGTCGTCTCCGCATCCGCCGGCGGAGGAGGCGCGACGACGCTTCGCAGGAACAGAAGGGGTCGAGTCAGGTCCACGTGGCCTCCCAGCGTTTCGGCGGGCTCGCCGTTGACCAGGATTCTCACACGGGTCGTGTCGGCCACGTTCTGGAGGACCGTGTCGACGAGCGAGGCCACGATGAGAAGCTCCTCCTCCGAGCCGTAGGTCAGACCCGAGTCCACCGCGAGATCCAGCACCGCTTCTCCGTCGCGCAGGAGGAACGCGTTTCGCAGCTGCATCTTCGCGGGCAGCGCCGGGATCAGGCCTTCGCGCGTGGGCCCCTTCTGAAGCTCCGCGAACAAGGCTTGCAGGAAGACCGAGCCTCCCGCGGGCTTCGGCAGGTCACGCTCCTCGGGGTAGAGCTGCGCGCCGGTCTGGTCAGGAAAGAAGAGCGTTACGCGCACGGTCTCGACGGCCGGCAGGGGAGTCGCCCCCGGCGGGGCCGTGACGATCGGAGGCGGCGCCGGCGTAACGCGGAGAAAGGGCCGGGGCCGTCGCGCCAGCCGCGGCAGGCCGCTGCGGTTGACGAACAGGAGGGCCCCGACGCCGGCCGCCAGCGTCGCGAGCAGGATCGCGGCGGCCCGCCGGCTCATGGCGTCGCGGGCTTCGGCGTCGTGCGGAGGGCGGCGGGAAGTCGCTTGGCGAAGAACCGCGCGACGGCGCGCGCGATCGCGTCCGCCAGGCTCTGCTGGAACTCCGGATTCTTCAGACGCTTCTCCTCGTCCGCGTTGGAAATGAAGGCGACCTCGACGAGGACGGCCGGCATCGTCGCGCCGACGAGCACGCGGAACGGCGCCTGCTTGATGCCGCGATTGCCCGTGTCGGAGACGACGTTGAGCTCGGCCTGGATCGCCTCGGCGAGCTCGCTCGATTCCTTCAGGTGCGCGCTCTGCGCCAGGTCCCAGAGGATGAAATCGAGGTCGGGATTTCCGGTGCCCGGCACCGGCGTCGTCGTCGCGCCGTTGGCCTGGTTCTCGCGGCGGGCCACTTCCTGAGCGATCTTGTCCGAGGCTTCGAGCGAGAGGTAGTAGGTCTCCGAGCCCTTCGCCGAGGCCGAGCGCGAGGAGTTGGCGTGAACCGAGAGGAAGAGGTCCGCCTTCTCGTGGTTGGCGATGGAGGTGCGGTCGTCCAGCGAGAGCTGCACGTCGCTGTCGCGTGTGAGCACGGTCCGGCAGACGATCACGCGCGGCAGCGTGGCCGTGAGCTTCTTGGCGATCTCCAGCGTCGCGTCTTTCTCCTGCAGTCCTCCCGGGCCGATCGCGCCGGTCTCGCCGCCCCCGTGGCCGGGGTCGATGACGATCGTGATCGGCGCTGCGGCGGCCGTTGCGGGCGCGGCCTCCTCGACCGGCGCTGCGGCCGCGGGCCTGCGGCCCACCTCGACCACGAGCCGCTCCGGCGACGTCAACGGGTAGGCGCGCGCCGAGAGCCCGGGCTCGCGAAAGTCGATCGAGGCTGTGTCTCCCGAGAAGTGGACGGCCGCGACGAGCGGGTCGTCGTACTTCTTTTCCGGGAAGGGCGGATCGATCTTCGTCTCGGGGAAGCGAACCTGAAAGCCCTTGTCCGTCGCCGACGTCGCGGTCTTCGCCGCGGAAGAGAGGCGCAGCACGACCTGTGTCGTCGGCGCGACGTGCACGACCGCGACCTCGATCGAGACCGGCGGCGGTCCGGCCGCCGTCAGCGTCCAGGTTTTCTTGGCCGCATCCCAGACGCCGGTCGCGCCGGCCAGGGGGAAGAGAATCTTTTCGAGGAAGTCGGGCGGCCCGTAGAGCGCGCCGAAGACCATCCGCGCGGGGCTCGAGATGGGAACGATCCGGCGATCGATCGGGACCTGCGCGGTGCCCGGGCCGACCAAGACCTGGTGCCCGTAGCCGGAGATCGTGAGCGTGCCCGTCGTGGTGTCCGGAACGACCGTGTAGCCCACGGCGCGCGCCGCGTCCGAGATCACGAACTCCCGGTTACCCAGCATGCCGACGGGGTGCGATTCCCCCTTCCAGATGATCTGGGCGCGTTCTTCGGCCCGCGCCGGAAAGGAGGGGCTCGAAGCGAGGAGAGCCAGGGCCGCGGCGAGGGCGGCGGTGTGTCGTGTTCTCAACCGATTGTGGATGGCGATTTGGTCGTTCGCGCTCAAAGAGGGTAGCACGGCGGGGAAACGATGCGGACGGCTCGGGGTCCTGTGCCGCGGCCGAGCCGCCCGCGTCCGGGAGGGAGGAGAAAGACGGCAAAGAGCAGGACCCCGCTCGCAGAACCGACGACTCCTACTGCAGCAACCTCTCGAAGCTCTTCATGTCCTTGGACGTCTCATAGAGAAGCTCGCCCGTCGCCACGGAGACGATCGAGTAGCGGGGCGCGGGGCCGGGCATGTCGTTCCAGGCCTCGATCGAGAGCCCGAGGCGCTGGCCGTCCTTCGAGTAGCCGGAAAGAGCGGTCAGCATGTGGGCGAGGTCGCGGTCGCGCATCGGCCGGCCGCTGGAGAGAAACGCGATCTCGCGAGCCGGCTCGTCGCGGTCGAGCGACGTCATGACGGGGACGAGGTGCGAGGGACCCGCGACTTCGACCCACGCCGCGGACTTTCCGTCCGGCGAGATCTTCAGCGAGCCCGGCACGGGAAGAATCGGGATCGCGGCCTTGCGAGGCTGCGCATCGCGCGTCGCGCCGGCCTTCGTCTCGACGACGAGCTGGAGCGCTCCGAGCTTGCCTTCGATCCGGATGCTGCGTTCGAGCGAGCCCCGGCTCATCTTCGCTTCCTGCGGGAACGAGGCCGCGCCGTTGCCGCGGATCGCGTGCAGGATCGCGGCGCGCGAGAGCAGTCGCACGCCCGGAGGGCCCTCGGGAGACAGGGTCCGGACACGCCCGCCGGCGGCGCGCACGCGCTCCTCGAGCTTGGCAAGATCCTCGGTTTTCCCGAGGGCCAGGTAATAGCGCCCGAGGGCGAGCGAAGCGACTCCGGCGCGATCGGCGGCCGAGCGGAGAACGTCCGGATCCTCGGCCGTCTGGGCCAGCTGCAACCAGGCGGCCGATTCTTCCTGCAGCGCCTGGAGCGAGGTGGATCGCTCCGGGTAGCGCGCCCGGAGCGACCCCGCCACCGCGCGCTCGCGCAGGGCCGGGGGAGTGGCGCGGCCCGCGGCGCCCTCCGCGGCGAGGATCTCCAGCGCCCGGCCGAACGCGGATCCGTCGTAGACGCCGCGCGGTCCGGAACCGGGAACCCCCGGGCGCTCGACGAGGCCGAGCTCCTTCGCGGACGTGACTCCCGACGCGGCCAGCGACTCGACGGTCTCGCCGAGCAGGACCTCGACCTCGGCGTCGGGCGTCTTCGCCTCGCGAAGCCGTTCGGAGGCTCTCAGCAGCATCGCCGCAGCGAGCCGCCGGTTGGTGTCGTTGCGGCCGAACGTCCGGCCGATCATGACGAGATCGCGGGTCGGGCCGGCGCCGGCCGGAAAGATCACGACGACGTCGCGCGCGATCCAGGCCGCCGGCAGACCCGGCCCTTCGACCCGCAGGAAACTTCCACGAGACTCGGCCAGGGTCAGACGCGTGCCCTGCGGCAGCTTGCCCACGATGGGCGTCTGCAGCGACGGCTTCTCGCGCAGGAGCGCCTCCCGCGGCGTCGTGAAGACGTCCGATCCCTGCGGATCGGCCGGCGTCTCTCCGATGGCAACCGAACAGGCGACCGAGATCAGGAGTGAAAGGGCGAGAGCGAACAGGATGCGGGGCACGAAGACGCGGGCGATCTCTTTCATGACGTCCTCCTCGGGCGTTTGGATTTCGGGTTTCATGGCTTGCGACGCGCGGCGACGGCCGTGCTCGGCGGCGGATCGGCGGGGGGCTCGACGGCGATCTGCCCGTTGACGACGCGCTTGAAGATCTCGCCGGTGAAGGCTTCGCCGCCGATCGAAGGCGTGAGGATCACCTGGACGCGGTCGGAGAGGCGGTCGGCGAAGGTCTTGGGCACGAGAAGCGGGTTGGCCGACACCAGCTTCGCTTCCCGCTCGAGATTTTCGAATTGCGCCAGGGACGTCACGCGCGTGGCGTAGGCTTCGGCGTCGGCCATGGCCTTGCGGCGTTCGGCGTCGGCCTGGGACTGGATCCGCGACGCCTCAGCGGAGGCTTGCGCGCGCTGCACGATCGACTGGCGCTCGGCTTCGGCCTCCAGCTTCTTCTGCTCGATCTGCTTCTGCTTGAGCTCGAGCACGTGTTTCATCGCGTCGGCCTCGGCCCGGGCCGCGATCACGTGCTGGGCCGCGCTGGCCTCCGCCTCCTGGATCTGCCGCGCCTTCTGCGCCTCGGCCGTCAGCTTCGTCTCCTCGATCTCCTTGGCCTTGCGCTTGAGCGTCACGTCGAGACGCTCGGTGTGCTGGACCTCGTCGACCATCGCGAGCCGCCCTTTCTCGAACTCGGGCGGGAGGACGAGGTCGCCGATCAGGACTTCCTTCAGGACGATGCCGTTTTCGCCGAGGCGCTCGCGCGCGGCGGCGCCGGCGATCGCGGCGAGCTCCTCGCGCTTCTCGGAGATCAGCTTCATGACCTCGTAGCGCGGGGCGACCGTCCGGAACGCCGCGAAGAGCACGGGGCCGACGAGCTCGCGCGCGGGGTCCCCCGGAAGGGCGGCCCACTTGGAGATGAGTCCCTTCCGGTCGATCGCCCACCGGGCCTGCACCGTCAGCCGGGCGTTGACGCCTTCCTTCGTCGTCACGGTCAGCTCGTCTTCGGTGAGGAGCTGGTCGGAGACGCGCACCGGGTGAATCTGGTAGAGCGCGGCCGGGCGGAAGTGCGTTCCCGGCGCCAGCTCCTCCAGGGAGCCCGTGAAGCGGTTCGCGGACACGCCCACGAACCCGGGTCCGATGCTCTGAAAGCCCTTTTGCACCGAGCGCCAGAGCGCCACGGCGCCGAGGACCAGGAGGATGAGGAGGAGCCCGCGGCGGATCGGGCGCCAGGGGATCTCGTCGCCGGCCTTCGGCAGGCGATCGAGCAAGCGGCGCAGGGAGAGGGATCGGGGTTTCTCTTCGGGATCGGGTCCGGGGGTCGGCATCGGTCGGGGTGTCTCCATCGCGGCCTCCTTCTCGAGTCGGCGAACGAACCGATGCAGTTCAAGCGTCGTGCCCGGCGGAAGGGAGGGTTTTCGGGGGTTCTCACTCCAAAACGGAGACTCGCGCTCCAAATCGGCTCAAAAGCCGGTTGCACCCGAGTAGGGGCCCGCCATATCCTCCGTAGCCGAAATGGCCGGAAGGTCTCGACCCGGAAAGGCCGAGAAGGAGGC
>JBKOVK010000215.1:0-4293 GCA_046724475.1 Acidobacteriota bacterium | reverse complement strand
CCATGGACCCGTCTCCGTTCCGCGAGAGGGACCTCGACCCCAAGGCCGAGGAGTTCATCGTCGACTGGGCCCAGGAAGCGCCGCCGAAAGCCTCCCTGGCGCTTCTGGTCTATCTCGACCGGCCGGCGGGACTTCCCGACGAGGCCCCGCTCCTGCGCGACGCGGTCCACGAGTTTTTCCGCCACCGTGCCGAGGAGACGAGGACACGGCTGCGCCAGCTCTTCCGGAGGGGCCGGACCAGCCTCGCGATCGGAATCGCGTGTCTGGCCGTGTCGCTCCTGACAGGGAAAGTCGTCGGCAAGTCGTTCGGCGAAGGATTCGGCGCTCTTCTCCGCGAGAGCCTCGTGATCGGGGGCTGGGTCGCGATGTGGAGGCCGATGGAGATCTTCCTGTACGACTGGTGGCCCATTCGTGCCGAGGCACGGCTCTACGACCGCTTGGGCGTCATGCCGGTCCGCATCGCGTACACGAGCGAGACTGGCGCCGATGCCTGGCGCCGGGATTGGCCCGCGGTCAAACCGTCCGAGCCGGCGCCGCCGGTCGCCGAGAGTGTTCCGCACTGACGCCGATGGCGAAGACTTCCGTGACCACCCTGGAGGCGGCGAGCCGCGATGTCACGATCACGAACCCCGAAAAGGTGTTCTTCCCGAAGATCGGCTACACGAAGCTGGACCTGGCGAAGTATTACCTGACGGTCTCGGACGCGGCGCTGCGAGGGATCAAGGCGAGGCCGATCGTCCTCAAACGCTATGTGCAGGGCGCCGAGGGCGAGCCCTTCTACCAGAAGCGCGCGCCCGAGCCGCATCCCGACTGGATCGAGACCGTCGAGCTGCGTTTCCCGTCCGGCCGCACCGCCCGGGAGGTCGTGGCTCGGGACGCGGCGCAGCTTCTCTGGATCGTGAACCTGGGCTGCATCGATTTGAACCCTCACCCGGTGCGCGCCGACGACCTCGAGCATCCGGACGAGCTCCGCGTGGACCTGGATCCGGGACCGGGAGTGGCCTGGGACGACGTGCGGCGGGTGGGCATGGTCGTGCGCGACGTGCTCGAGGAACGTGGCCTGCGCGGCTGGCCCAAGACCTCGGGATCGCGCGGCATGCACGTCAACGTGCGCCTCGAACGGCTATGGAGCTTCGACCAGGTTCGACGCGCGGCCCTGGCGCTCGCGCGTGAGGTGGAGCAGCGCGTGCCGGATCTTGCGACGAGCAAATGGTGGAAGGAGGAACGCCACGGCGTCTTCCTCGACTACAACCAGAACGCCAAAGACCGCACGGTGGCGTCGGCCTGGTCGGTTCGGGCTACTCCGGACGCTCGCGTTTCGATGCCCCTGGAGTGGGACGAAGTGCCCGAGTGCGATCCGGCGGCTTTCACCCTCGTCACGGCTCCGGCGCGGCTGGCCGAGCGCGGCGACGCCGCGGCGGGAATGGACGAGGCGGCGGGATCTCTCGACGGATTGCTCGAGCTGTCCGCCGAGCAGGAGAAGGCGGGACTGGGCGACGCTCCCTGGCCTCCGCACTATCGAAAGCAGGAAGGCGAGCCGCCGCGCGTGGCTCCATCACGAAAGAAGGGATCCGGTGGAAGCGGGCGCCGTCAGTCCACGCAGCCTCTCGTCGTAGTGGCGAACGCCAAACACAAGAAGGACGCGCTCGCCGGGCTCGAGCGCTGGAAGGAGCGCCATCCCGAGGCCGCGGCGCGTCTCGAGCCGGACGACGTGCTCGTGGACTCCATGCGCGGCCGTTCCAGCACGTGGACTCGCATCCGCGTGAACCTGCGCCACGTTCCGGAGGAGGAGCGCCCGGCCCCGGAACCGCCCGATCCCGACTACGATCCGTGGGAGGAATTCCGGTCCGCCGCTCGCCGGCCGCCCGCCCCGAAGACTCGCTCCAGCTCGTAAGCGGGAGTGACTTCCAGCTGCTCGTACCTGCAGTCCTGAGGCCGCTTGTCCGGCCGCCAGCGAACGAAATGCGCGGCGTGCCGGAATCGATCTCCCTGCATGTGGTCGTAGGCGACCTCGCAGACGCGCTCGGGCCTCAGCGGCTCCCAGCTCAGATCCTTGCCGCGATTCCAGCGGGACGAGGCTCCCGGCATGCGCTGTCCCTTCGCGTTGGCCTCTTCCTGAGCCTCGGCCCAGCCGCGCCAGGGATGATTCCGGAGGGCGTTTTCCCGCAACGGCCCGAGCTCCTCGACGAGCTGCTTGCGCACGGCGCTGGTGAACGCCGCCGTGACGCCGACGTGATGCAGAGTTCCTTCGTCGTCATAGAGGCCCAGGAGCAGCGAGCCGACCATCGTGCCGGCGCCGTTCTTGTGCCAGCGAAAGCCCGCGACCACGCAGTCGGCCGTTCGCTTGTGCTTGACCTTGATCATGGTGCGCTCGCCGGGCCGATACGGCTCGTCCAACCGCTTGGCCATCACCCCGTCGAGGCCGGCGCCCTCGAAGCGGCGAAACCAGTCTTCGGCGAGCGCCCGGTCCCGCGTGGCGGGAGAGAGGTGCACGGGCGGCTTTGCGCCGGACAAGAGCTGCTCGAGCCGCTCCCGCCGCGCGGCGAGCGGCGTCTCGCGCAGATCCTCGTCGCCCAGGGCGAGAAGATCCCAGGCCACGAAGGACGACGGAGTCTGCTCGGCCAGAAGCTTGACGCGCGACGCCGCCGGATGGATGCGAAGAAGGAGCGCCTCGAAGTCGAGTCCCCCGGAGCCCACGATGACGACCTCGCCGTCGAGGACGCAGCGCGGAGGAAGCTCTTTGGCGAGCGGAGCCAGCAGCTCCGGGAAGTAGCGATTCATCGGCTTCTCGTCGCGGCTCTGCAGCAGGATCTCGTCTCCGTCGCGGAACACGACCGTTCGAAATCCGTCCCACTTGGGCTCGAACTGCCACCCTTCCCCTCCGGGCAGGGCATCCGCCGCGCTGGAAAGCATGGGCGCCAGAGGCGGATCGAACGGCAGGCGCATCGCCCGATCGTATCTGCAGGAAGCGTTCCGGGGAAAAAGAGAGGCGCCGGGCAAGCGCCCGGCGCCTCGAGAGAGACGAAACTAGCCGGGACTGCAGGCCGGCGCGGGGTCGCAGGCCGGATCGCACGTCGGATCGCAGCAGTCATCGGCGCTGATCGACCGCGAGCCCATCGAGGCCAGGGCGGACGCCGCGATGATCAGGGCCAGCGTCAGGGTTCCCAAGATTCTCTTCATTGGTCTTCTCCTGTCTGGTTGTTGATATGAGAGTTCGAGACAGGAAGACCGATCAGTTCCGCATGGGTCTGTGGAATTCGTGCGGAAGGAAACCCGGTATCTGGGCGAGAGGCCTGGTGAGCCACGGCGGCGTCGGGAAAGAGACCAAGATGAAGCTCGCCGGGAGGGCGCCGCCGGCGATGTCCACCTTCTGAGACGAGTTGGCTGGAGCACTCTTGGAGTAGAGGATCGGGCACGGGTCGCAGGACGGCGAACAGCACGCAGACCGTAGAAGCCCGGACGACCAGGCGTTACAAGCGACGAACCCCAGAAGAGCGGCCAGGCCCGCAACCTTCCTCGGCGTCGCCATTTGAGAGTTCAAAGTCGCGGGTGGAAGCCGGTTATTCCGGATATCTGGCCCGGCACGATCTCTCGACTGCGCGATCCCCCGAAGGAGGCTTGACACCGGCTCCGGAACAATTCTATATTTATCGATCTATGGATCTGGTCGTCATTCGTTCCGCGAGAGCCAACGACCTGCCCCGCGCCGAAGCGCTGCTTCGGGACGCCCATCTGCCGCTCGACGGCTTTCGCGAACATCTCGCCGACGCGATGGTTGCCGAACGAGACTCGGAGATCGTCGGTTGCGTCGCGCTGGAGGTCTACGGGGAGGCGGCGCTGCTTCGCTCCCTGGTGGTCTCCCCCGCCGAGCGTGGACGGGATCTGGGGCGCAGGCTGACGTCGGAGGCGCTGCGCCTCGCGAAGGACCGTGGTTCCCGCGACGTCTATCTCCTGACGGAAACCGCCGATCGATTCTTCCCCCGCTTCGGCTTCAGCCGGCTGGATCGCTCGCAGGCGCCGGCGGCGCTGCTCGCGTCGGTCGAGTTCCAGTCGGCCTGCCCGAAGTCGGCGATTTTCATGCACGCGAGGCTTTCATGAGCCCGAAACCCGTGGACGCGGTGACCGTGTTCAAGGCGCTCGCGGACCCCACGCGCCTGCGGATCCTGGAACTCCTCAAGGCCAAAGGGCGCTCCTGCTGCGAGCTGATCGCCCGCGACGAGCGCGGCCTCTGCGCGTGCGACGTGGAGGCCGCCGTGGGCCTCTCGCAGGCCGCCGTGTCGCACCACATGGGCC
>JBKOVK010000001.1:0-29688 GCA_046724475.1 Acidobacteriota bacterium | reverse complement strand
TCCGCCCGTCTGGACGGGCGTTCAGGACACCCCCGTCCATCCGGACAGATCGACCCCCTTTTTCCCCTCCCAAAGGGTAAGATTCGTCCGAACCTGGGAGGACCTTTGCCCCGCAGCGTCGCCCTGGCGGCCTTTGCTTCGCTGATCGCCGCGCTGGCAAAGGCGCAGGCACCGGCATTGGTCCCCGAGTTCCAGGTGAACACTTACACCCCTGGGAACCAGGTCGCCTCCAGTGTGGCCATCGACCCGGCGGGCGAGTTCGTGGTGGTCTGGACCAGCTTCGGCCAGGACGGATCCAGCGCCGGGGTCTTCGGCCAGAGGTTCAACCCCAGCGGCGCGCGGCAGGGCGGCGAGTTCCAGGTCAACACCACGACGAACAACGCGCAGTTCTATCCGGGCGTCAGCATGGACTCCTCCGGCAACTTCGTCGTGGTCTGGACCAGCCGGAACCAGGATGGTTCGGGTGACGGTGTGGTCGGAAGGCGTTTCGACGCCTCGGGCACGCCGCAGTCAAGCGAGTTCCTCGTCAACACGTACACGACCGGACTCCAGTTCGGGCCGAGCGTCGCGGTCCAGGGCTCCGGCAACTTCGTGGTCGTCTGGAAGGGCAACGGCCAGGTCTACGGGCGGCGGTACGACCCGACCGGAACTCCTCTCGGCAATCAGTTCGTGGTGAACACGACTCCCGCCGCAAACCTGGCGCTGGCGCCCCGATCCACGATGGTCGAGCCCGGAGCGGCGACGCTCGAGCCCAAGGCGGCGGCGATGAGCGGCGACGAGGGCCCGACGGTGGCCGTCGACCCGCTCGGCAACTTCATCGTGGCTTGGACGACGCTGTCGGACGGCTCGGGGAACGGCGTCAAGGCGCGACGGTACGACAGCAGCGGAACGCCGCAGGGAGACGAGTTCCTCGTCAACACATACACCACCTCGCGCCAGAATCGCCCCTTCGTCGGCGTCGGCGCGTCGGGCAACTTCGTCATCGCCTGGACGAGCTTCCAGCAGGACGGAAGCATGGACGGTGTGTTCGCCCAGCGCTATGACAGCACGGGTGCGCCCCAGGGCGGCGAGTTCCAGGTCAACACGAATACCCCCGGGTACCAGCTCTATCCCAGCGTGGGGATCGACTCCTCCGACAACTTCATGGTGGTCTGGCAGAGCCTCTCGTTGAGCGGCGACAACCTCGGCGTTCGGGGGCAGCGGTACGACAGCACCGGAACTCCTACGGGCGGCGAATTCCAGATCAACACCTACACGAACTATTCGACCTATCCGGCGGTCGCCATGAACGACTCCGGCAGCTTCGTGGTCGCCTGGTCGGCCTACGGAGAGGACGGATCGGGCTACGGCATCTTCGCGACGCTCCCCGGGACCGCGACGCCGACGCCGACGTCCACCAACACGCCGACACCCACGTCGACCGGTACCATCACGGCGGCCAACACGCCGACCTTCACGCCGACCTTCACGTTCACGCCGACCTTCACTGCGTCCAATACCCCGACCTCGACGTTCACGGCCAGTCAGACGTTCACACCTTCGAGCACCAACACGCGGACGCCCACCCGAACGGCGACCTTCACGTCCACCGGGACGATCACCGCGACCAACACCCGGACGCCGACGCGGACAGCGACTTTCACATCCACCGGCACGATCACGGCGACGAACACGCGGACTCCGACGAACACCCGAACTGCGACCGCCACCGCAACCTTCACCTCGACCGGCACGATCACCGCAACCAATACGTTCACGCCGTCGAACACCCGGACCCCGACGAACACCCGAACGCCGACCAACACGGCGACGTTCACCTCGACCGGCACGATCACGGCAACCAATACCTTCACGCCCTCCAACACGCGGACGCCGTCCAACACCCGGACGCCGACGAACACCGCGACGGCGACGCCCAGCCAGACGTTCACGCCATCGATCACCCCGACGTTCACGCCAACGTTCACGTCGACTTCGCTCGCCGTTCCCACCTCGACCCGAACCCCGAGCCGGACGCCGACAAGGACACCGACCCGTACGCCGACCAGTACGCCGACCGCGACACTCTCGCCTCCGCAGCCTTCGAACGTTTCGCCGGGCTCGGGCCCCGCCGCCGGCGGCGCCGGCATGACTCTCAATGGTGCGAACTTCGTCGCTGGAGCCACGGCAACGATCGGCGGCGTCCCCGCCTCGGGAGTCACGATCCCGAACGCGACGCAGCTGCTGGCCACGGTCCCGGCTCTGCCCGCCGGCACGCTCAGCGACATCAAGGTGACCAACCCGGGCGGCGAGAGCGGCCTGCTGCAGAAAGGCTGGCTCGCCGACTTTCTGGACGTCTCCCATGACGACGGCTTCCACGATTCCATCGAACGCGTCTTCCGCCGCGGCATCACGGCCGGATGCGGCCTCGGCCTCTACTGCCGCGACAACTCGGTCACGCGCGCGCAGATGGCGGTCTTCCTTCTGAAGTCCATCCACGGATCGTCGTACCAGCCGCCGGCGTGCACGGGAGTCTTCACCGACGTGGCCTGCCCCTCCCCCTTCGCCAACTGGATTGAGCGGCTGGCCGCGGAAGGGATCACCGGAGGCTGCGGCAGCGGCAAGTTCTGTCC
Source organism: Acidobacteriota bacterium (assembly GCA_046724475.1). GTDB lineage: Bacteria > Acidobacteriota > Thermoanaerobaculia > UBA5066 > Gp7-AA6 > DAHUXD01. Next base: position 27,076 of record JBKOVK010000001.1, on the reverse strand, counting down.
CGATGCTCCGGTCACCCGGGCGCAGATGGCGGCCTTCCTGCTCAAAGCGGAGCACGGTCCCTCGTACCAGCCGCCGGCCTGCGCCGGAGTCTTCGGCGACGTGGCCTGTCCGTCCTCCTTCGCCAACTGGATCGAGCGGCTGGCCGCGGAAGGGATCACGGGAGGCTGCGGCAACGGCAACTACTGCCCGGCCAACGTCAGCACGCGCGGCCAGATGGCCGTCTTCATGGTCAAGGCGTTCGGATTCGGGGCGACCCTGCAGACGCCTCCGGGAAACGGCCCGAATCGCCAGGCGCTCAAGCCCCGGTCCTAACCGTCGCCTTCGCTTGCGAGGAGACCTGCGGCGTACGGCCGCACCGCAAATGATCTCTCCCTATTGACTGTCTATACGTCTCGGCATAGCCTCGTATAGGCAGTCGATATGAGCGAGGCGGAACGCAAGTCGGACCTGCTCCAGGGCACGCTGGATCTTCTGATCCTGAAGGCTCTCGCCACCGAGCCGATGCACGGCCTGGGCGTCTCGCGCCGCATCGCGCAGGTCACGCACGGCACATTCGAGGTCAAGCCCGGCTCGCTCTTCCCGGCGCTCCAGAGGCTCGAGCAGGAGGGATGGCTGAGCTCGTCCTGGGGACGCTCGGAATCCAATCGCCGCGCGAAGTACTACGCGCTCACACGGGCGGGCCGGCGGCAGCTCGCCAGCGAGACGCGTCAGTGGAACCGCATCGCCGCCGCCATCGGGCTCGTCCTGTCGACGTGATGCTGTGAAGTCGCTGCGCCGGAGCCCGACCCTCGCCAGCGTCTGGCAGCACTTCTTCCGGCGCGAGCGCGAGGAACGCGAGCTCGACGAGGAGATCGCCTCCGCCGTCGAGATCCTCGCCGAGGAAAAAGTCGCGGCCGGAATGACTCCCGAAGTCGCGCGGCGGGAGGCCGTGATCGAGCTAGGGGGGCCCGAGCAGGTCAAGGAGGCGGTCCGGGACGTCCGGCCCGGCCGTGTGCTCGAACAGGCCTGGCAGGACCTGCGCTACGCCGCACGCGGACTCGCGAAGAGCCCGACCTTCACCGCCGTCGCGGTCCTGACCCTGGCCCTGGGAATCGGCGCCAACAACGCGATCTTCAGCGTGCTCGATGCGGTCCTGATTCGTCCTCTCCCCTACGCCAACCCGGACCGTCTCGCGATGATCTGGTCGGAGTTTCGCAGCGCCGGCCAGAAGCGCGTGCCGTCCGCCGGTCCGCAGTTGACGGAGCTCCAACGGCGCACCCGCCTGTTCCAGGACGTCGCGGGTGTCTGGGTCGGAAGAGGGGCGCTCACCGGCCAGGGCGAGCCAGAACAAGTCCGGGTCGGATGGGTCACGGCGAACTTCCTCCCGACGCTCGGCGTGCCGGCGCGAGCGGGCCGACTCTTCGCGCGAAGCGATGAGGGTCGCGGCTCGAGTCCCGCCGTCATCATCAGCGACGGCCTCTGGCGGCGCCGCTTCGGGGCGGATCCCTCCATCGTCGGCCGCCTGCTTCGTCTGGACGGCCAAGCCCACACGATCGTCGGCGTCATGCCGAGCGGGTTCGAGGTCGTCTTTCCCGCCGACGCGAGCGTGCCGTCCGACATCGACGTGTGGTCGCCCTTCCGCGACGATCTCTCGCAGAGGCCACGCGATCTCGGTTTCCTGCGCCTGATCGGCCGCCTGCGCCCGGGAGTCGCTCTCGACCAGGCCCAGGCCGAGCTCGACGCAATCTCCGCGGGCCTGCGCACGAGCTTTTCCGAATACGCCACGCCGGACCTGCGGATGGAAGTCGCTTCCCTCCATCGCGATTCGGTGAGGGAGGCGCGGCCGATCCTGCTCGCCCTCTTCGGCGGCGTCGCGATGGTGACCCTCATCGCCTGCGCCAACGTCGCCAACCTTCTCCTCGCCCGCGCCACGCGGCGCGAACGGGAGATCTCGCTTCGGGCGGCGCTGGGCGCGAGCCGCGGACGGATCGCCCGGCAGCTCCTGACCGAGAGCCTGCTCCTCGCGGGCCTCGGCGGGCTCCTCGGCATCGGAGTCGGCTGGGCCGGAGTGCGTCTCCTTCTCGGATTGCGGCCGGCGAGCCTGGGGCGGATCCAGTCGGCCGGCCTTTCCGTAAACGTGCTCGCGTTTACATTCGCTCTGACCGCGCTCGTCGGCGCTCTCGCCGGCCTCGTCCCGGTGCTCGCCATGTCGCGCCGCAATCTTCTACGCGGATTCCAGGATCGCGCCCGCTCGGGCGCCCCGGGGCGCTCGCGCGCGCAGAATGCGCTGGTGCTCGCCGAGGTTGCCCTCGGCTTCGTCCTGCTCGTCGGATCAGGACTGATGGTTCGGACCTTCGTAAGGCTGCTTCACGCCGATCCGGGATTCGAGGCCGCCGGGGTCCTGACGTTCCAGGTCGGTGCGCCCCCTCGCGCCGAGGACGACGTGTCCGTCCAGCGATTCTTCCGGGCCCTCCAGGTGAAGATCGAGCGGCTGCCGGGCGTGACCGCGGTGGGCGCCGTATCCCATCTGCCTCTCGGCGACTATCCGAACTGGTACGAGTACTACTGGAAGGACGGCGCTCCCGCCGCTGAACGCAACAAGATCCTGGCCGACCATCGGGCGGTCCTTCCCGGCTTCTTTCGAAGCGCAGGCATCGCGCTCCTCTCCGGGCGCGACTTCACCGACGACGACGACCCGGGCCATCCCAATGTGATCGTGGTCGACGAGACGCTCGCCCGGCGCGAGTGGCCGGGCGAGAGCCCCCTCGGGAAGCGCCTGACCGCGACGTTCATTCATTCGGGATCGTTCGACCCAACGGTGGCCGAGGTCATCGGCGTCGTCCGCCACGCTCGCTACCACGCGCTCACGGCCGACGGCCGAGTGCAGATCTACGTGCCGTACCACCAGAGCGCCCGTGAGAATCTCGCGTTCGTCGTTCGGGTCGATGGAGACCCACTGTCGCTGGCGCGGCCCGTCCGCGAGATCGTCGCTTCGCTCGATCCGGACGTGGCGATTTCGAAGATGCGTCCCTTCTCCGCCTACGTGGACGCGGCGCGCCAGGCCACGCGCTTCACGACAGCGGTCGCGGCGGTGCTGGCCGTGACCGCGCTGCTCCTGGCGTTCGTCGGCATCTACGGCGTCGTCTCGTGCTCCGTGGCCGCGCGCACGGCCGAGATCGGCGTGCGCATGGCGCTCGGCGGACGGCCGCGCCGCATCCTGTGGCTCATCGTCGGCCAGACGCTGCGGCTGACGAGCGCGGGCCTGGCCGCGGGCGCGGCGGTCTCTCTCGTGCTGACGGGCCTGCTGGCGAAGCTGCTCTACGGCGTGGGGCCGCGCGACCCGATCAGCCTCGTCGCCGCGGCGCTGATCCTCGCGTCCGCCGGAGTCCTGGCCGCGGTTCTGCCGGCGCGGCGGGCGATGTCGGTGGATCCCACGATCGCTCTGAGACACGAAGCCTGACCCGGGAGGTCGAGCGATGAAGACGATTTGCATGATGCTCTTTCTCATCACCGCGCACGCGGGCCCCGACGACGTGCCGCCCTCTCCCCCGCCCGAGGCCTCGCAGTTCGACTTCCTGCTCGGCGCCTGGGACATCGACGTGACGCTGAACCATCCGGACCTTCCCCCAAAGGCGCGGGGCCGGTGGACCGCGCAGAAATCGGCCGACGGCTTCATGGTGACGGATGAGTACCGGATCCTCGACGATCAGGGCCGGACCGTTTACCTCGGCGAGACCTACCGCGTCTTCAACCCCGCGAACAAGCAGTGGGAGTTTCGCTACGTCGAGCCGCAGTTCGGAACGTGGCACGAGGGAACCGGAAAGTGGGAAGGCAACGAGATGCACCTGACGCAGACGAACCGCCGGCCGAACGGAGGCGAGTCGATCCTGAAGATCCGCTACTACGACATCACGCCGCAGCACTTCCGCTGGGCCGGCGAGCGTTCGGAGGACGGCGGCAAGACCTGGAAGCCGGGACCTCGCATCGAGGCAACGCGGGCAAAGTAAGCCCCCTCCCGGCGCACTCTGTAGAGCGAGTATAGCCGTAACCCAAAGAGTCGAAGCGACTTAGACGCTGCCTGCAACAATAAGGTCGCGTGTGCGAGGCGCCGCCCTCCAGAAACCGCGGCGCCGGTCGAAGTGTCCACGGCGCCACATTGCTATTTAGCCTCCGTTTAAGTTTGGTATAGGTTATTTGCACCATGAAGACGCTTTTCATGGTGCTCTTCCTCTTCACCGTGGAGGCGGTCGCCGATGACTTGCCGACCCCTCCTGCGCCCGAGGCCGCGGACTTCGACTTCGATTTCGATTTCGACTTCGACGACTTCGAGTTCAACTTTCTCTTCGGCGCCTGGGTCGCACGAGCCCTTCGCAAAGCCGAGCACAGATTGAGTCACTACGGGATCGCGCTGACGGACGTCATCGATTTGAGGAAGTCACGGCACCACGACATCCGTGACATCGAGTCCGTGTGCCTCGCGCTGGGCCCCTATCGAAACCTGACCACCCTGACGGCCACCACGCTCTTCCTGCATCCGAACTGCCAGGTTCTCAACCATGCCGGGCAGCGAATCTATGGAAACAGGCAGGTCGACTTCCTGCAGGATTTCAGCGAAGAAAAGCTGAATCGTTTCCTCCGGTTTGCAATTCAGATCTCGTCGTCCGGCGACCGGGGGGACATCGGCGGCTCGATCACACACTCCCACGCATTTGATTCCAGATATCGGACAAAAGAAATCTGCGAAAAGGCCGGAGTCGCGACGCGAAAAGCAAGAATCAAGAGTCTCTTCTGGAAAGAATCGCTTCGCACCTCCAACGTCATCCGTGAGAGGCGGGTCGATCTCGGAGATATTTTCGAGAAAGAGTCCAGGCTTCGGTTCTTGTTGCCGATCCGCAACCCCATGGACTGCGCGGTGTCGAACCTCAAGACCGGCCATGTCGACCGCTTTCCGGGACTGACGCGGAGCTCTTCCATGCAAGAGTGCGTCCACGCGATCCTCGACGAGATCTTCTGGTTCGCCAAGCTCCAGAGCGAGTTTCCGGATCGGTTTCACTACTTCTTCGAGTACGACATCTCCCCGGCCATGCTGGTGGATCTGGCAGGCTTCCTTCAGTTGGATCCGGACGTTACCTGGATCGACAACGCGCTGGTGGCGATGAAGATCAATCCTGGCTACGACCACGAAGATGCGTTAGCGCGTTCCTACCTGGATTACGTGAACAGTGAAGGTGCCTGTTTCCCGGAACTGTCCGCGGGGCTTCGGGCTTTCGTTCACTGAAGGTTGGCGAACGGGGGGGCCACCCCCGCCCGACCTCCCACTTCCATTTCCGGCGGGCTAGGATTAGCGGTTGTCTCCCCGCTCGCGCTTCCTCGCCTATGCCGGCGTGGCCGTCGGCCTCTGTCTCTATCTCGGCGGCCTGACCCGTCTTCCGCTGCAGCGAGGGAACGAGCCGATGTACGCGGCTCCAGCCGTCTGGATGCTGGAAACGGGCGAATACCTAGTCCCGCACTACGAAGGAGGGCCGTTCCTCCAGAAACCGCCGCTGACGTGGTGGATCCTCGCGGGCAGCTACCGACTGCTCGGGGTCTCGGTGTTCGCCGTGCGCCTGCCCTCCGCCCTCGCCGCGCTGGCCACGGTCGGTCGGGGGGGGCTCTGGGTCAGACGGCGGTCCGGCGAGAGAGCCGGCTGGCTCGCGGCCCTGATCCTGATGTTCTCGTTCTCGTTTCTCCAGCTCTCGGTGACGTTCGCGGCCGACGCGTTCCTCACTTTCGCCGTGACCCTGGCGGTGATCGTCCTGGACGACGCGGCGCGCCGCGAGGACGGATCGGACGTGGCCCGTGGGCTCGCTTCGGGAGCGGTCCTCGCGCTGGCGTTCGCCTTCAAAGGGCTGGTCGGAATCGTGCTTCCCGTGGGAGCCGTCGCGCTGGGCCTCCTCTTCGATCGGCAGCGCCCCGTCCGTTTCCTGCGGCGCGCGGGCGCCGCTGCGGGGACCCTGATCGCCCTGGTCGCTCCGTGGCACTGGGCCATGCACCGGCGCCTCGGCGGCGTGTTCTGGACGAAATTCTACTGGGAGAACCAGTTTCTGCGCGGAGCCTCGACTCTCTACATGCGCGAGCGCGGGCCCTTCTACTACCTCGGGATCCTCGCGTGGGCGGTGTTCCCATGGTCGCTGTTTCTGCCGGGGGCGCTGCGGCGGGGACGGGCTTCGAGCGCGCCTCTGGGCTGGTTCGTCTTCACACTGCTCTTCTGGACGCTCGTCGTGCAGAAGCGCGAGGTCTATCTCTTGACGCTCCTTCCGGCGGTCGCCGCACTGGTCGCCGAGAGCCTCTGCCGCGAGGACGCGATCGCAAGCCGGTGGCGCAGGATCCCCTGGTGGCTCGCCGCGGGCGTCTGCCTCGTGGCGGTGGGCGCATGGATTCGGGCGTTCCCGGCGCCGGTCGAATTGGGAGGCTGGGTGCCGAGCGTCCTCGTCGCCGTCGGATTCGGCGTCCTCGCGGTCTCACTGGCGGTCGGAGCGCATGACCGGACGGACTCGGCTCCGTTTGCCGCCGCCCTCGCCTGCGGTCTGCTCCTGGCTGCCTTGCAACACTACGAGTCCCGCCTCGCCCCTTACGACCCGGTGCCGAAATGGGGCGCCATGGTCGGCGTGGAGTGCCGCGAGGGATGCGACACGTACATGTACGGCATTCACGCCTACAGCCTCGATTTCTATTCGCGGAAGGACTGGGTGATCGTCCCGGATCTCGGCGACAGCTTCACGAAGCGCCTCGCCCACGAGAAGGGGTTCCTCGTGCTCCCCACGGATAAGGAAGCCGACCTCGCGCAGCTCCCCTTTCCGTGGAAGGTCGTCGATCGCGCCTCGATCCTGGACAAGAGCTGGCTCGCCGCCGCGCTCGGCCGATCCGCAAACGCGTTTCGAAGTCTGTCGCTGGTCCGCTTCGAACGCCCCGGTCGCTAGAACTTTCCGCCGGCGATCCCGAAGTCCGCTCCGACGAAGATCGCGAGCTCCGGCGCCCCGATCGAGCTCGAGATGCCTGCTCCCCAGACGCCTCGCCGCTGCACGTCCAGAGTCACGGGCGGTCCGTTGTCGACGAGGTCTGTCAGATGGACGGTTTCACTGCCCGTGCCGAGGCGCAGTCCCACCCGGACGCGAATCCCGGGAGTCAGCGCATACCGGAAGGTGACATCCCAGAACCACTCCGTGGTCTTCGAGTCCGGATGGTAGCCGTTATTGAACAGCTGGCCTTCCGTCCCGAGCACGGCGAGCGACACGAACGGCAAGTGTTGGCGGTCATAGGTCGCCGAGACGAACAGATCGGTTCGCGGCCAGGAGTATCCGAGAGTCAGCTTGGCTGCCGAGAACGATGCGTCGCCGTCGAAGTCGAGCTCCTCGAAGGCGGGCGCGCTCTCTTCGTGGACCGTCAGGGTTCCGGCCGCATAGGAGCCGACGAGCGACGCCGTCCACGGCCCGCGGCACGCGCGCAGCTCGCCCGTGCCTCCGTACAACGGGCCCCGGGCCTTCCGGAAGGTCGAAGCGGTCGCAAGGTAGCTCTCGGGATAGATCATCTGGAACGCCGCCGCGGCCTCGAGCCCCATCCAGCGGTGCCGCCAGCCCGCGGCGACGTCGATTCGGCCGGCGGTCAGCCCGCGGGACTCGGAAAACGCGTGCTCCCCGCCGCCGTAGTTGACGATGTCCGTCGAGTTGTCGATTCGCCTCCCGGCGACGAGCTCGACCGAATCCGCCGCCGAGACCGGCAGACGGCCCAGGAATCCGTAGTTCTCATAGCGGCCGTTGCCGGTCGTGGTGATGGGCTCGACATTCGTCGCCGCTTTCAGCTCCTGCTCGTCGTGCGAGGGAGCGAACCCCACGGCCAACTTCCATTGGAACGCCGGGGTTCCGGCGCCGAGGCCGTCTTTGGGCTGCTTCGCCTGGCCCAGGCCGACCAGGACGAACTTCGGAGTGACGTCCGATCCGTCCACGCGCGCGGGCTCGGCTCCGACGACGTCCCAGCGCCGGGCGAGTGTGGCGTAGGAGAAACCCACGTCCACACCGAAGCCTTCCCGGGGCTTGAGCTCGCTGCCCAGGAAAAGACCGGCGCAGAATACGCAGGCGCTGACGAGATCGGTCCCCAAGGATCCCCCCGATGTCGGTTCCGTAGTCGAAGCGACGCCGAAGCTAGCACGCAGCCGCGGTGCCCGCAAGAATCGCGTCAGCGCGCCCCGCGGCCTCCGGTCATCCGGGCTTCTGCGCGAGGAGGTAACAGCGCCGGCTGGCGTGCTCGACGCCCACGTAGGGCTCCCGCTCGATCCACTCGAGGACGCGAAAGCCCGCCTCGGCCAGCCGGGCCGCGACGTCCGCCGGCTGGAAGAAGCGAAAGTCCAGCCGGACCTTCCGGCCCCACAGCTCATCCACGCGGAGAATCTCGGTGCCGACGTGAAAACCCAGAAGGAGCAACCCGCCCGGACGGAGCACGCGCCGGAACTCGACGATGGTTCGGGGATGTTCCTCGGGAGCCACGTGGATCAGCGAGTAGAACGCCACGATTCCGGAAAGTGCGCCGTCGGGAAGCGCGAGCGCGCGCATGTCGCCGACGCGGAACTCCATGCCGGGATTGCGCTCTCGCGCAAACCGGATCATGGCCGGCGAGATATCGACGCCGAGCATCCGGACGCCCAGGTCGTGCAGATAGCGCGCGACGTGGCCGGGCCCGCAGCCGAGGTCGGCGACGAGTCCTTGTCCCTGCATCGCCTCGGCGAACCGGTTGAGAAGGTGCCGGTCCAGCGGCTTGCCGGCGAGCTCCCCGGCAATCCGCTCGACGTACTCGGCAGCGACCTCGTCGTAGCTCTCGCGTGTGGTGTCGTCGGCGTCCGTCATGGGAAGCCGATCATACGGGCGGCGCGAAGCTAGAATCCGCCGCAATGTCCCGGACCGAGCGTGAGGCGAGGAGACCTCTGGGCGTCTGGCCGGCCACGGCGCTGGTAGTCGGCCACACGATTGGTGTCGGAATCTTCCTCACACCGGCGGAGCTCATCGGCGCCCTGGCTTCGCCTGCCCTGACGTTCGGAGTGTGGCTCGGCGTCGGCGCCCTCGCCCTCTTTGGCGCTCTGGCGTACGGCGAGCTCGCGTCGCGTTATCCCCAGGCCGGAGGCGTGTACGTGTACCTGCGCGAAGCGTGGGGCGAGGAAGTCGCGTTTCTCTACGGCTGGCAGTGCCTTCTCGTGATGGATCCCGGCGTGACGGCGGGACTCGCGGCGGGCTCGGGAGGATACGCCGCGGTGCTGTGGCCCTCCGCCGCGGGATCCGCACGCTGGGTCGCTCTCGCGATCATCTGGATCCTCGCCCTGCTGAGCATGGCGGGCCTGCGGTTGAGCGTCCGCACGATCGAAATCCTGACCGTCGCGAAACTCCTTCTCTTCGCCGGAGTGATCGTCCTCGCGTTCACGGCCGGCGCGGGCGACCCGACACACTTCTCTCCGTTTCTGCACCGTCGTGCGGGAGCGCCGCCGCTCTTCCAGGCCCTCGGCCTGGGCCTCGTCGGCGCGTTCTTTTCGTTTGGCGGCTTCTGGGAGGCCGCGCGCGTCGCGGATGAAGTGCGCGACCCGGTCCGCACCCTTCCGCGGGCCCTCGCCCTCGGCGTGGTGATCGTCACGCTGGTTTACGTCGCAACGACGGCCGCGTTTCTCTATCTCGTTCCGAGCTCCGCGGCCCTCGACGCCGAGACGTTCACGCGCGCCGCGGGCGAGGGCCTCCTCGGCTCGAAGGGACCGCAGTTGCTCGCCGCCGCCGTCCTGCTCTCGGCCGTCGCGAGTGCCGCCGCTTTGATCTTCCTGGCGCCCCGCATGTACGTGGCCATGGCCCGCGATCGGGCATTTCCCGCACCCCTCGCGGCGCTGCACCCGACGACCGGAGCTCCCGTGCGGGCGACGGCCTTGCTCGCCGGCCTTGCGAGTCTGCTCGTCTGGCTCGGCTCCTTCCGCCAGATCGCCGCGTTTTTCCTCTGCACGTCCCTGGGATTCCTCGCGCTCGCCGCGGCGGGTCTCTTCGTCGTCCGGCGGCGTGCAACCGCGGTGCCGGCCTACCGGACGCCCGGCCATCCTGCATCCACCATGCTCTTCGTCGCCCTGCTCGCCGTCGTCGTCCTCCTGGTCGCCGTCACGAACCCGCGCCAAGCGATCGCCGGAGCGGTCCTGGTCGCCCTCGGAATTCCGGCTTACCGGCTTCTGAGGCGTTCGGGTAGAGTCGCGTCATGACGTGGATCAAGACGATTCCGGAGAGCGAAGCCGACGAGAATCTGCGCCGCGCCCTCGAGCAGGAGCGCGCGCTCTATCCGCACGAGTATGCGCAGCCGACGCAGGTCGTGGCCGATCAGGCCGACGGCATCGTCGCGTCGCACTCCCTGATCCCCCAGGCCCTGTACCACGCCTTCGCGACGTTCGGGGCGCTCATGTCGCCGGAGCTCCCGCTCCAGCGCCGGCAGCACGAGATGATCGCAACGGTCGTCTCGCTGACGAACCGCTGTCACTATTGAATCGAGTCGCACGCAGAGTTTCTGCGTCGGGTGACTCTGGACGAAGAGCTGGTCGCGGCGATCCGCCGCGACTATCGGACTGCGCCGATCGAGGAGAAGGAGCGGGTCATGCTCGACTTCGCGGTCGAGCTCACGCGCGACGCCACGCGCATCGGGCCCCAACACCATGAACGCCTGCGCGCCGCGGGGTTCGACGACGTCGGGATCCTCCAGATCACGCTGATCGCGTCCTGGTTCAACTACATCAACTGCGTCGCCGACGCCCTGGGCGTGGGACGAGACTCGAAGAAGTAGCGGCCGGGATGCCGGTCCCCGTTCCGCCCGGCCAACGACTGCCTGCCGGGAACAATTCTTCGCTCTCGTCGGCGCGTGGAGCGCCGCTCAAAGGTATTGCTCCGTGATAGAAACCGACACACCGGAGGGGTACCCATGCGGCTTCTCATCCGCGCGATCGCTCTGATGGCTTTCGTCTCGGCTCTCCTCGCGGGACCCTCCACGGTCCGGGCTCAGGACACGACCGACCAGGAGCCAGAGCCGTCCCGAGACCAGCTCCAATGGCCGCGTGTGATCGAAGACGACGGCATCACCCTGTCCGTCTACCAGCCGCAGGTCGACCGCTTCGACGCCGAGTCGTTCGAGGCGCGGGCCGCGATTCAGGTCGAGACGCCCGCCGGAGACAAGACACAGACCAGCTACGGCGTGATCTGGATCCAGGCGCATCCTTCCATCGACAAGGAAGCGGGGCTGGTGCAGCTCGACGACATTCAGATTACGAAGGCGAACTTCCCGACCGCTGGCGCGGCGGCCGCAGACCAGTACCTCGAAATTCTCCGGCGCAACTCGGAGCCGTCCCGCACGGTCTCGCTGGAGCGCATCGAGGCCAACCTCGCGGTCACGCAGGCCGACAAGAAGGGCAATGCGGTCCCGCTGAAGAACGATCCGCCGAAGATCTACTACCGGACTTCTCCCGCGATCCTCCTCCTGATCGACGGCGATCCGGTCCTTCGCCCCGTTCAAGGCTCGAACCTCCAGCGCGTGATCAATACGCGCAGCCTCATCCTCCAGGACGGAAGCTCCTATTTACTGCCGATTGGCGGACGCTGGATGACGGCTCGCACCGCCACGGGTCCGTGGACGCTGTCGGCCGGCGTCTCGCCCGCCGTGCAATCCGTGAAGGACTCCATCGCCAAGGACGAGAACCAGACCCAGGTCGACTTGCTGGAGGATCCGGGCGAGGACATCGAAGCGCTGCTCGAGAGAGGCAAGGCGCCGGAGATCATCGTCAGCACGGTCCCCGCCGAGATTCTCCTGACGCAGGGCAAGCCCGAGATGAAGCCGATCGCGGGCACGCAGCTTCTCTACGTCTCGAACACGACGGGAGACATCCTCCTCGACCTCAAGACCCAGAGCTATTACGTCCCGCTGACGGGACGGTGGTACCGGGCGAAGTCTCTGGACGGGCCGTGGAAGTTCGTCGACGGTGACGACCTGCCGAAGGACTTCGAGAAGATCCCGACCAACAACCCCAAGGCCAGCGTGCTGGCGACCGTACCCGGAACTCCGGCGGCGCAGGAAGCCGTCATCGCCAACAGCATTCCGCAGACAGCGGAGGTCAACCGGGAGGAGGCGAAGTTCGAGCCCGCCTACGACGGCGATCCGAGGTTCGACAACGTGCCCGACACGCAGCTCCAGTACGCCGTCAATTCGCCGACTCCGATCGTTCGCGTCAGTCCGACGTCCTATTACGCCGTCCAGGGAGGCGTCTGGTTCACGGCCGGAGCGCCGATTGGCCCGTGGATCGTGGCGACGGCCGTTCCTCCCGTGATCTACACGATTCCGACCGCGTCGCCGATCCACTACGTGACCTACGTGCGCATCTACCGCTACAACCCTACCTACGTCTGGGTCGGCTACACGCCCGGTTACATGGGAACGTGCTACTCGCCCTGGGGAACCGTCGTCTATGGCACCGGATGGCACTACCGTCCGTGGATCGGCACGTACTGGTACGGCGCGCCGATGACATGGGGCTTCGGCGTCGGAATCAGCTGGAGCCCCTGGACGGGCTGGGATGTCGGTTTCGGCTGGGGAGGCTACAGGCCGGTGTACCGGCCGTGGTGGGGTCCGTACTACGGCTGGCGCCCGTACCCGCGGCCACCGTATCCGTATCCGGGACGCCCAGTGTACGGACGGCCCGTGCCCTATCCGCGCACGACCGTCAACATCAACAACATCAACGTGTACAACCGGCCCGGTGTCACCCGACCCGGCGTCCGGCCCGCCGTACAGCCGGCTCGTCCAGCTCCTCCGGCGGGCACGCGCCCGGCACCCGGAACGCGTCCGGCGCCGCAGCCCCCGTCGGGCCGACCCGTCACGACACAGCCCTCCACACGGCCGGCGCCCGGAAGACAACCCTCGACGCGGCCCGCGCGGCCCGACAACGTCTATGCGGGCCCGGACGGAAACGTCTACCGCCCGCGAGACAAGGGAGGATGGGAAACCAACGACGGCGGACAGTGGAAGCCCGTCCAGCCTTCGCGTCCCCAGACGCGCCCGGCTCCGGAAGCCCAGCCCGCCCGTCCGTCGCGACCCGCTCCGCAAACGCGGCCGGCGTCACCCGAACGTTCCGTCGACCCGAGCACGCTGAATCAACTCTCACGGGATCAAAGAGGGCGCCAGTACAGCGACGCGCGGATGAACCCGCCGGCGACGTCGCGGCCGTCGTCGGCTCCGAGACCCTCGTCGCCGCAGCCGCGCTCGCAGCCGCAGACACGGCAGCCGCCCAAACCCAAGTCGTAGCTCGTTTCGGGCAAAAGGAGGAGAGATGCTGAAGGGATTCCGTGACTTCATCGCCCGGGGCAACGTCCTCGACCTCGCCGTCGGCGTCATCATAGGCGTGGCCTTCGGCGCGATCGTCGACTCGCTCGTCAAAGACTTGATCACGCCGCTGATCGGACTGATCGGAGGAACGCCCGACTTCTCGGCGTGGAAGATCGGCCCGGTCAACATCGGCAACTTCATCAACGCGGTCATCGCGTTTCTCCTGAAAGCCGCCGGCCTCTACTTCTTCATCATCTTGCCCTTCAACCGGTTCGCGATGAGGCTGGCCCCCCCTCCAACGCCGTCGGAGCTCTACCTCAAGGAGATTCGCGACGCTCTGGTCAAGAAGTAGGTTCCTCTCTCGCGCCGTCGTTTCGGGGATCGCGCTCGCCGCGGCGGCGTCGTGCGGCCGTCCGCCGAAACCTGTCGTCGCGCCGACGCCGCTCCCGACGACGACGCCCGCTGTGGCTCCGACGCCGGCGCCCACACCGACGATGTCCGCGACCGACGTCACCGGCGGGTGGTCGCGGACCGCGCCGGGAGGCGGCGGCCGCCAGGCGCTTCTGATCCGCCCCGACGGGAGTCTCACCGTCCTCGGAATTCCGCGCACCGAGGGCGTGTCGTGGCGCCTCGAGGAGGACACGTTCGTCGCCGTCCTCGACGTCGAGCCGGCGCCCGACAAGGAGCCCGCCCGCCTACGCATCGAGCCTGCAACTCCCGGACGGCTGGTTCTCGCGGGCGGCGCTCCGCTGGCCGGGATCTGGGAACGACGGACCTTCGCCGCGCTCGCGGGCACGATCACCTATGTGCAGCGCGTGGCCCTCACGCCCGAGGCGATCGTCCAGATCGAGCTCAAGGACGTCTCGCGCGCCGACCTGGACGCGCCGGTGATCGCCAAGCAGATCCTGCGTCCCGCCGGCAAGCAGGTCCCGCTCCCCTTCAGCCTCGACTACGATCCCGCCGACATCCAACCCGGACGCGCGTATGCCCTAACCGCCCGAATCACGGACCGCGGACAGCTCGCCTTCGTCACCGATACGAAGGTTCCGGTGCTGACTGGCGGCGCGCCCGCGAATGCGGAGATCGTCGTCGTTCCGGTCCACTAGCTGGGAGCCTGTCATCCCGAGCGCAGCGAGGGATCCCGGACTCGAAAAGCGCGGATCCTTCGTCGCTCCGCTCCTCAGGATGACGAGGTCCGGCCGCGCTTCGCGCGTCTGACTCGTCAGCTGGAAAAGCTGATTCCGATCCGTTCGAGCGCTTTCAAGAGAAGGCCAGGCCGCCCGCCGGCGTCGACCCTGCGCAGGGCGCCGGTCACCAGCGCCACGGCCGCGCGGCGGAAGGGTTCCGGGGGAAACGGAAACGGCTTTCGGCGGACCATCTCCAGATCCAGGAGCGAGCTCGGCAGCTCGAGCGCGCGGTGCGCCAGGATGCGCCCCGCGATCCGCGTCGAGGCGATGCCGTGGCCCGTGTATCCGAGCCCGTAATCGAGCCTCCCTCGCTCCGCGGTTCCGAAGAAGGGAGTCAGGCGCGTCGTCGACGCGATCGGGCCTCCCCACCGATAAGTGAACTTCAGGCTCGAAAGCTGCGGGAAGTGCCGGCGGAAGCTTTCCGCGAGGGCGGCGTAGTGCTTCGGCGAGTGATCGAACGACTCCGCGACGCGGTTGCCCCCGTAATAGGCCGCCTCGCTCGTCCCCCAGAGTATGCGGCCGTCCTCCGTCGGCCGGTAGTAGTTGAAGAACGTCCTCGCGTCCACCACGCCGCGTCCCGATCTCCAGCCGATGGACCTCCGCTGCTCGGCGGTCAGCGGCTCGCTGACGAGAATGTAGTCGTAGAGCGGGAGAAACCGGAACGCCAGAGACCGGCGAAGCTGGTGCGAGTATGCGTTGGCCGCCAGGATCACCTTCTCGGTGGACAGAAGCGCGTCTCCCGCGGCCACGGCGACGCGGTTGCGCCGGAACGAGATCCGCGACACGCGCGTGTTCTCGTAGACGCGCACGCCGGCGGCCACGGCGGCGGCGCGCAGACCTTCCGCCAGGCGCACCGGGTCCACGAGCGCGTTGCGCGGCGCCACCAGGGCTCCGAGATACAGGGGGCTCGCGAGCTCCGCCCGGGCCTCCTCGCCGGAGAGGAGCTTCCACCCCGGCGATCCGACGCGCTCCGCCGCCTCCAGCCCTGTTCGGAGGTCTTCGACGTGCGCCGACGTGAGCGCCACGATGAGCTGCCCCGGCCGCTCAAACCTCGCGTCGATGCCCCGTTCTCGGAGGAAAGTCTCCATCGCGTCGAGGTTTTCCCGCCCGATCCGGGCGAGCCGACGGGCTTCGTCGAGCCCGAAGTGCGCGATGGCGAGCTCGTGCGAGTGGTCGATCTGTTCGCCCACGATCCCGGCGTTGCGCCCGCTTCCGCCGTGCGCCACGAGCCCCTGCTCCAGGATCGCGACGCGGCGACGCGGCTCGAGCTCCTTCAGGAAGAGCGCGGTCCAGAGTCCCGTGTACCCGCCGCCGACGATCGCGATGTCGGCCTCGGCGGAGCCTTCGAGCTTCTCGCCGGCCGGCCGCTTTCGCCGCCGCGCCATCCAGAAACAGGACTGCTCGATCGGGAGGTCGCTCATACCGCCTCGCCGCCGTTTATGCTGTTTTGCCCACCTCTTGGAGCGAGGCCTCGAGGGCCGCGAGGAACTTGTCGATCTCGGGGTAACTGATGACGAGGGGCGGCTCGACCCGCAGGACCTTGGCGTTGATGTACGTCCCGGATATGAGGATCCCGCGCGCAAACAGCGCCTTGGCCACGGCGTAGCCGAGCTCGTGACTGACGAACTCCATGCCGAGCATCAGGCCCCGGCCGCGGGCTCCCGCCATGACCTTCGGATACTTCTGTGCCAGCGCGTTCATCCGGGGCAGCAGGTACTCGCCCTTCTCGCCGGCCTGCTTCGGGAGGTCCTCCTCGAGCAGGACGTTGATCGTCGCGATCGCCGCCGCGCAGCAGACGGGATTTCCGCCGAACGTCGTCGTGTGGAGAAAGGGATTCTCGATGTAGCGCTCCCAGGTCTTCGGCGTTCCGACGCAGGCGCCGATTGGCATCACGCCGCCGCCGAAGCCTTTTCCCAGCGCCATCAGGTCCGGCACGACGCCGTCGTGCTCGCAGCAGAACATCTTGCCGCTGCGGCCCATGCCGCACTGGACCTCGTCGAAGACGAGCATCGCCCCGTACTTGTCGCAGATCTCGCGAGCCGCGGCGAGGTAGCCCGGAGGCGCCACGTTGATGCCTCCTTCGCCCTGGATCGGCTCGAGGACCACGGCGGCGACACGGTCCCCCGAGAAGTCCCCGCTCGCGACGATCATGCGCAGCGCATCCACGTCTCCGAAGGGCACGTGCGTCCAGCGCTTGAGGGGAAGGAAGGGCTCGCGGAAGACGGCCTTGGAGGTCCCGCCGAGAGAGCCCATCGATTTTCCGTGGAACGCGCCGATCGTGCCCACGAAGTGGTGCCGGCCCGTCGTCAGGATCGACATCTTTAGGCAGGCCTCGACCGACTCGGTCCCCGAGTTGGTCAGGAAGACGTACTGGAGGTCTCCCGGAGTGATCATCGCGACCAGGTGCGCGAGGTACGTGCGGAGCGGGTCGATCAGCTCCTGCGAGTGGATCGCCTGCTTGTCGAGCTGCTCCTTGACCGCCTTGAGGACCTTGGGGTGCCGGTGACCCGTGACGTAGATCCCGAACCCGCCGAGCATGTCCAGGAACTCCTTGCCCTGGATGTCGCGGAAGACGGCGCCGTGGTCCTCCCACTCGACCGCGGTGTAGTCGGTCGAGACGGACTTGCGATACTCGAGGAACGCCGGGTTGACGTTCTCGACCCAGTACTTCACCGACTCGTCGATGACCCGCTTCTGCTCGGGCGGCGTGAGCGACTTGCGGCCGATCAGGTCGAGCACGAACGCGGACTCGTCGCGCGCGCCCTTCAGGTTTTGAGCCATGCATTCCTCTCGAAAGGTCCGCGCATCATACCTTTCGCCGGCGCGGCACCAGCAGTATCCCGATGACGATCGTGACGATCGTTTCGGCGCTGAGGATGAGAGTCTCCTTCAGCGGCTCCTGGCTCGTCGGCGAGGGCACGAAGAAGAGCACGCTCGCCCCGAAGATGTAGAGCGTGCAGACCCACCCCGCGAGCGCGGCCGCGCCTTTGCCTCCCGGCACACGATAGGGCCGCGGCTGATCGGGGCGGCGCTTGCGCAGCACCACGAAGGCCGGAAAGACGAGCAGGTAGGACAGCAGCAGGAACAGGGCCGAAAATCGGAAAGTCATCCAGAAGATGTTGGACTGGCTTTTGGAGAGAGCCGCGCCGCCGGCGAGAAGCACCGTCGAGACCAACCCCATCACCACGAACGCGACGTGCGGAGTCTTGAAGCGCGGATGGAGCCGGCCGAGCGCCGGAGGAAGCACGCCCTCCTCGGCCGCGACGGCGGCGACGCGATTGGAGCCGAGGCTCCACGTCACGACGTTAGCGACGCAGGCGTAGAGGAATCCGATTCCGAGGACGTAGACCACGACGTCGCCCGCGCGCCCCCACTCCTTCCCGAGGACCGCGAGCGCGTCCCACGTCCCCGTCACGATCGAGAGCTTCCCGATCGGAACCGCGAACAGGATTCCGCCGATCGCGAAGGAGTAGAGGATTGCGATCAGCGCCCCCGACCACAGGATGACTCTCGGCACGTCGCGGCGAGGATCGCGCATCTCCTCGCCGGCCGAGCTCATCAGCTCGAAGCCGAACGTCGAGTAAAGAAGCGCCGGAAGGTAGGCCAGCGTGTCGTTCCACTTGGGGACGAACGCCGACGGCGAGAAGTCGTTGGCCGGTTTCTTCCCGTGGAAGAGCGCCGAGAGGCCGAGGATTCCGAGAATGAAGAAGATGAGGCTCTTGACCACGGCGCCGAGATTGGGCACCCACTTGGACACTTCGAGTCGGACGATGCCGATCGCGACCGTGACCCAGGTCAGCACGATGGCGATTCCCGCGTCCTGCCAGGGCGAATGCGTCTTCAGGAAGATCTGGCTGAAGGTCCCGGCGAAGATCAGATAGACCGAGGGGACCCAGGTAGCGTTGTTGATCCAGTACCACCAGGCGGCCTGCGAGCCCCACCATGGTCCGAACGCCTCTCGAACCCAGACGTAGACGCCCCCCTCTCCCGGCCAGGCCGAGCCCAGCTCGGCCGTGATCAGGCCGTAGGGGATGAAGAAGACCGTCATCGTAATCAGCCACCAGGAGAACCAGGCGGCCCCCATGGCGGCCGAGGAGGCCAACGTGTCGATCGTGAGGATGGCGCAGACCGTAAAGAGGACGAGGTCGGCCCGTCCGAGCACTCGCTCGAGGACCGGTGCGGCCGTCGCCGGGGCCGTCTCAGGTTGTCCCGCAGTCATGTTGGTGGGACCATCCTATCCCCGCAAAGCACTCCGGGACAATGACTTCCGATGCGCTCGAGGAGCGGCGCCGAGGCGGGAAATGCCCACCGACGTGATAGGCTCTGACTTCCTTCGTCGGAGCCAGCCGGTCCGTGAATCATGGCGAAATCGATCCGCTTGAAGACCGCCGTCCCGGGTCCCCGCTCGCGGGAGCTCGCCGTCCGACGCGGTAGCGCCGTTCCCAAGGGGATCGGGCATTCGACCCCGGTCTACGCCGAAAGCGCCCGCGGGGCCCTCCTGACCGACGTCGATGGCAACGTCCTCATCGACTTCGCCGGGGGCATCGGGACGATGAACGCCGGGCACGCCAACCCCGAGGTCGTCCGCGCGGCCTCGGCCGCGCTCGAAAAGATGACGCACACCTGCTTCTCGGTCGCGCCCTACGAGGCCTACGTGGCGTTGGCCGAGAAATTGAATGCCCTGACCCCCGGCGCCTTCCCGAAAAAGACCATGCTGACCAACAGCGGCGCCGAGGCTCTGGAGAATGCCGTGAAAATCGCTCGCCACGCCACCGGCCGCGAAGCCGTTGTGGTCTTCGAGCACGCCTTTCACGGCCGCACCCTCATGACGCTGTCCATGACGAGCAAGGTTCGTCCCTACAAGTTCGGGTTCGGGCCGTTCGCGCCCGAGGTCTATCGCCTGCCCTTCCCCTACGAGTACCGCGATCACTACGCCGGGCCGGAAGGGACCGAGGCAGCCTTCGACGAGTTCTTCCGGACCCAGGTCGCCCCGGAGAAGGTCGCGTGCGTGGTCATCGAGCTCGTCCTCGGCGAGGGAGGCTTCATCGTCGCGCCGAGGCCATATGTCGACATCTTGGCGCGGCGCTGCCGCGAGAACGGGATCCTCCTCGTCGTCGACGAGGTTCAGACCGGATTCGGCCGGACCGGCCGGATGTTCGCCTGCGAGCACTACGGGCTCGAGCCGGACTTGATGGCGATGGCCAAGTCACTCGCCGGCGGTCTGCCACTCTCGGCGATCACCGGGCGCGCGGACGTGATGGACAGCTCTCAGGTCGGAGGACTCGGAGGAACCTACGCCGGCAACCCGGTCTCCTGCGCTGCCGCACTCGCGGCGGTCGCGTTCATCGAGAACAACCGCCTGCCCCAGCGCGCCGCCGCGATCGGGCGGATCGTCGAGGAACGGTTCCGATGCTTCGCCGAGCGCTTCCCGTTCGTCGGCGACGCCCGCGGCCTCGGCGCGATGCGGGCCCTGGAAATCGTCAAAGACCGCGCCACGAAGGCGCCCGACAAGGAGAGGACGGACCGCGTCATTCAGAAAGCGTACGAGGCCGGCCTCATCCTCGTGGGCGCCGGCACCTATGGAAACGTGATTCGCACCCTCATGCCCCTCGTCATCTCGGACGCCGAGCTGTCCGAGGGGCTGGACGTACTGGAACATGCGCTTGCGACCGCCTAGACACCGCCGGCACCTCTTCTGCGTCGGAGACTCTTAGCCGCGCCTCTTTTTCCGTGGCCGGGTCTCGCACGAAGAATCGGGGGCGCACATGAACACGCAGGAACTAATCCAGGAATCGCAGCGCTGGCTGGACATCATCTCGGCGCGCGAGCTGTCTCCGGAGCAGCTCGAGAAGATCTCGAAGGACACCGTCGACAACTTTCAGTTCTATTACAACCGCGGCTACCTCGAATACCGCAAGTCGGTCGTCGAAATGCGCGAGGACCCGGCGCTCGAGTGGTCCGGCGAGGGCTCGACGTTCCAGGACCTATCGGGCCGTACGTACATCGACTGCCTCGGAGGCTACGGAATCTACAGCGCGGGCATCCGGCACCCGAAGATCGTCAAGGCGGTCGCCGACCAGCTGTGCCGGATGCCGCTGTCGAGCCAGGAGCTGCTGGACCCGCTGCGCGGAGCGCTGGCCGAGCTCCTCGGCGAGATCACACCGGGGGACCTGCAGTACTCCTTCTTCATCAACAACGGCACGGATGCCGTCGAGGGGGCCATCAAGCTCGCCCGTCTCTTCACGGGCAAGACCAACTTCATCAGCTCGCTCCGCGGCTTCCACGGCAAGAGCTGCGGCTCGCTGTCCCTTCTGGGCAAGTGGGAGTACCGCGAGCCGTTCCTGCCACTGTTGCCCGGAATCCACTTCGTCGAGTTCGGCGACGCCGACGCCGTCGAGGACGAGCTCTACAAGGCCGACCAGACGGGCAAGGGCATCGCCGCCGTGATCATGGAGCCGATCCAGGGCGAGGCCGGAGCCGTCGTGCCGCCCGACGACTTCTGGCCCCGCATCCGCAAGGCCTGCGACGAGTACGGAGCGCTCCTGATCGCCGACGAGGTGCAGACGGGCCTGGGCCGAACGGGCAAGCTCTTCGGCGTGGATCACTGGGGAGTCGTGCCCGACATCATGTGCCTGGGCAAGGCGATCGGAGGCGGAGTCATGCCCCTCTCCGCTTTCATCTCGACGCCCAAGATCTGGGGGGTGTTGGAAACCAATCCCTTCATCCATTCCTCGACCTTCGGCGGGAATCCCCTCGCCTGCGCCGCCGGGATCGCCGCCATCAACGTCACGCTCGAAGAGGATCTCGCCGGACAGGCCGCCCGCAAGGGCGCGCACCTGCTCGCACGCTTGATCGGGTTGAGAATGCGCTTCGATCGCATCATCCGCCGCGTCGGGGGGCGCGGCCTCCTGCTCGGGCTCGAGTTCGCCAACACCGAGGTCGGCTACAAGATCGTCTCGGGACTCTTCCGGCGCGGCGTGCTGGTCGCCGGGACGCTCACCAATTCCAAGACGGTCCGCATCGAGCCCGCGCTGAACATCCCGGACAAGCTCATCGAGCAGGTCCTCGATGCCTTCGAAGACACGCTCCGCGAGGTCGACGCCTCCACACCCGACATCAAGGCCGACGAGGACGAGTAGGTTGCTGACGAATGGTGTGAGGCGGCGTTACGAGCGCCGCCGTAACCCGAAGGGCGGACGGCACGTTGGCAGCGTCCGTCTTAGACTCGAGAGGACCGGATCGTAACGACGGTGAAAGGACGCTGAATGCAACGTGCCGGCCGCGACGTCCGCATCCATTCGGCAGCAGCCTACTGGTGAAGATCGCGGTTCTCGGCGCCGCCGGCGCCATGGCGCAGGTCGTGATGCGGGACCTGCTGGAGTTCGTCCCGGAGGTCGAAATCACGGCCGCGGACGCGCGGCCCGTCCGGCATTCCGACCGGCGCTTGAAGCCGGCCGAATTCGACGCCCGTGACGAGCCGGCGACGTCGAGTCTCCTCGAAGGTCACGACGCCGTGCTCAATTGCGTGACTTACTACTTCAACGTCCCGATCATGCGCGCAGCCCTGGCGGCCCGGGTTCCGTACGCCGACCTCGGAGGCCTCTACCACGGATCGGTCATGCAGTTCGCGCTCCACGACGACTTCGTGCGCGCGGGGGTGCCGGCGCTGTTGGGCATGGGCTCGACCCCCGGAATTACCAACATCATGGCCGGGTCGATGGCGCGGGGTCTCGACCGCGTCGACTCCGTCCACGTGCGCGTGGGCTGCCTCGACCGCTCCGCCTCGGGACCTCTGCCGGTCCCGTATGCGCTCGACACCGTCCTCGATGAATTCTCGCTCGAGCCGATGATCTTCCGGGCGGGGCGCTCGGAGGTCGTTCCGCCGATGAGCGGACGTGAGACGATCGACTTTCCCGAGCCGGTCGGGCGGGTCGAGGCGCTCTACACGCTGCACTCGGAGGTCGCCATGTTCCCCCGCTCGTTTCCGGGGCTGGAGGAAGCGACCTTCAAGGTCGCCTTCGAGCCCGAGTTCGTCCGGAAAGTCGCGTTCCTGGTGGGTCTCGGCTTCGCCTCTCGCGAGAAGCTCGCGGGCGGGGCCTCCCCGCGGGAAGTTCTCCTCGCCCTGGCGTCCCGCCAGGAGACGCCGTCGGGCGATCCGGAAGATTGCGACGTCCTGCGCGTGGACCTCGCCGGATTCCAGAACGGCCATCGCGTCTCGCGGCGCGCCGAGATGGTGGTGCTCCCTCACCCGGCCTGGAAGGTCGCGGCGGGATCTCTCGACACCGGAGTCCCTCTCTCGATCGCGGGACAGCTGCTGGCCACCCGTGCCGTCGCCACACCCGGCGTTTTGTGCCCGGAGACGGCCGTTCCGCCGGATCTCTTTTTCGAATTGCTTGAGCGCCGCCACATGCGAGTCGCCTGGAGCTGAAAGGACGCGCCGTGCCCATCGCTTCCGTCAACCCGGTCAACGGCCACACGGTCAAGACGTACGAGCCTCACACCGAAGCCGACGTCGAGCACCGCCTCGCCGTCTGTGCGGCCGAGTTTCCGCGCTGGCGGTCCCGTCCGTTCGCGGAAAGAGCCGGCATTCTCCTGGCAGCGGCCTCGGCCCTGGAGTCCCGCAAGGTCGAGTGGGGCCGCCTGATGACCGTCGAGATGGGCAAGCCGATCAACGCCGCGATCGCCGAGGCCGAAAAGTGCGCGTGGGCGTGCCGTTACTACGCCGAGAACGGCGAGCGCTTCCTGGCCGACGAGGCCGTCACCACGGATGCCTCCGCGAGCTTCGTGCGATACGAGCCTCTCGGGCCCGTCCTCGCGGTGATGCCCTGGAACTTTCCGTTCTGGCAGGTCTTCCGCTTCGCGGCTCCGGCCCTGATGGCGGGCAATGTCGGACTCCTGAAACACGCCTCCAACGTTCCCGGCTGCGCGCTCGCGATCGAGGAGATCTTCCGCACCGCCGGGGCGCCGGAAGGCGCGTTCCGGACGCTCCTCGTGGGATCCGACCGGGTCGGACAGATCATCGCCGATCCCCGGATCGTCGCCGTGACTTTGACCGGCAGCGACGCCGCGGGCGCTTCGGTCGGCCGCGCCGCCGGCGAGCGAATCAAGAAGACGGTCCTCGAGCTCGGCGGCAGCGACCCGTTCGTCGTCCTGCCGAGCGCCGACCTCGAGGCGGCAGCCAAGACGGCGGTGAAGGCGCGGACGATCAACAACGGGCAGTCCTGCATCGCGGCCAAGCGCTTCATCGTCCACGCCGACGTCTACGACGCTTTCGAGAAGCGCTTCGTCGAGGGCATGAAGGCCCTGAAAGTCGGCGATCCCAGCGACGCCTCGGTCGACGTCGGCCCCCTCGCTACGCCGTCGATCCGCGACGACGTCGAGGGGCAGGTCCAGCGCTCCGTCGCAGCCGGCGCCAAGGTCAAGCTCGGCGGCAAGCGACTCGACGGCCCCGGCAACTTCTACGCTCCCACCGTCCTCACGGACATTCCGCCGGGCTCCCCCGCCGACGCCGAGGAAATCTTCGGTCCGGTCGCCAGTCTTTTTCGCGTCGCGTCGATCGACGAAGCGATCGCCGCCGCGAACCGCTCGCAGTACGGGCTCGGCGCGTCGGCCTGGACTCGGGACGCGGGCGAGCGCGAGCGTCTCGAGCGGGAGCTCGCGGCCGGCTCCGTCTTCATCAACGGGATGGTCAAGAGCGATCCGCGTCTGCCGTTCGGAGGCGTGAAGAAATCGGGACACGGGAGGGAACTGTCATGGCATGGGATTCGGGAGTTCGTGAACATCAAAACGGTGTGGGTCGGGTGAGCGCCGCTTCGGGCCGGCCGCAGCCGGGCGAGTACGGCGCCTATGCCGAGCCGGACATCAGCCAGGTCCAGGGAGACGACGCCGCGGCCGCGCTGGCCGCGCAGCTTCCGGACACGATCGCGGTCCTCGCGGCCGTCGACGAGCGACGGGCGACGAAGTTTCGCTATGCGCCGCGCAAGTGGACGATCAAGCAGATCGTCGGACACCTCTCCGACGACGAGCGGATCTTCGCCTACCGGATGTTGTGCATTGCCCGCGGCGACAAGCGCCAGCAGCGCGGGTTCGACGAGAAGGCGTACATGCGCAAGGCCGGCTTCAACGAGCGCCCGTTGGCCGACCTGATCGAGGAGCTCAAGTCGGTGCGCGAGTCCACGCTCACGTTTCTGCGAGGCCTTCCCGAGGATGCCTGGCAGCGCTCCGGGATCGTCAACGGCTACCCCGCCACAGTCCGCGGCCTCGCGTTCCACATCGCGGGGCACGAGCTGCACCACCGACGGATCCTTCTCGAGCGATACCTCTCCGGCTGAACCCGGATCGGGCGGCCGCGGCGTCTCAGGAGGATCCGCGAGGCCGCGCCTTGTGGAGCGCCCACGCGCCGCCCCCGAGCAGGAGCGCGGCGACCACCCCTACCGCAGCGATTTCCGATGTCGGAATCGCCGGCAGTACCTCAAGCGCGTTCGGCTTCGCTCGCAGCCGCGCAGCGACGACGACGCCGTTGGCGACGATGTGCCCGGCGATGCCCGGCCAGAGCGATCCCGTGCCCGCCCTCCAGTATCCGAAAAGAAGCCCCATGAGGAAGGCGGGCACCGCTTGCCAGGGATTGACATGGTAGACCGCGAAGAGAGCCGCGGACATCACGATCGCGCTCCGCCGGCGGTAGCTCTGCAGGAAGCCGTGAAGGATCACTCCCCGGAACAGAAGCTCCTCGAGAACCGGTCCGGCCAGAACCACCACGGCAACAGCGCTGGCGGGGCTTCCTTCGCCCGCCACGATGCTCTTCTCGATGTTTCGGAAGCTCTCGGACTTCGGCAGCACCCTTTGAAGCAGCACGCCGACATCCGCGGTGAGCAGCAGGACCCCGGCCAGAAGACAGATCCAGGCGACGACGAAACCCCCGGCGACCCGACGCAAGGGAAGAACCTCTGCGGCCGGCGATCCGCTCCAGCGGCACGCATACAGAATGACGATTCCCGTCGCGAGGAGCTGAGCCGCGGAAATCGCGAGGAACCGGGCCACCGAGTGTCTCGACGTGGCCATCGAGGCGGGAATGACGAAGAGAATCGTCAGGCCGCCGGCGAGGACGAGAAGCCCGATCGCCTCGCCGAACCGCGGATAGGCGCGCCGCGTCGGGAAGCTCGGAGGAGCGTCCTCGACCCGTAGATCGTTCCGCGCCAGCGGTACGGCTTCGCTATCCGTGCGCCGCTCTCATCGTTGCCCGCTGCGATCGCTCTACGACGGCAAGAAGCTCGCGCCCACCGTCTGCGCGATGCGCGCCATGACGTGCTTGACCTGCGTGTAGTCCTCGAGCGCGTACATGGACATGTCCTTGCCGTAGCCCGACTGCTTGTAGCCGCCATGCGGCATCTCGGAGACGAGCGGCAGGTGGTCGTTGACCCAGACGGTCCCGAACCGCAGCCGGCGCGCCGCGTTCAGGGCGCGGTTGACGTTGGTCGTCCAGACCGAGGCCGAGAGGCCGTAGTCCACGTCGTTGGCCCAGGCGAGCGCCTCGTCGTCGCTTCGAAAGCGTGTGACCGTGATGACCGGCCCGAAGACCTCGCGCTGGACGATCTCGTCCTTCTGCCGCGCTTCGACGACGGTCGGCTCCATCCAGAAACCCTTGCCCTTCTTCGAGCCGCCGCCGGTGAGGACCTTCGTGTGCTTCTTCCCGCGCGCTCGCTCGAGGAAGCCGGAGACTCGCTTGCGATGCTCCGCCGAGATCACCGGTCCCATGTTGGTGTTCTCGTCCTGGATGTCGCCGACGACGAGCGACTCGACGGCCGGCAACAAAGCGCCGACCACCTTGTCATAGGTGCGGGCGCTGACATACAGCCGTGCCGCCGCCGTGCAGTCCTGGCCGCTGTTGGCGAAACCGGCCATCTTGATCCCCGGGACGACCAGGTCCATGTCGGCGTCGTCGAAGATCACGACCGGAGCCTTGCCGCCGAGCTCGAGGTGCACGCGCTTCAACGAGGCGGACGCCGCTTTCGCAACTTCCTTGCCGGTCGCCACGTCGCCTGTCAGCGAGACCATGCCGACTTTCGGATGCCGGACGAGCCCGGCGCCGACTGGCTCGCCGTGGCCGGTAATCACGTTGAAGACCCCCGGCGGGAACAGGTCCGCCGCGAGCTCGGCGAGGCGGATCGTGGTCAGCGGCGTCTGCTCCGAAGGCTTCAGCACGACCGTATTGCCGGCCGCGAGGGCGGGGCCGATCTTCCAGATCGCCATCATGAGCGGGTAGTTCCACGGTGCGATCGAGCCTACGACGCCGACGGGCTCCCGGCGAATGATCGAGGTGTATCCGGCGAGGTACTCGCCCGCGGCCTTGCCCTCCATGCAGCGGCAGGCGCCGGCGAAGAAGCGCAGGTTGTCCACGAGGAACGGGATCTCGGCCTTCGCGAGGCCAATCGGCTTGCCGACGTTGGCGGCCTCGAGAGCCGCGAGCTCGTCGCCGGCCTGCTCGATGCGGTCCGCGAGCTTGAGCAGAATCAGCGAGCGGTCCTGGGGAGTCGAGTCCTGCCATTTCTCGAACGCCGCC
>JBKOVK010000230.1:0-11369 GCA_046724475.1 Acidobacteriota bacterium | reverse complement strand
GCTGCGAGCGGGTCGCCGCCGGGCAGCGCGGCCGCCACCGCCCGCGCGGAGGGTGGACGCAAGGCGGGGTCGCTCTCCAGGCAGCGAAGAATGACCCGCTCGACCTCCGGGTCGAACCCCGCCACCAGCGCGGAAGGTCTCGTCGGTGTGGATTCTTCACGCCGCCGCGCCTCTTCCAGCGTCGAGAGCGCGAAGACACGTTTTCCAGTGAACAGCTCGTAGAGCACCAGGCCCAACGCGTACAGATCGCTCCGCGAGGTCGCCTCGCTTCCGTCGAGTTGCTCGGGCGCCATGTAGGCCGGTGTTCCCGCCTGCATCCGCCGGCCTTCCAACGAATCCGCTGACACCGCCAGACCGAAGTCGGTGATGCGCACGCGACCTCTGCCGTCGAGCATCACGTTGGCCGGCTTCAGGTCGCGATGGAGGATGCCCGCCTCGTGGGCCGCAGCCAGTCCTGCGCAGAGCTGCCGCGCGATATCGAGCGATTTCTCCTTCGGCAGATGTCCAATGCGCTGGAGCAGTGAGGCGAGGTCTTCTCCGTCGATGTATTCCATCGAGAGGAAGTGCCGACCGTCGGACTCCGTCACGTCGTATACGCGGCAGACATTGGGGTGGGCGATCTGGCGGGCGAGCTTCACCTCGTCCAAGAAAAGTTGCAGCGAAGACGGCTCGCGTTGAAACTGCTCGGGAAGGAACTTCAGCGCCACCGCCTGGCCAAGCTTGAGATCGTCCGCCCGATAGACCATTCCCATCCCGCCCCGGCCAAGAAGGTTCACGACCCGGTAGCGGTTGGCGAGCACGGTGCCGGGTAGAAGGTCTCTCTCTTCCGGTCCTTTCCGACACGTGGCCCCCTGCCGAAGCAGGCGCCGCAGGACCCCTTCGAGATGAGTCGCCGAACGGGACTCGTTGCCGACGGTGCGAGCGCGGCTGTCGTCGATCCTCCGCAGCAGATCCTCGGCCGCCGCGCCCGTGGCCGCGTCGAGAATACCGCCGGCCTCGGCGTCGCCGCGAAGCACGACCTCCACGTCTGCCTGCAATTCAGGATCGCCGGCGCATGCCTCGTCGAGCCAGGCGCGCCTCTGTTCCGGTGGGAGGTCGAGGACTTGATCGAGGAGCGGCTGTATACGCCGCCAGCGCCGAGGATCGAAGGCGGTCATGAATGGCCGTTTCGGCCTCGGATTCTACAGCTGTATCCGGACGAGTCTGTCGAGAAGACGCGCCCGAAAGAGGAAGCCGAAAGCTCGATTACGGCATCGGAACGAGATACCCGGAGATACTTCCGCCGGTCAACACTGCACCTGCGCTGCCGGTGCGGAAAGCCACGAACCGCACCTCTGTCTCAGGATCGGCGTAGAGGCGCACCTGCTGGCAGCCGATGAAGACCCCACCGGACGTAGACATGGGCGGGATGTAGTGCTCGGCGGGGACGCCCCCGACCGCGGTGACCACTTTCAAAGCGTTAATAGCTTGACCCGGAAACAAGTCCGTGACGGACGTCACCTGCTCGATGATCAGGCGATAGCCTGCAGGCACCACAAATTGCTCGACGCCCACGGTTTCCCCATCGGGGATGATGAAGTTCAAAGACTTCTGGAACGGTATCCGTACCCGGTCGATGCCAACGTCCCATGCGCCGGACTGCCGCGCAATCACGGTCGGGGTGTTTACGACGTTGACGTCTTTCGATTCGACTGCGTAGGCAGGGCGATCCCCGGCGGCCGTGACCAGCACGAGGGCGACGCCGACCAACACATTACGTCTCGAGGCGGAAGTGCGGGTCTTCATATGACCTCCTGTGGAAGCGGACGCCGGCCACCGGCCGCGCCGTCTATCAAGATTCCTCCGTCCGGATCAGACCCCAACTTCTTGGAGTGCATGAAACCCTCCTCTGAGCGGTCACTTTGTGACCGCCGTCCGATACCGACTCGCCATACCAGAGAGAACGCATGTCGTGGCCGACAGGGGCCACGAGCCGCCCTCCGAGCGATGGCCCCAATCTGCCACGACTCGCGTTTGCCCAATTGAAGACCTGGCTCCGCCGGGCGAAATCGGAAGGCGGGAGCAAGCCGGGCGAAGGGAGATCAGATGCGACGCTCACTTTCTGTTTCCATCCTCTGCGCGGCCCTCTTCAACGGCGCGCCGGTCTATCCGGGAGGGTGGCTTGAGGCCGAGAAGGCGCCGGACCCTGACCGGATGGCGTACGGCCGGCTCCCGGCGATCGTCGAAAACTCGCCCGCGAGCCCGAGGCTCCTGACCGATGGCCTCTGGACGAGCTCGGACGTTCCGAGGCTCGTCCGACGACAGGCGGGGGCTTCACCCGGCGCGGACGCCCGCGTCTTCGAGCTCAATTCGTCGAACCTCGACGAGATCCTTCGCGGCGCGCCGCTCGAGGGAACGCTTCGCTCCACAGGCCCGGAGCTCAGCCTGCCGAAGCCGGACGGAACGTTCTCGCGGTTTCGGGTCGAGGAGTCTCCTATCGTGGCGTCCGAGTCGGAAGGCCGCCTTTCGCGAATCCGGACCTACCGGCTTCAGGGCATCGATGAGCCGACTGCTACCGGCCGGCTCAGCTGGACGGGATCCCGACTCCACGCGCTGATCCTGTCCGAACGCGCGGCCTTCTTCGTCGAGCCCCTGTCGCGAACGGATGACCTCCTCTACGTCAGCTCGCATGCCCGGGATGGCGGAGGGGCTTCGCTCCGCTGTGGCGTCGCCGCCGAGAGTCCCCGGGGGGATGCGCCGGGCGGCACCCCGAAATCCGAAGCTTCTGTGTCGACGAATTTCAGCTTCGGCGACTCGCTTCGCGTCTACCGTCTCGCGGTCGCCGCGACCGTCGAGTACACGGCGAGGGTCGCTGGGAACATCGTGGATCCGACGGCGGCGGAGGATCTCGCTTACGCCGAGATCGTCGCCACGGTCAACGCGGCGAACGCCGTCTGGGAACGCGATCTCGCGATCCGCGGGGTCCTCCTCGCCGAGACCGATGAACGGAAGATCATCTATGCCAATCCGGACACGGACCCCTACACGAGCGGCGACCGCAACAAGATGGTCGAAGAGAATCAACAGAACCTCGACAATGTCATCCTTCCGGGAAATTACGACTTCGGCATCGTCTTCGACGACTGCAGCGGTGGACTTTCGGCGGGAGCCGTGTGCGCCACGGCATCGAAGGGAAAGCTCGCAGCCGGCGGCGTGTGCGAGACGGAGGGTTTCAAGTTTCAGACCCAGTATCTCGTTCACGAGGGAGGGCATCAGTTCACCGCGCCGCACACCATCAATTACCTCGACCCCGGCCAGTACCACGCGGACTCCGCCTACGAAATCGGCAGTGGGTCGACGGTCATGTCGTACGCGGGATGCGCCCCGAGCATCTGCGGCAACGAGAGCCTCCAGACCTTCCCCGATCCCTACTTTCACGTCAGCAGTATCGCGATCATCGAGGACTTCGTCGCCAACGGCGGGGGGACCTGCTACAGCGTCCTGCCGACGGGCAATCAGCCGCCGGTCGTCTCGGCGGGCCTTGACTACACGATCCCGAAGGAGACGCCGTTCAGGCTCACGGCGACGGCCAGCGATGCCGACGGCGACCAGCTGCAGTTCGTTTGGGAGGAGTACGACCTCGGTGCCCTGAATCCGCCCAATGACGACTCCGACGGCCAGGAGCGGCCGATCCTGCGGTCGTTCCCTCCGTCCGATGACCCCTCGCGGACCTTCCCCGAGCTCGGCTACATCCTCGACGACGCGAACGTTCCTCCGGAGTTCTACCAGGGCGTCGACAAGGACGGGAACCCTCAGACCTTCCTCATCGGCCAGTCGCTCCCCTCGATCGGGCGGACGATGATGTTTAAGACGACCGCCCGCGATGGACGAAGCGGCGTGGCCTCCGACGACATGCTTCTCCACGTCGACGGAAACAGCGGGCCCTTCGCCGTCACGGCTCCGAACACGGCGGTCGTGTGGCCGGCGGGTTCGACACAGATCGTTACCTGGGACGTCGCGGGCTCGGCGGATCCGCCGGTGAGCTGCACGAGCGTCGACATCCTCCTATCCGTGGACAACGGGTTGACTTTCCCGGTGGTCCTCGCCGCGGGCACGCCGAATGACGGTTCACAGTCGGTCACAGTCCCTCCGGACGCGTCCTCGATCCTCGGCCGCATCGAAGTGAAGTGCGTCGGCAACGTCTTCTTCGACGTCTCCGACAAGCCCATCGTTCTCAATCAGCCGCCCGAGATCGATTGTCCCGCGGGCATCACAGTCAACAACGACCCGGCGGAATGCGCGGCAGCGGTCGAGTTTGCCCCGACCGCGACGGACGATCAGGCCGGCGTGGTCGTTTCGTGCGCGCCGGCGTCGGGCTCCCTCTTCCCGAAGGGCACGACGCACGTTCTGTGCACGGCGACGGATCGCTACGGGGCGACCGCGACCTGCGGCTTCGACGTGACCGTCCTCGACGCGGAAGGCCCCGCGATCCACGCCGTCTCGGCGACGCCCTCCGTCCTCCAGCCCCCCAACCACGCGATGAGACCGGTCACGCTTTCGGTGGACGTGAGCGACAACTGCGATCCGGGCGTGTCGAGCTGCCACATCACGTCGATCACGAGCAGCGAACCGGTCGAAGGGACCGGTGACGGCGACATGGCGCCGGACTGGGAGATCACGGGAAACCTGACGGCGAACCTCCGCGCCGAGCGCGCCGGCAGCGGGCCGGGGCGGACTTACACGCTTACCGTCGCGTGCACGGACTCGTCGGGAAACACCTCCACCCGGTCGACGATCGTGACGGTTCCCCACCACTAGCGCGGCGACCGACATGCCCCTGAAGGCGGAGTGGCGAACAGAGCCGACGCGCCCGGTCAGGCCGAAGCGACGCCCGCGTCGATATCTGAGCCGAGCACCGGCAGGCCGGGCCGGGCCAGCCGGGGCTCGGGGATCGGCGCGGTGCAGCAGGGATCCTTACAGGCGTCGTAGAGCGTGCGGCGCTGCACCGGTGCGTAGCCGGCGTCGGAGATGACACGACGCATCTCGTCCTGCGTCATCCGGTTCCGAGCGCCGGCGGCGTAGACGACGTTCTCCTCGATCATGATCGAGCCCAGATCGTCGGCGCCGAAGGAGAGCGAGACCTGGCCGATCTTGGGTCCCTGCGTGACCCAGGAGCCCTGGACATGGCGGATGTTGTCGAAGAAGAGCCGCGAGACCGCCAGCGTCTTCAAGTACTCGAAGCCGCCCGCCTCCTCGACCTTCCCGTCGAGCTCGGTGTTCTCCTTCTGGAACGTCCAGGGGATCCAGGCCGTGAAACCGCCGGTGCGGTCCTGGAGGTCGCGGACGACCTCGAGGTGCTCGACGCGCTGGACGTAGGTTTCGCCGACGCCGAACATCATCGTCGCCGTCGTGCGCATGCCCAGGCCGTGCGCCGACTCGTGCACGTCCACCCACTTCTCGGTCGGCGCCTTGGTCAGCGACCAGATGCGCTTGCGCACCGAGTCCTCCAAGATCTCGGCGCCGCCGCCGGGGATCGACTGGAGCCCGGCGTCCCGTAGCCGCGCGATGACGTCACGCATGGGCCATTTCGTCAGCTTCTGGAGGAAGAAGACCTCGGGCGCGGAAAGGGCGTGAAGGTGGATCGTCGGAAAGGTTGTCCGGATGAAACGGAACATCTCCTCGTAGAAGGAGAACGGCAGGCCCGCGTGGACGCCTCCCTGTAGGAGGACGCCCGTTCCTCCCAGGTCGATCGTCTCCTGGATCTTGCGGCCGATCTCCTCCTGCGAGAGCACGTACGCCTCGGGATGATCCGCCGAGGGCCTGTAGAACGCGCAGAACTGGCACCGATAGACGCAGACGTTGGTGTAGTTGATGTTCCGGTCGACGATGTACGTCGCCACGGCCGGGTCGTTCTGACGGTTGCGCACGACGTTCGCCGCGGCGCCGAGCTCGAGGAGATTCCCCTCCTCCAGCAGCGTCACGGCGTCGGCAGGCGACAGCCTCTCGCCCAAGAGCGTCCGTTCGAGGATCGGCTGTGTCCGGCGGGCGGTCATCGCGCCCATTTTATCGTCCGAGATACGCGAGAGGCCGGGCCGTCGGGATCAGGCCGTCTTCGGCGGCCATTCGGAAAAACACCTCGAGGCCCTCGAGATCTCCGTCGTCGAGCTCGAAGTGCAGTGCGTGGCGCAGGTAATCCTCCACAACGGCCGGCGAGAGGCCCGACGACGCCGCCTCATCGCGAACGAGGGAATCGAAGCGCGCGAGCCCGGCCTCGTAGGAGTGGCGAAGAATCTGAGCAACCTCCGGGGTCGCGGCCTCGGAGCGGACGGCCCAGAAGGCGAACACGAAGGGATGTCCGGAAAACGCCCGCCACTCCGCGGCCAGATCCAGGACGACGTGTCCGTTGAGTCGCGTCTTGAGCGCCGGGTCGCCGATCGTGAGCTTCGCGTCGGCGCCTGCTCCCCCCTCGCGGTAAGACGGCGAGAGGCCGTACACGCGCTTCAGGAGGATCCGCGTCAGCGCCGCAGACGTGCGGGACGCCGGATCCAGCGACACCGACCGGATCTTCTCTCGGGAGACGTCCGAGACGAGGAGCACCGAACGCACTTCGGAAGATGCCGCGATCCCCAGTCCCGATACGACCCTCAGGCCCGGAATCCGCTGGTACTCGATCGACGGGATCAGACCGACATCGACTTCCCCGGCCGCGAGCTTCGCCGCGCAGGCCGACGGGACGTCCCGGGAGACGGAAACGCCCTTGGGAGGCTCGTGGAGCAGGCCCCAGGTCAGGGGCCGGGCATTCAGAAAGTCGACGACACTGACGCGGAGCATTTCTAAGTCATCCCGAGCGCAGCGAGGGATCCCGAACTCGAACGGCTAGGAAACACGGGATTCCTCGTCGCTACGCTCCTCGGAATGACGCCATTTTCGCCCTCGGGATGACCGCTACGCCGCCGCGGGCGGCGTCGCGCGGTCACCCCTGGGTCATCATGTTCAGGAACTCGCCGTTGGTCTTGGTCTTCTCGAGCTTCTCGGTCAGGAGCTCCATGGCCTCGACGACGGAAAGGGGGTTCAAGACCTTGCGGAGCACCCAC
Organism: Acidobacteriota bacterium; assembly: GCA_046724475.1. Taxonomy (GTDB): domain Bacteria; phylum Acidobacteriota; class Thermoanaerobaculia; order UBA5066; family Gp7-AA6; genus DAHUXD01. The sequence goes on along the minus strand of JBKOVK010000230.1, from coordinate 4,296 downwards.
ACCCGGTTGAGCTCCTGCTTGTCCATGAGGAGCTCTTCCTTTCGCGTTCCCGACTTGTTGATGTCGATCGCCGGGAAGACGCGCTTGTCCATGAGCTTGCGATCGAGGTGGACCTCCATGTTGCCGGTGCCCTTGAACTCCTCGAAGATCACGTCGTCCATTCGTGACCCGGTGTCGATGAGCGCGGTCGCCATGATGGTCAGCGAGCCTCCCTCCTCGACGTTGCGCGCGGCGCCGAAGAAGCGCTTGGGCCGCTGCAGGGCGTTGGAGTCCACGCCGCCCGATAGGACCTTGCCCGACGGCGGCACGATCGCGTTGTAAGCGCGCGCCAGACGCGTGATCGAATCGAGCAGGATGACAACGTCGCGCTTGTGCTCGACCAGCCGCTTGGCCTTCTCGATCACCATCTCGGCGACCTGCACGTGGCGGGCCGCGGGCTCGTCGAAGGTCGAGGAGATGACCTCGCCCTTGACCGAGCGCTGCATGTCAGTGACTTCCTCGGGCCGCTCGTCGATGAGCAGCACGATGAGCGTGACCTCGGGGTGGTTCGTCGAGATCGAGTTGGCCAGGGACTGCAGGATCATCGTCTTGCCCGTCCGAGGCGCCGCGACGATCAGGCCGCGCTGGCCCTTTCCGACCGGAGCGACGAGATCCAGCACGCGCGACGTCATGTTCGTCGGGACTTCGAGCCGGATACGGTCCTGCGGATAGAGCGGCGTGAGGTTGTCGAAGAAGATCTTCTCGCGCGCGACGTCCGGGTGCTCGAAGTTGACCGCCTCGACCTTGATCAGGGCGAAGTAACGCTCCCCCTCCTTGGGCGGCCGGATCTGGCCCGAGACCGTATCGCCGGTGCGCAGGTCGAACTTCCGGATCTGGGAGGGCGAGACGTAGATGTCGTCGGGACCCGGAAGGTAGTTGTACTCGGGAGCGCGCAGGAAACCGAAGCCGTCGGGCAGGCATTCCAGGACGCCCTCGGAGAAGATCAGGCCCTTCTTCTCGGTCTGCGCCTGCAGGATCTTGAAGATCAGGTCCTGCTTGCGCATTCCGGTGGCGTTTTCGACCTCCAGGTCCTTGGCGATCTTCAGAAGCTGCGGGATCTTGATCTCGTGCAGCGCACGAATGTCGAGGGTGTCGCCATGTTCGACGGCGGCCTCCTCGCTTGCGGTGTCGGGAAGACCCTCGGGGGGAGCCTCGAGTGTCTCGACGCCGGAGTCGTTGTTGCCTTTTCGTCTGGCCATCTGTTTGTCCTCTTGGTGTGATCCAGGGAAGCCGAAGCCGGGAACTGGGGGCTAGGGGACGGGAGGGCTCCCGGTGCGGAACCTTATATCAAAAAACGGGGTCGAACCTCAGTTCGCGACTATGCCCCCTTCCGCGGACTTGCCCTCCCCTTCGAGGGTGGAAGGCGTGGGGCGCGGGTTCTCCATCGCGATCTTGATGACCTCATCCATCGTGGAAACGAGGTGGAATTCCATTTCGCTGCGGATCTCTTCCGGCAGGTCGTCGAGATCCTTGTCGTTCTCCGCCGACAGCACGATCGTGCGGATCCCGGCCCGATAGGCCGCGAGGACCTTGTCCTTGATTCCGCCGACCGGGAGAACCTTGCCGCGGAGCGTGATCTCGCCCGTCATCGCGACGTCCTTGAGGACTGCGATCTTGGTCACCGCCGAAAAGAGCGACACCGCCATCGTGATACCGGCCGATGGGCCGTCCTTGGGGATCGCGCCTTCGGGCACGTGGATGTGGATGTCGAACTTCTCGTGGAAGTTGGGATCGGCGTCGTACATCTCGGCGCGGCTGCGCACGTAGGAGACGGCGGCGCGGGCTGACTCCTGCATGACGTCGCCGAGGGATCCGGTCAGGGTCAGGTTGCCCTTGCCCTTCAAGAGGCTCGTCTCGGTCATGAGGATCTCGCCGCCGGCCTCCGTCCAGGCCAGGCCCGTGGCGATGCCGACCTCGGAGACCTCGCCCTTGACGCGCTTGCGGAACCGGGGCTTGCCCAGGAAGTCCTTGAGGTTCTCGGGGGTCACGCGGACCGGGGTCTCGGCCTTCTTCTGCACGATCCGGCGCGCGACCTTGCGGCATACGCCGCCGATCTCACGCTCGAGGTTCCGGACGCCGGCCTCGCGGGTGTAGTGCTCGATGACCGCCAGGATCGTGTCGTCCTTGACCTCGATCTGGTCGTCCTTGAGCCCGTTGGCCTCGCGCTGCTTGGGGACCAGGAACTGGCGAGCGATCGCGACCTTCTCGTTGGGCGTGTAGCCGGTGAGCGGGATCAGCTCCATCCGGTCCTTCAGCGCCGGCGGGATCGGGTCGGCGATGTTCGCGGTGGCGATGAACATGACCTTGGAGAGGTCGTACTCGACGTCGAGGTAGTGGTCCACGAACGTATGGTTCTGCTCCGGATCCAGAACCTCGAGCAGCGCCGAGGCCGGGTCGCCCCGAAAGTCCGAAGACATCTTGTCGACCTCGTCGAGCAGGAACACCGGGTTGACCGTCCCGGCCTTCTTCATCATCTGGATGATCTGGCCGGGGAACGCGCCGATGTAGGTCCTGCGGTGGCCCCGGATCTCGGCCTCGTCGCGCACGCCGCCGAGCGAGAGCCGCACGAACTGGCGGTTGAGCGAGCGGGCGATCGACTTGGCGAGCGACGTCTTGCCGACGCCCGGGGGGCCCACGAAGCAGATGATCGAGCCTTTGGTCTTCTGCACGAGCTGCCGGACGGCGAGGAACTCGAGGATCCGCTCCTTGACCTTCTCCAAGCCGTAGTGGTCGTCGTTGAGGATCTTCTCGGCCCGCGTCAGGTCCTTGGACTCGCGGGAGGACTTCTTCCAGGGCACGCCCACGAGCCACTCGATGTAGTTGCGCGAGACCGTCGCCTCGGCCGAGACCGGCGGCATGGCCTCGAGGCGCCGCAGCTCCGTCTCGGCTTTCTCGCGGACCTCCTTGGGCATGCCGGAGGCCTCGATCTTCTTCTTGAGGTCTTCGACCTCGTCGGTCCGGTCGTCCTTGCGGCCCAGCTCCTGGTGGATCGCCTTGATCTTCTCGTTGAGGTAGTACTCCTTCTGGGCCTTCTCCATCTGCTTCTTGACTTTGTTGTTGATCCGCCGGTCGATGTTGACCTTGTCGATCTCGACCTCCAGCAGATCCTGAAGCTTCTGGAGACGCTCATAGGGAGATTCCGCCTCGAGGAGCGCCTGCTTCTCGGCGGTGGTGACGGCGAGGTGCGCGGAAAGGGTGTCGGCGAAGCGCTCGGGGTCGTCGACTTTCAGCGACGCCGCGAGCCCTTCGAACGCCAGGTGGTGCGAGAGCTTGGCGTACTGCTCGAAGAGCGCGAGGACCTTGCCCATGTAGTCCTTGAGGGCCTCCGCGTCCACGGGACGGCTCGGCAGGACCTCGACGGCCACCGTCAGGTGCGCGCCCCGGCGCTCGAAGGCGAGGATGCGCCCGCGCCGCACGCCCTCGACCATGACCTTGATGTGGCCGTTGGGGAGCTTCAGCGACTGGGCGACGGTCGCCACGACGCCGACGTCGTAGATGTCCTCGGGTTTGGGCTCGTCGAGCTGCGGGTCACGTTGCGCCGCCAAGAACAGCCGCTTGACCGGAGTGGCGAGGGCGGCTTCGAGCGCCCGGATGGACGACTCGCGGCCCACCACGAAGGGCTGCATCATGTGCGGGAAGACCACCATGTCCCGGAGCGGAACGAGCGGCAAGCTTTCCAACTCCCGGTTGGTCGGATCGGCGGTTTTCATGGGTGTGAAGTGTCCTTTGCGCCCCTCGGGGCTCGGCGGCGGGGCTCAGCCGGCCTTGCGAAGGATCGTGATCGGATTCGTGTGGTGCTTGACGACGTCACGGGTGATGACGCACTCCTCGATGTCGTCGTCCGAGGGGATCTGGTACATCACGTCGAGCATCAGGTCCTCGATGATGATCTTCAGGCCCCGCGCTCCGACGTTGCGCGCCAGGGCTTCCTCGGCGATGGCTTCGATGGCGTCATCGGTGAAACGCAGCTGGACATTCTCGAATTCCAGCATCGTCTGGTACTGCTTGACGAGGGAGTTCTTGGGCTCCTTGAGGATCTCCACCAGGGCCGACTGATCGAGCTCGGAGAGCGTCGCCACGACGGGAAGCCGGCCGACGAACTCCGGGATCATGCCATACTTGATCAGGTCCTCGGGGTGCACCTTCTCGAGGAGAGCGCTCTGGCGCTTCTCCTTCTTCGACACGATCTTGGCGCCGAAGCCCATGGACTTCTCGGTCATGCGCCGGTTGATGATCTCCTCCAGGCCCACGAACGCG
>JBKOVK010000327.1:0-12958 GCA_046724475.1 Acidobacteriota bacterium | reverse complement strand
GGCGCCGTGCTGGACCGGTGCATTCTCGCCTCCGGCCGTGTGGCGCCGGGAGCCCAACATGAAAAAGCCCTTCTCTGGGCCGGCGGCCCGGGAGACGCGGCGGTTTCCTACCCGATCGATGTCTGACGGCGCCCTCATGGTGTCCATTTCCTTTCTCCTCGACGGTAGTAGAGGACCCGGACCTTCGCCGTCTGACCGAAGACTCGAACCACGGCCATGCGATTGCGCGAGTCCCAGAGGTACACCGAGCCCGGCGTGCTCTCCCCCACCGGCGAGAACGAACAGATGTCGGAGTTGTTGAAGCGAATCGGGTCGTCGATACGATCGAGGTAGCGGCCGGGAGTGCTCGGATCCGGCACGCGCGTTCCCGTCATGATCGCGGGCATCACGTCGTTGCGAGACCACGGCAGGTAAACGCCCAGCGGCCGATCTACGCCGCTCGCGATCTCGGCCGTCCGGACTCCGTTGCCGTTTCCGTCCCCGTAGAGCGCCCACTCCCAGCGGTCGCCGTTCTTGCGAAACTTCAGCCCGACGTTGGCCGCGCGCGATATCGCATAGGAGCGTGCGCGGAAGAAGGCCACCGTCGTCTGGTGAACGGCCGAGCGGATGGCGACACTCTCCTGGAGCGACATCACACCCGGTACGACCATCAGGAGCAGATAGGCGGTCAGCATTGCCCACAGGAGAAGCTCGGTCACAGCGATGCCGGCCGAGCGCGGAAGGGACCCGGGGCCCAGAGGGCCCCGGGCGGGCGACAGGCTCACCATCCCTTGCCCACCGGGATGGTGCTGGAAGGCTTCTCCGCGGCCGCGGGGGAAGGGGGACGGCGCGAAGAAGAGGAAGAGGACCGAACCTTGGAAGTCAGCGTCGTCGTTCCGCTGACCGCGACGTAGGGCTTCAGCGTCAGGAAGAGCTTCTCGCCGATGCCCTTGACCTCCATGAGCTCCTCCGGACGGGTGAAGGGCTTTTCCTTGCGGTACGCGATGATGCGCTCGGCAACCTTCGCGCCGATGCGCGGCAGGTACGCGAGCTCGGCCGCCGATGCGGTGTTGATGTTGACTTTCTTGCCTTGGTGTTCGGACGCCGGGCCGGCTTTGTCGGCGTCCTGCGCGAACGCAAGTGCCCCGGCGCCGAGATGGAAGACGATCGCCAGACAGAGTGCACGGATTCTCGAAGGCTGCATGAAAGCTCCTTTGTGAAACGACTGCGTGGAAACGAAGGGAGCGGGTTTGTCCTCATCGAGTTTTGCGATCAGGCGTTCTCCATCGGCACCTCCTTTCGAAGGCCGGGAGAAAGGCGAAATCCGTGCCGCGGCGGCTCGCGCCGGTCAAAGCGTGGCGCCGGCGCGACTTAGCCCGTTCCGGGGCATCCGCGCGCGAAGCGCGGAGCGACAAGAGAATGCGTCCGCGAGCCCCGGCAAAAGGACCCAAGTCTTTGACTTGTCGGCGTTCGCCCCGGCGTCAAGAGCCCGTGACGCGGTTCGAATCTCTTGTCGGTGCGCCCGTATAGACTCCGTCGCGGTGGCCGGCAGAGAGATCGTCGTCGGCGTTTCGGGTGGTTCCGGAGCCCGCCTGGCGCAGCGAATGGTGCAGGTCGCGCTCGCCTCGGGCGGGCTGTCGCGACTTCACCTGATCCTGTCGGAGCCGTCCCTTCTGGTCGCGCGCAGCGAGATTGACTCGGCGATCGCGTCGTCGGCGGACTGGATGGCCTCCCTCGGGCTGGCGCGCCCCCTCGCTCGCAAGCTCGTCCTCCACGACTACGCCGACGTCGGCGCGTCGATCGCGTCGGGCTCCTACCCCGCGGCCGGCATGATCGTCGTGCCGTGCAGCGGAGGCACGCTCGGTGCGATCGCCAACGGAATCGCCCGGGACCTGCTCCAGCGCGCCGCCGACGTGTGTCTGAAAGAGAGGCGGCCCCTTCTCCTCGCCCTGCGCGAGTCGCCGTATTCTCTCGTCCACATCGAGAACATGCGCCAGGCCACCCTCGCCGGCGCGATCGTGATGCCTCCCCTGCCGGCGTTCTACATCGCCGATCCGACGGTCGACCGATTGCTCGAGGCCTTCTGCGTCCGCGCGGCGCGGATGCTGGGTCTCTCGCCGCGAGGCGAAGCGCATCGGTGGGAGGGACCGGGCGCGGCGCCGAAAGCCGGACGCCGCGGACGGCGATGACGGCCCGGGCGGGCGTCTTCCGGTCGCTCCGGACGACGCTCGAGATGATCAAGTTCTCGCACACGCTTTTCGCGCTGCCGTTCGCGCTGCTGTCGGCGTTTCTGGCGGCCGGCGGCTGGCCACGGCCGGCGACGCTCGGCAAGATCCTTCTCGCGATGCTCGGCGCCCGCAGTGCCGCAATGGCCCAGAACCGGCTGGCGGACCGATATCTGGACGCCGCCAACCCGCGCACCGCCTCGCGCGCGCTCTCGACGGGCGCTCTCTCCGTCGGCTTCGTGCGCGTCTTCCTCGCCGCGTCGGTGGTGCTGTTCCTGGCGGCCGCGGCGAGCCTGAACCGACTGACACTGATCCTTTCCCCGGTCGCGCTGGCGCTGCTCTTTCTCTACTCGTACACCAAGCGCTTTACGTCCCTGTCGCATCTGGTGCTCGGCCTGTGCCTGGCCCTGGCGCCCGTGGGCGCGTGGATCGCGGTCCGCGGCTCGTTCGCTCTCCTGCCGATCCTGCTCGGCCTCGCGGTGCTCTGCTGGACCGCCGGCTTCGACATCATCTACGCGCTCCAGGACGAAGACCACGACCGCGGCGTGGGCTTGAAATCGATCCCCGTCCGCTTCGGCGCCCGACGCGCCCTCGGCATCTCGACTCTGCTGCACGCCGCCATGGTCGTTCTCCTCCTCGCCGTCTGGAGGCTGTCCGGAGGAGGCTGGCTCTTTCTCGCCGGAATCGCCGCGACGGTCGCGGCTCTGGCCTACCAACACACAATCGTTCGCCCCGGCGATCTCTCGCGCGTCGACGCGGCCTTCTTCACGGCGAACGGATTCGTCTCGGTCACGCTCGCACTCTGCGGAATCGCGGACGTGCTGGCGCGCTGACTGCTTCGCATTAGAATTCGGGCCGATGCCGATTCCGAGCGAAGGCGACGTCAAGCTCCGCCACGTGGCGGTGGACGGCCCGATCGGAGTCGGCAAGACGTCTCTCGTCGAGATGCTCGCCCGCCGCTTCCACGGCACGAAAGTGCTCGAGGACGTGGACAATCCGTTCCTGCCCGACTTCTACAAGAAGAAGAAGGGAGCGGCGTTCCAGACCCAGCTCTTCTTCGTTCTGTCCCGCTACCAGCAGCAGCAGGAGATTGCGCAGATCGATCTGTTCACGAACCTCGTCGTCGCGGACTACGACTTTCCCAAGGACAAGATCTTCGCGTGCCTGAACCTCGACGACTCGGAGCTGCTGATCTACGACAAGCTCTACACGCTACTCTCCGAGTCGGTCCGCAAACCGGACCTGGTGATCTACCTTCAGGGCACCCTGGAGACTTGCCTGAAGCGCATCAAGAAGAAGACGCGCGCGCTCGAAAAGCAGGTGACGCCGGAGTACCTGGCGCAGCTGATCGAGGCTTACAACTACTACTTCTACCACTACGAGGAGACGCCGCTCCTCGTGGTCGACACCAACGAGATCGACTTCGTCAACCGGCCGGCCGACTTCGAGGATCTCGTGGGTCAGATCCAGAAGACCCGCAAGGGCGTGCAGTACTACGTTCCGGCTGCCAGCGGCGCCCCCAAGTGACCGTTGGAGCGCGCAGCGCCGCCGACGGTCATCCCGAGGGCCTCAGCCGACCACCGAAGGCAGGCCCCCAGCAGTAGGCAACGCCGGCGAGAGCCGGCGGTAACCCCGAGGGATCCCGCGCTCGACAGGGCTGAGGGCGGATCAAGTCCGGGATCCCTCGCTCCGCTCGGGATGACAGGCTGGAAGCGCTCGGGACGCCTGGCGATATAATCCGCATCTCGCCCTTCTCGGCGGCGATCCGTGGCGTTGCGGACGTCGACCGAAAGGCAAGGAGCGAAAGATGTCCGTCCTTCCGGAGACCGAGCCCCTCTCGATCCCCCAGATCGTCGCAGCCAAAGGCCGCGAGAAGATCGCGATGCTGACCGCCTACGACGCGCCGTCGGCGGCGCTTCTCGACGAAGCCGGGATCGACATTCTCCTCATTGGAGACTCCGTCGAGATGACCGTCTACGGCCAGCCGAGCACGCTGACCGCGACGATGGACACGATGATCCGCCACACGCGCGCCGTCTCGCGCGCCGTCAAGCGCGCGGTCGTCGTGGGTGACATGCCTTTTCTCTCGTACCAGGCCGAGCCCGCGCGAGCGGTCGAGAATGCAGGCCGTTTCCTTGCCGAGGGCGGCGCCGCCGCCGTCAAGGTCGAGGGAGGCCGGCGGATCCTTCCCGCGGTCGAAGCAATCCTCGCAGCGGACATCCCGGTGATGGGGCACGTGGGCCTGACCCCGCAGTCTTTCCGCAAGCTCGGCGGTTTCAAGGTGCAGGGGCGCGAGGCGGACTCGGCGCGCGAGATCGTCGAGGACGCGCAGGCGCTGGCGTCGGCGGGGTGCTTCGCGATCGTCCTCGAGTGCGTTCCGGAGACGCTGGCCGCGGAGATCACGGAGAAGATCCCGGTCCCCACGCTCGGGATCGGCGCCGGGCTTCATTGCGACGGCCAGGTCCTCGTCTTCCACGACGTGGTCGGCCTGACGCGCGACCTGCGGCCCAAGTTCGTCCGCCGCTACGCGGACCTCTCGACGGTGATCGGCGACGCGGCACGCGCATTCGCGAAGGACGTCAAGTCGGGCGATTTTCCGTCGCGGGAGGAGAGCTTTACGGGAGCGAAACCGACCCTGCGCCGCGTCCACTGAGGGATCTTCGAAGCGGCTCTTGAACGACCGGCCCCCCCACCCTTACCCTCTCCCCCCGAAGACAATGGGGAGAGGGAATGCCTAGATGATCACCGCCACGTCGCTCGCACAGCTTCGCTCCGCGGTCGGCCAGGCGCGAAAGGCCGGCAAGCAGGTCGCCTTCGTGCCGACGATGGGCGCGCTCCACGAAGGGCACATGTCGCTCGTACGCCTGGCGAAGCGCCACGCGCCCTTCGTCGTCGTCTCGATCTTCGTCAATCCCCTCCAGTTCGGCCCGCACGAGGACTTCTCCCGCTACCCGCGGAAGCCCGACGAGGATGCACGGTTGCTCGAGAAGGAGGGCGCCGACGTCGTGTACCTGCCGAATTCGGAGCGTTTCTACGGCGACGGTTTCGCCACGCGCGTCGAAGTGACACGCGTCTCCGAAGGAGGCGAAGGCGCGCGCCGTCCCGGCCATTTCCAGGGAGTGGCGACCGTCGTCGCGAAGCTTCTGCTCCAGGTCCTCCCCGATGTCGTGGTCTTCGGGCGAAAGGACCTCCAGCAGGTCGCCGTCATCCGACGGATGATCTGGGACCTCGATTTCCCCGTCCGGCTCGTCGTCGGCGAAACGGTGCGGGAGCCGGACGGGCTCGCGATGTCTTCCCGCAACGCGTACCTCTCCCCCGAAGAGCGCCGCCGCGCGAGCGACCTTTCGCGCACGCTCCTCGCCGCCCGCGCGCGCGCGGTGCACGGAGAGAACGACGCGGAGCGCCTCGAGGAGGAGGCGCGCCGCCAGCTCGAGGCCGCCGGGCTCGAGGTGGACTACGTCGAGGCCGTGGACGCCGAATCGATGGAGCGGCGCGAGAGGGTCCGCCCCGGCACGTCGCTGGCGGCCGCCGTCCGCCTCGGGAAGACGCGGCTGATCGACAACGTTTTCCTGCTTGACCCCGCCAAACCCCGGGGATAAGGATCGCCCATGGCCAGCACACCGACCCTGGAAACGCCGCCGTCTGCCGCGCCCGCGGAGGGGGCCGACCCCTTTCGTTTCGGCGATCGCACGTTCAACTCGCGCCTGATCGTCGGCACCGGCAAGTACGCGACGTTCCCACTGATGAAGGAAGCGCTCGAGGCCTCCGGCGCGGAGATCGTCACAGTCGCCGTGCGCCGCGTCAATCTGACCGACCGCACCAAGGAATCTCTCCTCGACTACCTGCCGAAGAGCATGACTCTTCTTCCGAACACCGCCGGCTGCTACACCGCAGAGGATGCCGTGCGCGCGGCCCGGCTCGGGCGCGAGGTGGGACTGTCTAACTGGGTCAAGCTCGAAGTGCTCGGCGACGAGCAGACGCTCTGGCCCGACAACGAAGCGCTGCTTTCGGCGACGAAGACCCTGGTCGCGGAAGGCTTCGTGGTTTTCCCCTACACCTCCGACGATCCCATCATCTGCCGCAAGCTCGAGGACGCCGGGGCCGCGGCGGTGATGCCGCTCGGCGCGCCGATCGGATCGGGGCTCGGAATCCAGAATCCCAACAACATCTCGATCATCCTGGAGCGCGCGAAGGTGCCGGTCATCGTGGACGCGGGTGTCGGCACGGCGTCGGACGCTTGCGTCGCGATGGAGCTCGGCGCGGCCGGTGTCCTGATGAACACCGGCATTGCCGGCGCGAAGGATCCCGTCCGGATGGCCCGCGCCATGCGCGACGCCGTGCGCGCGGGCCGGGATGCATACCTGGCGGGCCGGATTCCGAGGAAGCGGTACGCCACCGCCTCCTCGCCGACGACCGGAGTCATCGGCTCGTAACCCGCGCTCCGCCAATAGATACGACCGCTAGCGGAAAATTGAATCGGGCCGACAAAAAACGCCCGATTCCGGCGGCAGGATGCCCCTGTCCGATCGGACAGATTCCCCTTGCAACAACCTAAATTTACATGCTACGTTCCGCCAGCTTTTACGAAGACCCCGCACATCGAGCCGCCATCTTTATGCTTTCCATCCCCCATCCGTACGCTCCTTGCGGGGAGGCGTCCGTGCAATCGAAAGGGGGTTGGTCCTAGAGAGAGCTAGCGGCCGGCGCCGGGCGCCGGTTCGTTTTCGAGTGCCTTCGTTTCGTCATTTTTTGCCGGAGCGGACAACCGCCCGGCCCAGGGGATAAAAACCCGGGAGATCTGTAACGTCCATGATGCAGCAATACACGGATAAGAATCTCACTTGCGTCGACTGCGGTTCGACGTTCCTTTTTTCGGCCGATGATCAGGAGTTCTACGCTCGCAAGGGTTTCACCAACGAGCCCAAGCGTTGCAAGCCCTGCCGCGACAAGCGCAAGGCTTCTTCGGGCGAGGGCCGCGAGCGCACTTTCTACGACGTGACCTGCGACGGCTGCGGCAAGCAAACGCAGGTTCCGTTCAATCCGACCAACGGCAAGCCGGTCTACTGCCGCGAGTGTTACTCCGCGCGGCGGTCGCAGCAGGCTTACTGAGTTCCGTTTCGCAACGACGGAAGCCCCGGCATAGCCGGGGCTTTTTTTTGTTATCGTCCAAGAGGAACTCGATCGAGTGGCATTGAAACTCTCCCCCGAAACGCCGGCCCGGCCCGCCGGAAGCGTGCCCTCGTCGATCGGCAACACGCCGCTCGTGGAGTTGACGCACTTCGCACGCGGAGCGGCGCGGATCTTCGCCAAGCTCGAATGGTTCAATCCCGGAGGGAGCGTCAAGGACCGCATCGCGAAGGCGATGGTGGACGACGCCGAGGCCCGGGGGCTTCTACGCCCCGGCGGCACGATCGTCGAGGCCACGTCGGGCAACACCGGAGTCGCGCTCGCGGTGATCGCCGCCGCGCGCGGCTACCGCTGCATCGTCGTGATGCCCGAAGGCTACGGCGCGGTGAAGGCGAAGCTGATGCGAGCCGCGGGCGCGGAGATCGTGCGCACGAGCGCCGACGGCATGATGTCCGGCGCGATCGCTCGCGCCAATGAAATCGTCCGCTCCACTCCGGGCGCCCACCAGCCCAGCCAGTTCCACAATCCCGCAAATCCCAAGGCCCACTACGAGACGACCGGCCCCGAGATCGCCGAGCAGATCGGCGGCCGCATCGACGCGTGGGTAGCCGGCGTCGGCACGACCGGGACGTTCACGGGCGTGGCGCGCTATCTGACCGAACACCACTCGGGGATCCTGCGTGTGGCCGTGGAGCCGCAGGGCTCGATCCTCGGCGGAGGCCCGCGCGGCCATCACGACGTCGAAGGGATCGGGCTCTCGGAGATCTGGCCGATCTTCGACCGCTCCCTCGCCGACGAAGTGATGATGGTGGATGACGCCGAGGCCTTCGAGACATGCCGGACGCTGTGCCGAGAGGAAGGCCTCTTCGCCGGAGGCTCCTCGGGCGCGGCCGCGGCCGCCGCCCTCCGCGTCGCCCGGCGGCTGGGTCCGGGCAAGACGGTCGTGACGCTTTTTCCGGACGGCGCGGAACGCTATCCGGAACAGGGGATTTTCAAATGAAAGACTCGCTGACCCTCGACGCGCCGACCGAAAAAAAGCAGCCCGAGAAAAGGCAACATCCGGGCTTCTCGACCGAGTGCATTCACGCCGGCAACGAGCCGGAGCCGGCGACGGGCTCGGTCTCGTTCCCGATCTACCAGACGTCGACGTACGTCCAGGAGGCGATCGGGAAAAACAAGGGCTGGGAGTACGCCCGCACCCAGAACCCGACGCGCGCGCGGCTCGAGGAGAATCTGACGGCGCTTGAGAGAGGGGCGGGCGCAAAGGCGTTCGCGTCGGGCATGGCGGCGATCACCGCGATCTCGACGCTGGTCAAGCAGGGCGAACACGTCGTGTGTTCGAACATGACCTACGGCGGGACGTACCGGTACTACACGAAGATCCTGGCGCGCTATGGCGTCGCGTTCGACTTCGTCGACACGGCGAGCCCCGCCGCCGTCGAGAAGGCGATCCGTCCCGAGACGCGGATGCTCCACCTCGAGTCGCCGACGAACCCGACGATGCAGCTGGCCGACATCGCCGCGCTCTCGGAGCTCGGCCACCGCGTCGGGGCCATCGTCGTCGTGGACAACACGTTCTGCTCTCCGTACCTGCAGAACCCGCTGGCGCTGGGCGCGGACATCGTCATGCACTCGACGACGAAGTTCCTGGGCGGCCACTCCGACACCGTCGGTGGCATCGCGGTGGCGAAGTCGCCGGAGCACGTCGAGTGGCTGGGGTTCGTTCAGAACAGCTCGGGGGCGATCCTTTCGCCGATGGACTCGTGGCTAGTGCTGCGCGGCATCAAGACGCTCGTCGTCCGCATGGAGCGGCACGAGGAGAACGGGCGCAAGGTCGCGGCGCACCTCGCCAGGCACCCGAAGGTCAAGAAGGTCCACTACCCCGGCCTTCCGGATCACCCGCACCACGCGCTGGCGAAACGCCAGATGCGGGGCTTCGGCGCGATGATCTCCTTCGACCTCGGCTCCTTCGATGCCGCGAACGCATTCCTGTCGAAGGTGCGCCTGTGCTCGCTCGGCGAGAGCCTGGGCGGTGTCGAGACGCTGATCTCGCATCCGGCGACGATGACCCACGCTTCGATCCCCGAGGAGGAGCGCAACCGCCTCGGTGTCACGCCGGGCCTCGTGCGCATCTCCGTCGGCATCGAGGACGTCGAGGACATCCTGGCGGACCTGGATCAGGCGCTGGGGTAGTTCCGGGGACCCTTCATCGAGCGCAATTCACCCGTACTAAGATCGCCGAGTCGTCGACAACTGGCGACGAGGAGCGACCATGCCGACCCGTTCTTCCGACCCCGTCCGACTCTCCCTCCTCCTGATCTCCGCGGCGCTCCTCGCCGCAAGTCCGACCAGGGCCGCGGACGAGGGCGGCTACACGGTGCGGATGCAGCCTCTGCCCGGGGCGGCCGCCGGCGGAAACAGCATGGACTACATCGCCTTCGATCCCGCGACGCACTCCGTCTGGGTTCCCGCGGGCAGCGCCGGCTCCGTCGTGGTCATCGACTCGGCCAGCGGCTCGATGAAGCCGATCGGCGGACTCCCGACGGCGGAGATGGGATCGGGCGATCGCAAGCGCGTCGTCGGGCCCAGCTCGGTCACGATCGGCGACGCCGTCGTTTACGTCGGCAACCGTGGCGACTCGACGGTGTGCGCCTTCGACCCGCGGTCGCTGACGAAGGGCGTATGCCACAAGCTCGACTCGATGCCCGACGGCCTCGCCTACGTCGCGGGCCGGAAAGAGGTCTGGGTGACGACGCCCCGCGACAAGTCCATTCGGGTGCTCGACGGTCGGACGCTCGACGAAAAGGCGAAGCTCGCGTTCGACGGGAATCCCGAGGGCTTCGCGGTCGACGCGGCCCATGGCCGGTTCTACACGAACCTCGAAGACAAGGACCTCACGCTCGGGATCGACCTCGACACGCACAAGACCGTCACGACGTGGAAGCCGGCGTGCGGAGAAGAGGGCCCGCACGGATTGCGCGTGGATCCCGCCGCGGGTCAGCTCTTCGTGGCGTGCAGCGCGCGCGTCGAGGTCCTCGATACGGCGCACGACGGACGGGTCTTATCGTCGGTCGACACGGGCGACGGCGTGGACGACATCGACTACGCGCCGGCGACGCACCGGCTCTACGCCGGCGCCGCCCGCGACGGCCGGCTGACCGTGGCTCGCGTCGGCGCCGACGGCCAGATGGCCGTGGAAGCCCGGGTTCCCACGCACGCCGGCGCACGCAATCCCGCCGTCACGGACAAGGGGGTCGTGTATCTCGCGCATTCGAGCTTCGGAGGTCTCACCGATCTCGTCGTGGCGACGCCAGCCGAGAAGCACTAGGAGTCAGCGAACCAGCTCGATCCCTTCGGCTCCCTCGGCGAGCTCGATCTCCTGAGGCAGGTAGCGGCCTTCGACCCAAAGGATGCGCTGGGACTCGAGCGACGCCCGCAGACGCGCATACGCCGTGCGTGCCCCACGACTGGTGCCGATGGCCTCCATGCGCCCCCATGGTGAGAAATCCGGGGGCACGTCGCGGAGCGTCCAGACGAACAGCGGCACGCGCAGGAGCTCCAAGTAGCGCCGCACGTTTCCGGCGCCGTACGTGCTCGCGTCCTCGCTCGTCTCGCCGAGTACGAGCAGTACCGCTCGCCGTCCGAAGCTCTCGAAGGCGTTGAGCCCCGCGACGGCGACGCCGTCGGCATACATCGGAAAGATGCTCGAGGGAGACGGATTGGCGACGTGGGACAAGAGGTACGCGAGACCGCCGTCGGAGTGGCCGAAGCTCTCGGTCGACGGGAAGAGCTGGGTCGGCACGGACGCGTTGGGGAACGCCTGCGGACGGGGCCACAGGAAATGCACGGCATCGTCCTTCTTCAGGGCCAGCGTCGTGGACACCAGCGGCGGAAACCGTATCGGCGACCCTTCCAGGTTTCGCAGCCGCCCGTTGGCTTCGACGGCGCTGTCGTCGCGGACGACCCAGAGCGTCGCGCCGCCTTCCTCGGCCTCCACGACCCGCAGGATCTTGCCGCGCGCGCGCAGCGTCCCCGAAAACGCCGACGGCTCGAGACGGCGCCTTTCGGCGAGGCGGATCGGCACCGCCGTCAGCTCACTCCGCGCTTCTTCCCCCGCCCCGCCGCCGAGCGCGACGTCGTCGCGCGACTTGATGCCGCTCTCGAATTCCAGCTCCACCGTCAGGACGTGGGAAACCTCGGGAGCATACGAGGGAATCGCGACCCGACGCAGCGCGTCCATCTTGAGCGGCCGGCCGTCGAAGCTGACTTCGACCTTGACCGGCTGCTCCCCCGTCAGGCTCTGCCAGGCGATGCGCGCTAAAGTCGCGCGCCCCGCCTTGTCGCGCTCCAGAAGGATCTCGGCTTCCGCCGGAGGCCGCGGCATGTTGATCCACTGTCGGGCCCGCGCGAGCTCCCGGCCGCCCGGATCCAGCGCCCGCGCCACCAGCTCGTGCGGCGCGAGTGTGGGACCCAGATCCATAGGCGCCTCCCACGGCGGGCTGTCGAGCGAGGCGATCCGCTTGCCATCCAGCGCGATCTCGACCGTGGCGACGGATCCCTGGACGTTGAGCCGGACCTGCTGGTCCCCGGAAGTGAGCCCGAGAAAGAGAGTGAGAAATGCGACCGAGACGGCCGTGGGCGCCTCGTCAGGCGCGCGCGCGCACCCGCGTCCGGGGCTTTGCGGCGGCCGCCTTCGGCTTGACGGCGCGCGGGCCGCGGCGCGGGGCCACCGTCATCTTCTCGATCCAGTTGGAGAAGCCGGGAGACGCCCAGTCGACGCGGTAGGCCAGAACCTCCGGCAGCTCGTACGTGTTGACCCGGTGGATCGTCTCGCGCACGGCTTCGAAGTTGGCGGCGCGCGTCTTGACGATCAGGAGCATCTCGCCGTCGTCGCAGACGCGGCCCTTCCATCGGTAGACCGAGTGGACGTTCGGAATGATGTTGACGCAGGCGGCGCGCCGGGCGCGCACCAGGGCGTGGGCGACGTCGAGGGCCTGTTCCTCGGTCCCCACCGACGTGACGACCACCATGAGCTCGTTTCCGTTGCCGGCCACCGCGGGCATTCCATCCCGGCGACCCCGCGGTGTCAAGCGCGGAGGGAATTTCGGGGTCCGACCCGGGTGTTAGAATCTGGCTCCGTTCTTTGAGCCTCGCGCAAAACGAGAGCTCCGTGGGGGCGATACGGTCTCGACGGGGACGATTGCGCGAGAGGTTGCATGCCGAGGATCTCATCCAGCCTCGTTAATCCGGGTGGGAAACAGTAGCTGCGAACAACAGCAACTTCGCTCTGGCTGCTTAATTAAGTAGCCTCGTTGGACGGTGAGCGCACCCGACGCGCTCCGGCCGACGTCGCGAAATTCGGGTGTAGGCGGGCCGGGTCCCCGGACGGACCGCCGAAACGAATCCGGGGTGGTCCTGCCGTCGTTTTGCCTCTTCTCGAGACGGCGGGACGAGAACTCAGAAGAGGCTGAGCATGGAGTGGCCTCTCCCGCAGCGCTTCCGGACGCGGGTTCGACTCCCGCCGCCTCCACCATTCCCGTCGCTCTCGCTCGGTTCAGGACCTGCTCACGCACCGGCGCGCGGCTCGGTAAGCCGACCTCGACCGCGCGCCCGATCCCTCGCTCGCT
>JBKOVK010000217.1:0-28472 GCA_046724475.1 Acidobacteriota bacterium | reverse complement strand
CCCGTTCGCCCCCGACGCACAGGGGCGCTTCTACCTGGTGCGGCGCGATCCCAAGGGCGAGCTTCCCGCCCATCCCGAGCAGGTCTTCACGCTTCAGATCGATGACGCGACCCTGACCATGCGCCGGCACACGGTGGACCTCCGGGTCGCCGAGGCCGCCGCCGGCGCGGCGCCCGTCTTCGCCTCGACGACCGTCTCCCAGTACCGGTTCGGCCTCACCGCGACGGACACGGGAACGCCCACCGGTCTGACCCAGCTGCAGAACAATCCGCCGAACCTGCCGCTGTTCTCGCAGGGCACGCTTCCGTTCCTCGGGGACTACATCGACATCGCGGGCCAGAACTTCAAGGCCAATGGAACAGGAGGCTGGACGTTCAACACTTCGGCCTCGAACCCGCTCGTCGCCTATGCCTCCTGGACCGACAACCGCGACGTCAAGCCGCCGCTCGACGGCAACTGGGCGAACTACACGCCGGCGGGACTGGTCCACCAGAGCGTCCTCGACCCGACGCAGCAGACCCCTCTGTGCGTCAACGGGCAAGAGGGCATGCGCAACCAGAACGTCTACAGCAGCCGGATCACCGAGGGTCTCCTCGTCGGGTCGCCGCAAAACGTGAAGCCGCTCTCCGCGACGCTGCAGCGATCCTTCGTGGTGACGCTGCAGAACCTGACCAGCCAGCAGCGCACGTTCCGCCTGACGGTGACGCAGCCCTCCGGCGGGCAGGCCTCCTTCCTGCAGACGTCTTCCCAGACGACGCTCGACGTGACGATCGCCGCCCGCTCCGGTGCCGCGCGGCCGGTGTTCGCGAAGTCTTCCAACGTGGCCGCAGGCTTTACAGTCAACGTCGCGGAAGTCGGCGGGTCGCTGACTGGCTTCATCGTGATGAACCCCGAAGGCTCGGTCTCGCCGCTCGCTCAGCCTGACGGGACGACCGCCGACATCGGGACGCTCGAGATCTATACGCCCGGCTTCCAGGTCTGGAATCCAGCCAACCCGAACCCGTTCCTGAATATCTCCAACCCGAACCAGGTCCTCAACATCTCCAACCTCAACATCTCGAACGTCGACCCGGCGATTCTGAACATCTCCAACCTCAACATCTCGAACCTGAACATCTCGAACCTCAACATCTCCAACCCGGACCCGTCGGCGCTGAACATCTCGAACCTCAACATCTCCAACACCGCGGCCGCGAACCTGAACATCTCGAACCTGAATATCTCGAACCTCAACATCTCCAACGCGCCGCTCTCCGAGACGACGTACGCCGTGGTCAACTCCGGCAACACGGCCCACTCGTACAGGGTCGCCCTCTTCGGCAACAACGCCTACAACGTGCCATTGCAGGTGATCGTCACGAAGAACTCGACGACGCCGGCCAGCGCGAACTGCACGCTGCTCAACCAGCCTCAGAGCGTGGTCGTGTCCAACGTCAATGCCGCGGCGGTTGCGCCGGACCTCGCGTCCGCCTCCAATCCCAACATCACCGACTCGGGCGTCGCGAACTCCACGATGGCGCTGGCTCCCGGCGAGACGGCGTTCGTGACACTGCGCGCCGCCCTCACGCCCGAGCAGATGGCGGACCTGGTCCGCAGCCTGACTCCGGTCGTGACCGCGCACGGAACCAACACGAACGGATCCGTACCGGACTTCGCGGCGCTCCTCTTCATCCAGACGACCAACGGCACGACGCTGCCCGCAGCCCTGGTCGGGACGTCCTACAGCACCACGCTTCAGGCCTCCGGCGGAAAGGCGCCTTTGACGTGGACGGTCGCTCCAGGAAGCACGCTGCCGGCGGGCCTGACGCTCTCTTCGGCGGGCGTCATCTCGGGCACCCCGACGAGCTCGGGGAGCTTCTCGTTCACGGTCAAGGTTTCCGACTCGACTCCGGGCACGCCGCAGACGGCGACCCAGACGTTCAACCTCACCGTCAATGCCCGCAAGACGACGACCTCGATCGCCTTCGGCGCCAATCCCATCAACTTCGGCCAGTCCACGTCCGTCACCGTCACGGTCGCCGACACGGAGGGAAGCGGGACGCCGTCCAGCCCCACCGGCACGATCGCCCTGACCGGTTCGGGCCTCTCCGCGACTACCTGCGTCCTGGCGCCGACCGTGCCCGGCTCCTCGGCCTGCGGGGTGACGGTGACTCCGCCGTCCGCCGGCACGGACCTCATCGGAGCGAACTTCTCGGCGACGGCCGTTCACCTTCTGAGCGGCGCGACGTCGGGCCTGACGGTGAATCCGGCGGGATCGGCCACGACGATCGTGTCCAGTGTGAATCCATCCATCCAGGGCCAGTCAGTGACGTTCACGGCGACCGTGACCTCGACCGCGGGCGTGCCGACCGGAACGGTGACATTCAAGGACGGCGCCGCGACGCTCGGCACGTCGGCGCTCTCCACGGGATCGGCGGCATTCACCACCGCGGCGCTCGCGCCGGGCGCGCACTCGATCACGGCGGTCTACGGCGGGGGCGCGAACTTCGCGAGCAGCACGTCGAGCGTGCTGGTCCAGACGGTCATCGGGCCGTACACGTTCACAGGCTTCCTGTCGCCGATGGCGACGGCGGGAACGCTCGCCGCGCCGACCTTCTCGGGCACCGCCAACTTCGGGTCGGCTACGCCGGTCAAATGGAAGCTCCAAGATGGGTCCGGCAACTTCATCTCCGACCTGACCTCGGCGCAGCTTCTGCAGGCCGTCGCCTACACGGGCGGATTGTGCTCGGGTCAGGCGACCGGCCAGGTGTTCCTTCTGTACAAGCCGACGACGGGAGCCACGGGAGGAAGCACCTTCCGGTTCGACACGGGGACCAACCAGTTCATCTTCAACTGGGACACCTCATCCGTGGCGGGCCCCGGTTGTTACGAGCTCGAGCTCCAGTTGAACGACGGCAGCGCGATCCGGGCCACGATCGAGAAGCTGAACTAGATCCGGTTCGTCCATGAGGCGGCGGTCCCGAGCGGGGCCGCCGCCTTTTTACTTGGCGGCGAGGCGGCGGCGAGCATCCTTGCCGAGCGTGCCTCCCTCTCCGGTCAGGAAGGCCAGGAAGGTCTTGTAGGCGTCGGTCGCCCCCGCGCTCTTCAAGCCCTCGCGCGCGCGACCGACGTAGTAGTAGACGGGCGGAAAGATGCGGAAGGTCGGGACCTCGTCGAGGTACACGGCGGTGGCCTCGCCGCGGCGCTTCACGCACGCGTCGAACTCGGCGTCGGCCTCGGCGAACGAGCCCGCCTCCAGGTAGGCGCGTCCGAGGTCGTAGCGCAGGAGCCACGAGTCCGCGAGCTTGCGGGCGTCCTTGAATCGGGTGATCGCTTCCCGGTAGTTGCGTCGCTTCAGGTCCGCCTCTCCCCGGAGGAGCGCCGCGTACATCTGCGGATCCGGCTCGAGGCGCGCTTCGAGCTGTGCTGCCGCGGCGAGCGCCTTCTTCTCCTCTCCCGCCTCGATGAGGACCCGGGCGCCGCTGACCACGACTGCGACGTCGCTGCTCATGCCCATGGCCCGCTCGGCCGCGGCCGTGGCCCGCGCCGTCTGGCCGCTTTCCATCTCGGCCTCGGCGAGCGCCGTCAGCTTGCGGGCCGCCGATTCGGAGTCCTTGGCGGCCAGGTCGTGCTCGATCCCGCCCTCGAGGATCGACCGCGCGTCGTCGATCCTTCCCTGATACAGGGCCAGGTCCGCCAGGCCCATCGCGGCGGAGGATGCGCCGGCGGGCCCGATGCCGGCGAGCTTGTTCCAGGTCGCCAGCGCATCCTGGGGTCGTCCCGCTCCGAGCTCCGAGAGGGCGAGACCGACGTAGGCCAGCACGAACTGCGCGTTCATCTGCAGAACGGTCTTCTGCTCCCGCGCACCGGTCTCGAAATCGCCGGCATACATCGCGATCAGGCCGAAGTTGTTTCGCTGCGGCACGTTCTTCGGGTAGATCTCGATCGCCTTGCGTCCCCACGAGAGTGCGTTCGCCATGTCGCGCTTGACGAAGTACGCGAAGGCCAGGTTCGCGATCCCGGCGGTGTCGGCGGGGAAGAGCTTGACGAGCGAGGTGAACTCCTCGATCGCGTTGTCGGGATTGCGCACCAGAAGGTAGTAACCGCCGCGGGTCCGGTACTTCTCGCGCTCGCTCATCCGGTCGATGCGGGCGAGGGCTTCCTTGTAGTCCTTCTCCGCAGCCTGGCGCTGCCCGCGGTTGCTCTCGACGGCCGCCAGGCCCGCGTAGGCGCGGCCGAGGTTGGGATCGAGATCCAGCGCCTTGCGATAGTGGCGAATGGCTTCTTCCCAGTTTCCTTCCCACTGCAGGTTCTGCGCGACGGCGTACTCGTGCGCGGCGTCGAGCGATCCCGCCGAATAGGTCTCCGCGGCCGCGAGCTGCGTGGACTCGGGCGTGGCGTCGCCGAGCGCCCGGCGGACCTGCGCGGCCAGGCGGGCCACCGAGGCCAGGACGGCGTCCTTGCCGGAAGCGGTCTCCTTGGCTTCGACGATCGTCTTTCCGGTTCCGGCGTCGATGGCCCGGACGGAGACTTCGTAGCCGTCGCCGCGCTTGTCGATCGATCCGGAGGTCACCACATTGATGCCTTCGCGGACGGCGACGAGGCGCGCGAGCGTCTGGTCGAGCCCGCTTGCGCCCGGCGAGAGCTGGGACGCGACTTTGCGCGCGGTGCTCCGATTGTACGAGCTGACGAAGGAGGCGCCTTCGAGCGCGATCGTGAAGGCCGGCTCGAGCGTTCCGTCGAAGACCGCGTCGCCGGCGTGGTTGGCGAAGTCGGCGACGAGCACCGACTGCGTCTTCGGCGCTGCCGCAGGCTTTGCGGCCCTTCCTTTCTGGTAGAGCCACAGCCCGGCGGCCGCGAGCACCACGACGGCGGCAATCGCGGCGGCCACCGGTCTGGTCCAGCGCTTGGACATCGTCTGATAACGGATCGACGTGCGGAACGACTCGGCGTCCAAGTCCTCCAGGATCTGCTGGACGTTCTGGTAGCGCAGGCTCGGATCGACCGCGAGGCAGCGCTCGATGATCTTCTGCAGATAGACCGGAAGCTCCGGGTTGAGCTCGCGGATCGGCTTGGGCGGGCGCTGGAGCCTGCCCATCATGACTTCGAAGGGAGTGTTCCCGCCGAAAGGAACGCTCCCGGTCGCCATCTGGTACAGGATGACGCCCAGCGCATAGATGTCGGACTGCGGGCCAACCGGCTCGCCCTTGACCTGCTCGGGAGACATGTAGAACGGCGTTCCGATGACCGCACCCGTCTGCGTCATGCCGGACTGCTCGGACGACTTGGCCATGCCGAAGTCGGTGACGTAGACCCGGTCCGAGCCGTCGAGCATGATGTTCTGGGGCTTCAAGTCCCGGTGGATGACGCCCTGGTCGTGCGCGGCCTTGAGGCCTTCGGCGGTCTGCCGGAAGACCCGCAGCAGCCGATCGGTCGGAAGCTTTCCTTGCTTCTTCAGGATCGTCGAGAGGTCGCGGCCGTCCACGAACTGCATGGTGAGGAACTGGATGCCGTCGGCCTCTCCGAGGTCGAAGACGCGCAGCACGTTCGGGTGCGTCACGCGGTGGGAGAGCTGGATCTCGCGCTTGAAGCGTTCGAGAGCGTCGGCATCCTCGGCGATGTCCGAGCGGATGAGCTTCAGGGCCACGTCGCGGTCGAGCCCCTTGTCGTGGACGAGGTAGACGGCACCCATGCCTCCCATGCCGAGCAGGCTCTTGACCCGGTAGCGATGGCCGATCTCGAGGCCGGCGGGCAGGACGACGGCGGCCACGCCGCGTTGGGACTGGTCCGCCCACTGCCGGAACGAGGAGGGGCTTCCCATCGTCGGTATCGACGTCAGCTCCGAGGCGTTCGTCTGCTCGAACTCGACCGGCGGCGCGCCGTCGAAAGCGAAGCCGCAGCGCAGGCAGTTCTCCGCCGGCTCCGGGTTCGGCGTTTGGCACTTGGGGCAGATCATGAGGCGACGTGTCCCGACGTGCGACGGATAATCCTCATCGGCGTTTGCGGGCCGATTCTAGCTTTACCGGCGGAACCCCCCGGCAAACGGCGGCATTGGCCGGCGGAGAACGTCCGTTCGCCGAAAAGGGGAGGCTCCTTCGTCCGAGGTCCCGTAGAAGAGAGTCGAGGAGACACGATGAACGAAGTCGCTCGCACTCGCCCACGGTTCGCTCCCGGCCTCGTCATGGGCCTGGTGCTGACGGTCCTCGGAACCCTGTTCGTGCTCGACAGCTTCGGCGTGATCGACGCCGGGAGCCTGATCGACTACTGGCCGCTCATTCTGATCCTGCCGGGGCTCGGGAACCTGATCTGGCCCCGCAAGCACGCGGACCGGTTCTGGGGCGTGATCCTCGTCGGTGTCGGGACGCTCCTGCTTCTCCGGAACCTCGGCCTATTCTGGATCAGCTTCCGCCACGTGTGGCCGGTCGTCCTGATCCTGCTGGGCCTCTACGTCATCTGGCGCGCGCGGGGCCCGCGGCCGTGGGATCCGGGCGTTGCGGACGGCACGGGCCAGCGTGCGCACGACGGCGCGATGGCCGGCCTCGCCGCCACGCGCGACTGGCGGGAGCCGCCCCCGTCCTCGGGCGACCGGCTCTCGGAGTTTGCGCTGTTCGGCGGCGGCGACCGCATGATCCGGTCGCAAGCGTTTCGCGGCGGCACCATCACGGCGATCATGGGCGGTTTCGACATCGACATGCGTGACGCACAGATGGCCGGCGACGCGGCGACGATCGATGTTTTCGTCGCCATGGGCGGAATCGACCTGAAGGTGCCGGAGTCCTGGACTGTGGTGCTCGACATAACGCCTTTCATGGGCGGCGCGAACTACGGCAAGCGAGGACAGGCGCCGCCGCCAATCGGCACACCGCAGAAGGTCCTCACGATCACGGGCTTCGTGTTCATGGGCGGCGTGGACGTCAAGCACTGAGGCGGCGACCATGCACCCCATCCTCGCTCGCCCCGGACGCCTGAATCCTTACCTCGCCGCGTGCACGCCGCTGGCGGCGATCCTGACGGCCCTGCTGGCCCGGCCCGGCGCCGGCATTCGCGCATACCAGGCGATAGCGATGGCGTGGCCGCTGACGTTCGCGTACGCGTTCATCGGGCTGTCCGTCTGGTACGTCTGCCGGCAGTTCCGCTTCCGCAGGGCGGACGCGCTCCGCTCACTCGTCGCTCACGCGGTCGCGGCGATTCTCACCACGTGCATCTGGTTGGGCCTCGCCGCGGTGCTCGCGGCGGCGTGGGGCCTTTGGAGCCCGTTCGCGGGACTGCTGCAACTCCTCCGGCCTCAGGGCCTGGCGCTCTTCTCGGTCGGAATTCTCCTGTACGTGCTCGCGGCGGCACTCAATTACGTCCTGCTCGCGCTCGAGGCGGCGCGCGAGGCCGAGCGACGCGAGGCGAACCTCGCGATCCTCGCCCGCGACGCGCAGCTCGCGGCCCTGAAGGCGCAGATCCGCCCCCACTTCCTGTTCAACAGCCTCAACTCGATCGCCGGGCTGGCCTCCGCCGACCCCGGCCGCGCGCAGGAGATGTGCGTCCGTCTGTCCGACTTCCTGCGCAAGAGCATGGCGGCGGGGGAGAAGTCGGCGATTCCGCTGTCGGAGGAGCTGGCGCTGTCGCGGACGTACCTCGACGTCGAGGCGCTGCGCTTCGGCGACCGGCTCACCGTCGAGGAGGACCTCGACGAGAAGGGCGCCGGCTGCGAGATCCCGCCTCTGCTCCTTCAGCCGCTGGTCGAGAACGCCGTCCGCCACGGCATCGCCAGCCGCGTCGAAGGCGGGACGGTGCGGGTGTCCGTCGCGCGCGGAGGCGGAAGGCTGCGGATCCTGATTGAGAATCCCTTCGACCCGGATTCGCCGTCGCGTCCCGGAACCGGCATCGGCCTGCGCAACGTGCGCGAGCGCTTGGCCGCGCGGTGGGGCGCCGAGGCCCTGTTCGCCGCGAAGAAGCTGACGGATCGATTCCTGGTCGTCATCTCGGTGCCCGCCGAGAGAGCGGCGTGACCGGGGAGGCACGGCCGTCGGTCTCGGTCCTCATCGTCGACGACGAGGCGCCGGCCCGCGCCGTTCTGCGCGAGTACCTGCAGCGGATCTCGGGCGTCCGGATCCTGGCCGAGTGTGCCAACGGCTTCGAGGCTGTGAAAGCCGCGGCCGAGAAGCCGCCGGACGTCGTGTTCCTCGACATCGAGATGCCCAAGCTCAACGGTTTCGAGACACTCGAGCTGCTCGCCCCCGGCGTCGCGGCGGTCTTCGTCACGGCCTACGACGCGTGGGCGGTCAAGGCGTTCGAGGTGTCCGCGGTGGACTACGTGTTGAAGCCCTACGCGCCGGAAAGGATCGCGGCCGCGCTCGACCGGGCGATCGAGCGAAGGCGCTCGCGGGCGATGCCCTCTGCCGTGGACATCGCCGCCGCCGCGCGTCCGGAAGGCGCCTGGCTCGAGCGCATCGTGGTGCGCGACGGAAGCCGCGTGCACGTCATTCCCGTCGAGAAGCTCGTCGCCGCGGAGGCACAGGACGATTACGTCGGGCTCCGGAGCGAGGGAAAGACGTTTCTGAAGGCCCAGACGCTGGCTTCGCTGGCGGCCTCCCTGGATCCGACACGCTTCGTCCGCGTGCATCGCTCGCACCTGATACGGCTCGACTGCCTCGAGAGACTCGAGGCCTACGCGAAGGGAAGCCACCTCGCGATCCTCTCCGACGGATCCCGCGTGCCGGTCAGCCGCGATGGCCACGCCCGGCTGAAGAGTCTCCTGGAGTAATCTCTCGCCCGTGCGCGCCGCCTGGCTGACGGGGATCGTTCTGGTCGCTGCGGCGTGCGGGACGCTTCCGCCGAATCCCGGGGGGAAGTCCGCTCCGTCGGGTCCGGTCGCAGAGCCCGGTCGAAAACCCGGGGATCTCCTGAGCTTCAAGGAGATGAAGGGGGCGCCGACGGGCTCGAAGGCCTGGAGGATTCTCTACGTCTCGATGGGCATCGACGGCAGGACCGTCGAGACGTCCGGCGTCATCGTCGCGCCCGATCAGCCCAACCCGCTCGGCGGGCGGCCCGTCGTTGCGTGGGCGCACGGAACCACGGGGGTCGAGGACGATTGCGCGCCGTCGCAGGCCGAGCACTTCTTCGAACGAATCCCGCATCTGCCCGCCCTGATCGCGCTGGACTACGTCGTCGTCGCCACCGACTACGAAGGCCTCGGCACCCCGGGAGTGCATCCGTATCTCGTGGGCCTGAGCGAGGCCCGCGCGGTACTGGATTCCGTCCGCGCGGCGGGGAACCTCAAGCAGGCCGGAGCCGGCCGGCGCTTCATCGTGTGGGGGCACTCCGAAGGAGGGCATGCGGCGCTCTTCACCGGCCAGCGCGCGCGCGACTACGCGCCCGAGCTCCACGTCGAAGGCGTCGCGGCGATTTCTCCGCCGACCGACCTGGAGGTCCTTCTCGAGGACGACCTCTCCGAGCGTGCGGGCCGTGTTCTCGGCGCGTACGCCATCTGGTCCTGGTCCCAGGTGTACAAGGCGCCGCTCGACCTCGTCGTCAAACCCGCGTACATCCCGACGATCCAGAAGACCGCGCACGATTGCATCGAGACGGAAGTGGAGGGCTTCCAGATCCTGGTCGACTCGAGCTACCTGCCCAAGGACATGCTGGTCGACGGCGCCTTCGCCGTCGATCCGTGGAAGGGACTGATCGAGGAGAACCGGCCGGGGCGCGCGCCGATCCCGTCTCCGATCTACGTGGCGCAGGGCGCGGAGGACGACATCGTCCGCCCCTCGGTCACCGGCGATTTCGTCAAGGGGCTCTGCGCGTCGGGCGCCACCGTGCGCTACGACCTCCTCCCGGGCGTCAACCACATCCGCGCCGCGCGGGTCAGCGCGACGACCGCGGTGCAGTGGATCCGGGACCGCTTCAACGGCGACCGCGCACCCAACAACTGCGTGCCGCCGACGTATCCATAGTCCCAGTCCCAGTCCCAGTCCCAAGTCCGACCTGGGACCTGGGACGTTTGACTATCCCGAAGCGGGAGGTTTCGCCGTTTCCGGCGTCGGAGCGGGCGTCGGCATCGGCGGCGGTTTGCGGAAGACCACGGGGTCCACACCCGCGTTGATCTTGCACTCCTCGAGAACCAGGGTCTGGTCCTTCTCGCCGTTGGTCGTGACCTCCAGGCGATGGGCGATCGGAAATCCGCTCTCGTCGCGGTAGTCGAGGTAGTCGGAGCTCATCTCCAGGGGCTTGCCGTCGGGTCCGCTGGCCGTGTGCACGGTGCGAAGGATTCGCCCGGTCTTCGGATCCACGTACCAGCGCACGGACGTGTCGCCGTAGCCGACCTCCAGGATCTTCGCCTCGACGCCCTGGACCTGGGCGGATCCCGTCGCGACGACCGAGAGCTTCGGGTCGTCTATCTTCTGCGCGAGGTAGAGCGGCACGCGGTGGACCTGCCGCAGCAGCTCCTGCTTCATCGGTTCGGGCAGGTCCTGCAATCCCGGAGGTCCCAGCAGGAATGCGCCTTCCGGCGTGGCGACCATCGTGAAGCGGCCGAACGGCGAGTCCACCTGCTGCGAGAGCTTGTCCGGGAACACGAGCGCGGTCTGGACGTCCATCTTCGCGTCGCCCTCGGGCGTCTTGGCCGTCAACTCGCCTCGCGTCTGCACGTCCTTGACCGTGGCGACCTTCTGCTTGCCGCCCATGTTCTCGACGACCTTCGCGAAGAGGGCCTTACCCTCCTTCGCGTCGCCGGCCGGCGGCGTTGCAGCCGGCCTGGGAGCGGGCGTCGGGGATTGGGCGGCCGCGACGCGGGCGAGCGCCGTCAGCGCGAGAGCGGCCAGGAGGTATCGGGGAAGCTTCATCGTTCCTCCGTCCGCGATCCTATTACGAAGTAGCATGCCGGCCGTGCCGACGTCCGCGGACACGCTCATCGCGAGGCTCGAGCGCGCGCGGCACCTGCGTCCCGGAGCGCGCGAGGCGCAGCGTCTGCTCGCTGCGGCGCGGCGCGTCCGAGGCGGCGACGCGGAGCAGCTGATTCGACTCCACGACGCGGTCATGTTCCTGCGCGCGTATCCGCACTCGCCGCGCGTCCTGAGGTTATCCGAAGAGATCCTCCGCGGTTTTTCCAGGCGCGTCGCGCGGCTCGCCGAGACGGACGCGGATCTCTCGCCATTCGACGCTCCGGAGGCCGCGGGCATCGCGGGCACGACGATCGGAACCGACTTCTCCTTCGACATCGCGCGCTTTCTCGCGCGCCGTTTCGGGCGCCGGGTCCGCATCGACTGGGATGCGGCCGAGCTCTCGGACCGGATGCGCGCCACCTGGCCGTCGTTTCTCCCGCTGCTCGAGGAGGAAGCCCTCGCGGACGCCAACGTGCCGTACGTCAACTGGCTCGCGGCCGCGGCCGGGAGGCGCCGCGACGATCCGGGCTGGCTCCTGGATCGGTACGCGAGGCTGCCTCTTCCCTCGGCCGACCGGCCCGAGCATTTCGATGCTCTGGGGCTTCCGATCGCCTGGGACCTCGGCGACTCGCGGGCCTCGCGCACGCGGATGCGTCTGCCGGGCCCGCGGCTTTTTTTTCACGACGAACCGCTCCTCGCGCGCAGGGACGTCTCGCTCGACCGCACGTTTGTGGAGCCGCCGATGAAGCTGCGAAGACTCTCGCGCCGCGAAGGCGAACGGCTCTGCGACCTGGTGCGCGAGGCCACGGCCGCGCGTTACCGCGAGTTCTACACGTTCACGTACGCCGACCCGGCGTCGGTCGTCGCCGCGCGGCCCGGCAGGGGAGTCGAGCTTTTTCTCGTCGGCGTTTTGCCGGAGAAGCGGCTTCCCCTGCGCTCGGCCTACGGAGGCTTCGTCGTCAGGAACGGCGTCCCGATCGGCTACATCGAGGGACTGGCTTTCGCCGAGCGGCTCGAGATCGGCTTCAACATGTACTACACGTTCCGCGAAGGGGAGTCGGCCTGGATCTACGCCCAGGTGATGCGGTTCCATCGCGACGCTCTCGGGGTCACGTCGTTCTCGATCGATCCGTACCAGCTCGGATACGAGAACGATGAGGCCCTGGACTCGGGTGCGTTCTGGTTCTACCGCAAGCTCGGTTTCCGG
Organism: Acidobacteriota bacterium; assembly: GCA_046724475.1. Lineage (GTDB taxonomy): Bacteria > Acidobacteriota > Thermoanaerobaculia > UBA5066 > Gp7-AA6 > DAHUXD01. Next base: position 16,415 of record JBKOVK010000217.1, on the reverse strand, counting down.
CCCACGCACCGATCCGTGCGCGCGCTGCTGGGGCGTGAGGAGCGTCGCATCGCTCGCGATCCGGCGTACCGGTCGTCGCGGCGCACGCTCGAGCGTCTCGTGACGCACAACCTGATCTATGAGGTCCCCGGCAACGCTCGCGGGGAGTGGGATCGCTTTCACATCCGCAATCTCGGCCTCGCGGTCAACCGGCGGATGGCGGCCGATTACGGCGGCGACGCCGCGAGGCTCCGCGAGGCGAGCGAGAGGCGAGTGGCGGCGGCCCTCGGTCTTTCGCCCGCGCGGTGGCCCTCGGAGCGCCGCCGTGCGTTCTCGGAGCTGGCTCTGGTCCTCGATTTGATCCCGGATCTCGCTCGCTGGCCGCCGGCCGAGCGCGCCGCCGTGGCGGGGATCATCCGCGGGAAGATGGGACGCACGGAGCGGCGATACCTCGGAGGACTCCGGCGTCACGAGCGGTTGCGGCGCGCGCTGATCAGGCTCGGGTCTCGAGCTTAGCGGCCGCGTTCCGCGTCTCGACGATCTGGGCCAGGATCGCCAGGGCGATCTCTTCCGGCGAACGTCCTCCCAGCGGGAGGCCGATCGGTCCGTGGAGACGCGCGAGGGCTGCTTCCGGCAGGCCCGAAGCGAGCAGGCGACTGCGCCGTTTCTCCTGCGTGCGCTTCGAGCCGAGCGCGCCGACGTAGAACGCCCTCCCCGGCAGAGCGGCGAGGAGCGCCGGATCGTCGAGCTTGGGATCGTGGGTCAGGACCGCGACCGCAGTCGAAGCGTCGGGGGAGAGGCGCGCGAGCGCCTTGTCGGGCCACTCGCTGACGATCTCGTCGGCCTGCGGAAAGCGCTCCGGGTTGCCGAAGGATTCCCTCGGGTCCACGAGGATCGTCCGAAAGCCGAGCGCCTTCGCCAGCGTGACGAGCGCGACGGCGATGTGGACGCCTCCGACGACCACCAGCCGAGGCGCCGGAAGCAGCACGTCCACGAAGAGCTCGCGTTCGCCGGCCTTCACGCGGCGGCTCGCGCGAGCCGTCAGCGCCGCCTGTGTCTCCGCGACGGCCGCGTCGTCGATCCCTCCGACCGTCGTTCCGTCCTCTATCAGCGCGAGCTTGCGGCCAACCTCCGCCTCCGGACCGGCGATGACCGTGGTCACGGCCACGGACTTGTGGGCCGCCATGGCGTCGCGCACCGCGGCGAAGAACGACGGATCGAGCCTCTCCAGGAAGATATCGAGTGAGCCCCCGCAGGCGAGCCCCACGCTCCACGCCGTGTCGTCGGAAACGCCGTAATGGAGAAGCTGCGCCTTCCCACCCGAGAGAGTCTTCTTTCCGGCCGCGACCACGGCGTTCTCGACGCAGCCTCCCGAAACCGAGCCCGCGATGCTCCCGTCCGCCGTCACCGCCATCTTGCCGCCGGGCGGGCGCGGGGCGGAGCCCCAGGTCTCGACGACCGTCGCGAGCGCGATCGGTTTTCCTTCCGCGTGCCAGCGCCCGAGGTCGGGCAGGATGTCGCGCACGCGGTCCCCGGCCGGCTCGGTTAGCCCTTCGCGCGTTCCGCTGCGGCCGCAAGGGCCCGCTTCGCCAGGACCGAAGCGAGGTGAACGCGGAACTCACCCGACGCGTAGGTGTCTCCCATGGGATCTTCGAGAGCGTCGGCGACCCTGGAAGCCGCGGCCGCGAAGGCGGCGGCGTCCGGCCTCTGGCCTGCGAGCGCGGCCTCCGCCGCGGACGCGCGCACGGGATTCGGCGTCACGCCGCCGATCGCGAGGCGCGCGCGAGAGATCTTTCCTGCGGAAACCTCGACGATCGCGGCCACGCCGGCGACGGCATATCGCGACGCCGGGTGCGGGTGCTTGAGGTACGCGGATCCGGTCCCCTTGCCGAGACCGGGCACCAGGATGGCCGTGACGATCTCGCCTGACTTCAGAGCCGTCGTGAAGAGATCCACGAAGAATTTGCCGGCGGGGATCTTGCGTTCGCCCGAGCCCCCGCGTGCGACGATGGTGGCCTCGAGCGCGAGCAAGACGGTGGGGAAGTCGGCCGCGGGGTCGGCGTGAGCGATCGAGCCGCCGATCGTGCCCCGGTTGCGGACCTGAACGTCGCCGATCTGCTCCGCGGTTTCCGCCAGGAGCGGGCAGATCTTGCGCACCAGAGCGGAGGACGCGATCTCGGCGTGCGTCGTCGTCGCCCCGATCGCGAGCCCCTTGCCCTGAGTCTTGATGCCGGACAAGCCCTTGATGCCGGAAAGGTCCACCAGCGCCTTCGGGTTGGCCAGGCGGAACTTCATGGCCGGGAGCAGGCTGTGGCCGCCGGCCAGAGGGCGCGCGCCCTTGTTCTTCTTGAGCAGTCTGGCGGCTTCGCCGAGAGTCTTCGGGCGGAAGTATTCGAAGGTGGAGGAGTACATGACTATTTCCCCCCGCTTTGGATGGCGCGCCAGACGCGCTCGGGCGTGAGCGGCATGTCGATCTTTGCGACGCCGAGCGGCGAGAGCGCGTCCATCACCGCGTTGTACACGGCGACCGTCGAGGCGATCGTGCCGGTCTCGCCGATGCCCTTGACGCCCAGGGGATTGACGTTGGTCGGCGTCTCCGTCGCGTCGAGCTCGAAGTTCGGGAAGAACTCGGCCTTGGGCACGGCGTAGTCCATCATCGAGCCCGTCAGCAGCTGACCGCTCTCGTCGTAGGCCGCCCCTTCCCAGAGCGCCTGCGCCACGCCCTGCGCGATGCCTCCGTGAATCTGGCCGCTGACGATCAGGGGGTTGATGACCTTGCCGCAGTCGTCCACGGCGACGTACCGCTCGAGGCGGATCTCGCCGGTCTCCGCGTCGACTCGAACCACGGCGATGTGAGAGCCGAAGGGGTAGACGAAGTTCGGCGGATCCCAGAAGGCCTCGGCCTCGAGCCCCGGCTCCAGCCCCTTGGGATAGTTCCAGGCGACGTTCGCCATCAGCGCGATGTCCTGGATCGTCTTCGACTTCGCGGGCGCACCGCGGACGGAAAACTTGCCGTCGGCGTACTCGATGTCCTCGGGGGCCGCTTCGAGCAGATGCGCCGCCACGATCTTTGCCTTCTCCTTGATCTTCGTGATCGCTCCCATCAGCGCGCCGCTTCCGACCGGCGTCGAGCGGCTTCCGTAGCTGCCCCAGCCCATCGGCGTGCGTTCGGTGTCGCCGTGAATCACCTCCACGTCCTCGACGGCAACGCCGAGCTGGTCGGCCACAATCTGCGCGAAGGTGGTGCGCTCGCCCTGGCCGTGCGGCGAGATACCGAGCAGGACGACGACTTTTCCCGAGGGGTGAAAACGCACGACCGCGCTTTCCCAGAGGCCTCCGCCGAAGCCGACGGCGCCGGCGACCGCGGAGGGGCCGAGGCCGCAGATCTCGCTGTAGGTCGAGAATCCGACTCCGACGTACTCGCCCTTCTTGCGCAGCTCCGCCTGCTTCTTGCGGAAACCGGGGTAATCCAGAATCTTCAGGGCCTTGGCGAAGGCGGCGGCGTAGTTGCCCGAGTCGTAGGTGAGGCCGGTCGCGACGGTGTGCCCGTCGGCGAAGGGCGGGATGAAGTTCTTTTTCCGGACGTCGGCGGGATCCATCTTCAGCTTCTGCGCGACGAGGTCGACCATCCGCTCGATCAGGAACGTGGCCTCGGGCCGTCCCGCGCCGCGATACGTGTCGACAGGGGTGGTGTTCGTGAAAACGCCGTAGACGTCCTCCTGGATGTTCTTGATGTCGTAGGCGCCCGAGAGCATCAGGCCGTGCAGGATGGTCGGCACGCCGGTGGACGCGGTCGACAGGTATGCGCCCATGTTCGCCCAGACGGTGGCGCGAATGCCGACGATCGTGCCGTCCTTCTGCGCCGCCATCTCCACGTCCTGGATGTGGTCGCGGCCGTGGATGGTGGCGCGGTAGTTCTCGCTCCGCGTCTCGGTCCACTTCACCGGCACGCCCAGCATCTTCGACGCGAAGATGACCATGCTGTCTTCGGGGTAGTGGGGGAGCTTGCTGCCGAAGCCCCCGCCGACCTCGGGAGCGATCACGCGGATCTTCTGTTCGGGCGTTCCCGTGTCGAGCGAGAGCAGGAAGCGGGCGATGTGCGGGTTCTGCGAGGTGACCCAAAGCGTGAACTCGCCGGTCGACGAGAGATACTGGGCCAGAGCCGAGCGACATTCAATCGCGTTGGGAATGAGGCGCTGGTTGATGATCCGTTCCTTGACCACGACGTCGGCGCTCTGGAACGCTGCGGCCGCGTCGCCGCCGGAGACCTTCCAATGGAAAGCCTGGTTGTTCGGCACGTCGGCGTGGATCTGCGGCGCGCCTTTCTTCGTGGCCTTCTCGGCGTCGGTCGCGGCCGGGAGCGGCGCATAGTCGACTTCGACGGCATCGGCGGCGTCGCGCGCGATGTAACGATCGGTCGCGACGACCATCGCCACGGCGTTGCCCGCGTAGCGGACCGTGTCGATCGCGATCGGCGGATAGGCGGGAGTCTTCGCGTCGGAGCCCGGGACGACCCACGCGCAGGGGATCGGACCGAAACCGGCGTCCTTCATGTCCTGGCCTGTAAAGACGCCGAGCACGCCGTTCATCGCCGCGGCTTTCTTGGTCCGAATGGCTTTGATCTTGGCGTGGGCGTACGGCGAGCGGACGACCGAGAGGTGCGCCATCCCGGGCAGCGAGAAGTCGTCGGTGAACTTGGCCTGGCCCGTCAGGAGGCGCGGGTCTTCGCGGCGCTTGATCGCGGATCCAAAAATGCGCGAGCCCATGGCGTCCTCCTACGCTTTCGCCTTTGCCATCCGCCCGGCGGCCTCTTTGACCGCCGCGACGATGTTCTGGTAGCCGGTGCAGCGGCAGAGGTTGCCCTCCAGGCCGGCGCGGATCTGGGCCTCGCTCGGGCGCGGGTTGTGCTCGAGCAGGTCGCAGGCCGTCAGGATCATTCCCGGCGTGCAGAAGCCGCACTGGAGCCCGTGCTTCTCCCAGAACGCGTCCTGGAGCGGATGAAGCTTCCCATTGTTCGCGAGGCCCTCGATCGTCGTGACCTTCGCGCCGTCGGCCTGGACGGTCAGCACCGTGCACGACTTGACCGCCTTGCCGTCCATCAGGACCGTGCAGGAGCCGCACTGGCTTGTGTCGCAGCCGATGTTGGTGCCGGTCAGACCCAGCGTTTCGCGAAGATAGTGCACGAGGAGGAGGCGCGCATCGACCTGGTTCCGTCGCTTCGTGCCGTTGACGGTGACGGTGACGGGATACGCCATGGGTCCCTCCCGACGTAGGGAAGGGAGCATATACCCGGACTCAGGCCTCCTTCTCGATCTCCTTGCGCACCGAATCGAAGAACGCCGACGTCAGCTTCTTCGTCACGCCTCCCATCAGTCGCGCGGCGAGGCTCGCGATCGTGCCGACGACGTTGACGTCCGCGCTCCAGGCCAGATCCGTCCCGCCGTTCTGACCGTCGGTCAGAGTCATCGACGTCGTCGCGTCCACGCCGCTGCCCGGAGCGGTGCCGTGCGCTTTCATCCGGGCGCGATTGGGAGGATCGAGGTTTTCCCACTCGACGTCGTTGACGAACCGGACCTTGACCGTGCCGAAGCCGATCGAGGTCGTGGCGCGAAATTTCTTTCCCGGCTCGACGACCTCGAGCTTCTCCAATCCCGGCGCCGAGCTCGCGACTTTCTGCGGGTCGGTCAGGAAGTCCCAGACCTTCTGCCGCGGGGCGTCGATCGAGAGGTTTCCTTCGAAGTGCATGGTCGCTCCTTTCGCAGTCGCCGGTCAGGCGGCGTCGCCGGAGCTCGGGCGAGGGAACCGCATGACGTGCGTGCAGTTCGCAAGCTCCGTGGTCGAGGTGAAGCCGAGGCGGTCATAGAGCGTCGCCGCCCGAGGAGTGGCCGCTCGGAGACGGAGAACCTCGTACGCCGATCCGGCGAGCTCGATGACGCGGCGCGCGAGCGCCGTCCCGATTTCCCGGCCGCGATACTCCGGCAGGACATAGAGATTGCGCAGGCGGCCGACCGTCGCCTCGCTCTGATACGGATCGCGCGTGAGCCCGCAGATCGCCACGAGACGGCCATCCAGAAAGCAGCCCAGAAGCGCTTCGCCTTCCCGCGAAAATCGGTTGGCGCCCGTCTCCCACTCGTTGACCACGCGCCGGACGAACTCGAAGCCCTCGGCCTCGGACGCGGCCAGGAGGGGACCGATCTGTACTTCCGAAAGCTCGGTGAGCGCGACGAGAGTCACCGGGTACCCGACGGCCTCGAATTCCTCAATACGCGGCCAGCGCCCGTGCCGCGCGACAAAGCTTCTCGGAATTCGGGAGGAACGCTTCCTCGAGCGGGGGCGAGTAGGGAACGGGCGTGTCCGGCGCCGTGACACGCACCAACGGACCGTCGAGATACTCGAAGCAGCGCTCCGAAAGGACCGCGGCGATCTCCGCGCCGATGCCGCCGGTGCGCGTGGCCTCGTGAAGAAGGATTGCCTTGTTGGTTTTCGCGACGGACTCGAGGACCGTTTCCTCGTCCATCGGGAAGAGCGTTCGCAGGTCCACGACCTCGGCGTCGATGCCCTCGGCTTCGAGAGTCTTCGCGGCCTCGAGCGCCGTCCAGACCATCGCACCGTACGTGATGATCGAGAGATCCCGTCCGGACCGCCGCACGGCGGCCTTGCCGATCGGGACGAGGTACTCCTCCTGAGGCAGCTCCTCCTTGATCCGGCGGTAGAGGAACTTGTGCTCGAAGAAGAGGACCGGGTCGTCGTCCCGGATCGCGGACTTGATCAGGCCCTTGGCGTCGTACGCGGTCGCGGGCTGGACGACCTTGAGGCCCGGCGTGTGCGCGAAGTAGGCCTCGGGATTCTGCGAGTGGAAGGGTCCTCCGTGAACGCCGCCGCCGGACGGCCCGCGGATGACCAGCGGGACGCCGACTCCCGTTCGGTAGCGCGATTTCGCGGCGAAGTTGGTGATCATGTCGAACGCGCAGGAGATGAAATCGATGAACTGCATCTCCGCGACGGGGCGCATTCCCATCATCGCGGCTCCCACCGCGGCCCCGACGATCGCGGTCTCGGCGATCGGCGTGTCGATGACGCGCTGCTCGCCGAACTCCTGGATCAGTCCGTCGGTGACCTTGAATGCGCCCCCGTAGACGCCGATGTCCTCGCCCAGCAGGAAGACACGCTCGTCGCGCGCCATCTCCTCCCTCAGGCCGGCGCGGATCGCGTCGACGTACGTCGTCACTCCCTTGCCGGCGGCGCCGGGATCGGGACCTCCGAGATGCGGGGCGCCGCTCACGACTGCTTCCTCACGACCACGGGCTCCTTCTCGGACGATGGCTTCGCGTAGACGTTCTGGAGCGCGATCGCGGGGTCGGGCAGCGGGCTCTTCTCGGCGGCCTCGGCTTCGCGGTCGATCTCCTCGGTCACCGCCCGGTCGATCGCCGCGAGCTCTTCCGCCGTCGCGTCTCCCGACTCGACCAGCGTGCGCGCGTACCTCTCGAGCGGGTCGCGCCTCCGCCACTCTTCGAGCTCTTCCTTCGGGACGTAGGCCTGCGCGTCGTGCTCGGCGTGGCCCTTCATCCGGTACGTCATGGCCTCGATCAGCGTCGGCCCGCCGCCCGAGCGCGCGAGGTCCACGGCGCGGCGAGCGGCCGCGTACACGGCGAGGACGTCGTTGCCGTCGACCTGCTCCCCCGGGATGCCGTAGGCGACCGCCTTGTCGGCGAGGTTCTTCGCGGCCGTCTGCTTCCGGAAGGGCGTCGAATACGCCCAGCCGTTGTTCTCGACGACGACCACCAGCGGCAGCTTCTGGACTGCGGCGAAGTTAATGCCTTCGTGGAAAGCGCCAGTGGAGGTGCCGCCGTCGCCGATCCACGTCATCGTCACGATGTCCTTCTTCTGCATCCGTCCCGCGAGCGCGATGCCGGCCATGACGGGCACGAGCGCGCCGAGCATCGAGATGGGGGAGATCACACCGCGGTCGGGGTCTCCGAAGTGGAGGTTGCAGTCTTTGCCTCCCGACGGGGAGGTCGCGCGCGCCATGTACTGCGTCATGACGTCGCGGGGCGAATAGCCCATGACCAGCACGACACCCAGGTTGCGGATCAGGGGGCCGACGATGTCGCCCTTCTTCAGGGCATATGCCGTGCCGATCGAGGTCGCCTCCTGGCCCAGCGAGCGATAGAGGCCGCCGACGACCTTGCCCTGGCGGTAGAGGTTGACGAGCTTCTCTTCCACCACACGGTTGGAGCGCATGAAGCGGTACAGGTCCCGCTTCTGTTCGCGAGAGAGATCCAAGGGGTCCTCCGGGACTCCGAGTTTAATACGAGCGCGCCGCCGGCGGGCCCCAGGGACGCTTATCATCGGGCCGTGGCGGCGCCGAACGTCTCGATCCTGATCGCTTCGGAGCGGGTGGACACGCTCCTGCCCGAGTGCCTGCGTTCGCTCGCGGCGCAGGCCGGCGCTCCGGAGTTCGAGGTCGTCGTTGCCTCCGCGCAGCCTCCCCGCGCGGACTCCTTCCGGTTCCCGGTGCGCTGGGTCGAGGTCCGAGAGCTCAATCCGTCGCGGCGCCGCAACCGGGCCGCCGCCGACGCGCGCGCGTCGGTCCTCGCCTTCCTCGACGACGATGCGGCCGCCGAGCCGGGCTGGCTCGCCGCGGGAGCGCGCGCGTGCGAAGCCGCCGATGTCGTCGGAGGGCCGGATCCGGGCCCCCGCGACGCGCCTTACGGGGAGAGGATCGCGAATCTGCTGCTGGCGACACCCTGGATCGGCAGCGGCGTTCCGGCGCACGAGTGGAATCCGCGCGGAGGCCCCGTGCGCTCCCCGCACGATGTGGCGCTCTGCAACCTCTTCGTGCGGCGCGAGACCTTCGAGAAGCTCTCCGGGTTCGACGAGTCGTTCGGCTACATCGGCGAGGACACCGACTTCGTCCGCCGGGCGCTGGCGTCGGGCTCTCGGGTCGTTCTCGATCCGGCGGCCCGCGTCCGGCACCGCCGGCGCGCGTTTCCCGGACCCTACCTCGCGCAGCGCTGGAGGTATCGCGTCAAGACCGGTCGCCTCCTCGTCGAGCGCCCGGGGCTCCATTCCCGGGGCCGCATCGCCGCTTTCCTCTTCGCCGCGTTCGCCGCGACGGCCGGCGTGGCGCTCTTCGGCGCGCGATTCCTGCTCCCGGCGGCGGCGGCTTACATCCTCGTTACGGCGGCGCTGTCGTTCCCGGTCTGGCGCCGCGACCCGGCGCTTCTGCCGGCTGTGCCGTTCGCGTTCGCGATCCACCACGCGACGTACCTCGCGGGGCTCCTGACCGGAATCGGACGGGGCGTGCTCGCGTTGGGAGCCGCCGGGAGATGAACAACCTCGTTCTGGCCGCGCACTGGCTCCGCGGACGGGAGACGCTTCCGCGCTACCTGATCCTCGGCATGACCAACCTCTGCAACTCGAAGTGCGTGACGTGCTTCTACTGGGATCACCTCAACGTCAATCGCCACCTCGAGATGCGCCTGGAGGAGTACGACCGGGCCCTTGCGGACCTGGGCTCTCTCTACTCGGTCGTCCTGACGGGAGGCGAGCCGACGCTCAACCGCGAGCTGCCCGAGATCACCAAGATCCTCTACCACCGTCACGATGCCTCCAACGTCACGATGCCGACCAACTCGATCATCCCCGAGCAGGTGGAGTCGATCGTCGCGCGCGTGCTCGAATCCCGCAAGGACGATAGACAGACGTTCACGGTCGGCCTTTCGATGGACCACCTCGGCGAGCGCCACGACTTCATCCGCGGCGCTCCGGGCAACTTCCCCAAGCTCGTCGAGACCTACGGCCGCCTCGCGGCGCTGAAGAAGAAATCGCGGGGCTTCACGCTGAACGTCCAGACGGTGCTGGCCTCGTTCAACCAGAACGACCTTCCCGAGATCACGGCGTGGGTGTCTCGGAACTTCCCGGAGATCGACTTTCACTCCTTCGAGCTCCTGCGCCCGCCGTTCCCGGACCCGTCGATCCGGGCGCTCACGTCGGCCGAGTACGCCGGGGCCCTGCGGTTCCTCAAGCCCTATTGGGCGCGCTTCGACAGCTACAACCCCGTGCTTCGCAATCTCAAGGTCGGGGCGCGCACGGCCGAGCTCGAGACGCTCGAGCAGGAGCGCATGGTCTATCCGTGCTACGCGGGCACCATCTCCGGAGTCCTCAATCCCGAGGGAACCGTGTCCCTCTGCGAGGTGCAGTGGGAGATCGGAAACATCCGCGATTTCGACTATTCGTTCGCGAAAGCCTGGTTTTCGCCGAAGGCCGTCCAGATGCGCCGCGCGATCGCCCGGCGCGAGTGCTGGTGCACGCACTCATGCTTCATGACGTCCTCGCTGCCGTTCTCCGCGCAGGGGGCCGCGCACCTGCTCAAATCCGCACTGCTTCCGGCTGTCTGAAGGAGCTAGGAAACCAGCACGACCAGCCGGTCCTCGACGCGCTCGACCCCGGGAGTCCGCCGCACGGCGTCGAGTACCTCCGCCTTCTGCTGCTCGGTGTCGACGGCTCCCGAAAGCGTGACCACGCGGTTGCGTGTCGTGACCTGGATTCGTCGGCCAGGCGCGGCGCCCTCGATCTTCCGGCGCACCTCCAGTGTGATCGCCTCGTCTTCGGCCGTCGCTGGAGCACCGACGGGAGACTCCGGGGCGACTCGGCCGGGCGCAGGCGGAGGCTCCTGAGCGGATGCGGGAGCTCCGGGCGCGATCCCCTCGCGCTCCGTGCGGCTCGGGGCGGGGCGGCTTTCGCCCTGCGCCGCGGTTTCGCGGGGCGGCTCGACGCCGATCTCCGAAGCGCCGGGCGGAATCACGACGGGAGTGTTGGCGTGGATGAACTCGCCGGCGTTCGGGTCAGGGGAGCGCTTCGCGGCTCGGCGCGAGCTCGGGCTCTTCTTGGAAGGTTCTGGATCGGCGAAGGCGACCACCGGAGGCTCACTCTTCGCGACGTCGGCGGACGTTTCGCCCCGGGTTCCCGCCGACATCGACCAGCGGCTTGTGACGGCGTCTACCAGCGCCCATCCCGCGATCAGGATCGCGACCCCGAGGGCGAAGCGAGCGAGAACGGTGCGCACGGTGTGCCTCCGCGGGCCCTCCGGCCCGAAAGACTCGCTTGCACTTCTCGTGCCGCCCTCGCCGGTCACGCCTTTACTTCTCGATCTGCTGCGCCAGATAGTTCTCGGCGCCCATGTCCTTGATCTGCTGGATCTGCGCCTCCAGCCAGTCGATGTGGTCCTCTTCGGAGATCAGGATCCTTTCGAAGAGCGCACGCGTCCCGTTGTCGCCCTTCTGCGTGCACAGGGCAATGCCGTGGTTGAGACGCCGGACGGCGTCGTGCTCGAGATCGAGGTCGAGTTTCATCATCTCCGGAACCGTCTTCCCGACGTTGATCTTCATGTACTTCTGCATGTTCGGAATCCCATCGAAGTAGAGGATGCGATCCATGGCCTCCTGCGCGTGCTTCATCTCGCCGATCGACTCTTTCTCGGCGTGGTCGGCCAGGCGCATGTAGTGCCAGGTTCGGAGCATGCGGGCGTGGATGAAGTACTGGTTGATCGCGGTGAGCTCGGCGGACAGGACTTCCTGGAGGATCTTCAGGATTTCGGCGTCACCCTTCAAGGGCACCTCCGTCGGATGCGAATCTTATCCCGCCGGGCAGGTATCATTCGGGCATGAGCGAGAAAGATCCGCTGGTGCATGCGGGTGTGGCGTCCGGCCGCAAGCGCTGGGACGAGAGTACGAAAAAGGCGTTCGATCGCGTACCGGCCTGGAAGAGGGACTGGACGACGGTTTCGGGCGCGTCCGTTCCTCCGCTGTCGGGACCGGATTCCCAGCCGGGGTTCGACTTCGAGCGCGACCTCGGCTGGCCGGGCGAGTACCCGTACACCCGCGGCGTCCAGGCCACGGGCTACCGCGGAAAGCTGTGGACGATGCGCCAGTTCGCCGGGTACGGCACGGCGAAGCAGACTAATGAGCGCTTCCACTATCTCCTCGAGCACGGGCAGACGGGGCTGTCGACGGCGTTCCACCTTCCGACGCTCTACGGCTATGACTCCGACCACGAGATGGCGCGGGGCGAAGTCGGAAAGTGCGGCGTCGCGGTCGACTCTCTCGCCGACATGGAGGTCCTCTTCGATCGTATCGACCTCGGCAAGGTCACGACGTCCATGACGATCAACTCCACCGCGCCGGTCGCGCTGGCGATGTACCTCGCGGTGGCCGAGAAGCACGGAACGCCGTGGGACAAAGTCGGGGGCACCCTCCAGAACGACATCCTCAAGGAATACATCGCGCAGAAGGAGTACATCTTTCCGCCGCGCCCCTCGATGCGGCTGGTGACCGACCAGTTTGCGTTCTGCGCGAAGCACGTTCCGAGGTGGAACACGATCTCGATCTCTGGCTACCACATCCGCGAGGCCGGCTCGACCGCCCTCCAGGAGCTCGCCTTCACGCTGCGCGACGGCGTGGAGTACGTGAAGTACGGCATCGAAGCGGGGCTGCCGGTGGACGAGTTCGCGCCGCGGCTGTCCTTCTTTTTCAACTCGCACAACGATTTCTTCGAGGAGATCGCGAAGTTCCGGGCGGCGCGGCGCGTGTGGGCGAAGACGATGCGCGAGCGCTTCGGCGCGAAGGACCCGCGCTCCTGGATGTGCCGTTTCCACACCCAGACGGCCGGCTGTTCCTTGACAGCGCAGCAGCCCTACAACAACGTCGTCCGAACGGCGATCCAGGCGCTGGCCGGAGTGCTCGGCGGAACGAACTCCCTCCACACCAACTCGCTCGACGAGACGCTGGCGCTGCCGAGCGACTTCGCCGTGAAGATCGCCCTGCGGACGCAGCAGATCATCGCTCACGAGTCCGGCGTCGCGAACACGATCGACCCTCTCGGCGGCTCCTACTTCGTCGAAGAGTTGACGACTCGCATGGAGCGCGGCTGCTTCGACTATTTCCGCCGCATCGACGAGCTCGGCGGAATGGTCGAGGCGATCGAGGCCGGGTTTCCGCAGAAGGAGATCATGGACGCCGCGTACGCGTACCAGCGCGCGCTCGACACCAACGAGAAGATCGTGGTCGGCGTCAACGAGTTCGTCGACGAGGACGAGAAACCGATCGAGACGCTCTACATCGACGACTCGGTCGAGGATGAGCAGAAGAAGGCGGTCCGGGAGCTGCGGCGCCGGCGAGACAACAAAGCCGTCTCTTCGGCGCTCTCGGCGCTGCGCCAGGCATGCCGCGACGGTGTCAACGTGATGCCGCCCTTGATCGAGGCCGTGAAGACCTACGCGACCGTCGGGGAGATTTCCGACGTCATGCGCGAGGTCTTCGCGACGTACGAGGAACCGGCCGTTTTCTAGCCGTGATTCTCGCGGCGCGGCTCTCGGGCTCGCCGCGATCTCGTTCGTGCTGCTCCTGGCCGGCTTTCGATGGAACGCGTGGAGAGCCGCGTCCGACGGGTTCTTCGCAGGCAGCCAGGCGGACACGGAGGGGCTGGTGTTCGGCCGTTTGGCGTGGTCCCGGGACCACGGTCCATTCTCCAGCGGGGGATTGCTCGGGTTCGTGGGGGCCGGCCCGGCCCTGGTGAGCTTCGACTCCGTCGATCTCTGGCTGTCGCGTCGCTACGAGGGGCAACGCGAAGCGTTTCTGGGAGAGATGCCCGTGCGGTCGTTCTCGCCGTACTTCTCGCACAGCGGGCTCCAAGGCTGGGCGTTCACCGCGTTGGACTCTCTGCTGCGCACGATCCCCGCCTCACGGCGCGAAGATGTCTTCCGATTCGTGACGGCGGCCGGCGTGGCGCTCGCCGGCACCTTGCTGATCCTCTTTCTATGGCGCGAGCTGGGCGCGGCTGCGGCTTTCGGCTGCTTCGCCATCCTCGTCAGCTCGGCGTGGCTCGCGTCTCTCGGGCGCAACCTTTACTGGAATCTCTGGGTCTTCTTGCTCCCGGCTCTCGTGATCGGCGCCTGGCTGGCGCGTGCCTCGGCCCGGGGCCAGCGGAAGGGGGGCTGGACATTCGCCGCGGTCGCCTATTCCGCGATACTGGCGCGCTGCCTCTGCGGTTATGAGTACGCCACGGCGTGGGCCGCTATGGCCGCGGTTCCGGTCGTCTACTTCGCGGTGCGCGACGGATGGCCGGCGCGCATGTTCGCGGCGAGGGTCGGACTCCTCGCGCTCGCGGGGATCGCGGCGTTCTGTTCGAGCCTGGCGCTCCTGACCTTTCAGATCGGCGCGGTGACGGGCTCGGCGCGCGACGCGGCCGCGCACCTGCGCCTCGCCGCCGCGCGGCGGACGAGCGGGGAAGCGAGCGCCCTGCCGCCCGTCTATGCGCAGGCTCTTCGGGCGCGTACGTCGGACATCCTGAAGAGCTATTTCGGAGACCCCTACGACCGCGAGGCGGGACGCGCTCGCGTCTCTCTGATCCGCTGGCTCCGATCGAGGAGCTATGGCGCGCTGTGCCTCGTCATCCTGGCCGCGGCGGCGTGGGCGATCCTCCGAAGCCTCGGCCGCGGCGAGGGCCCGCAGGCAATCCGGTATCGTCGCGCTCTGGGTCTCGCGGCGGCGACCCTCTGCGCTTTCGTCGGCGTTCTCGCCTGGCTCGTCGTCTTCAAGGCACACTCGTTCTTCCACGGGCACGTCAACCCCGTCATGTGGCACCTGTTCTTTCTTCCTCTCGGCGGCGCGCTCACGGCGTGGGCGATCGCGGACGCGGCGGGCGAGGTTGCGCGGCGGCTCTTCAGGATGCCGAGCGAGTCCGGCTCCGATACTCCTTCGGCGTGACTCCCCGCCACCGTTTGAAAGCGCGGTGGAAGGCGGCGGGTTCGGAAAATCCCAGCAGATAGCCGACCTCGGCGCAGGAGAGCGAGGAGTCCGCGAGATAGCGCTCGGCCGCCTCGCGGCGGACCTGGTCGAGGACCTCCTGAAACGACGTGCCCTCCTCTCCGAGTCGTCGCTGCAGCGTCCGCGGGCTCGATCCGAATCGGCGCGCGAGGGTCGCCAGGTCCGCGCCACCCCGCGACATGTCGGTCGACAGCACGCGGCGGAGCTGGGTCGAGGCGCGGCCGTCGGACCCCCGCCGCGCCAGCACCTCTTCGGCCTGGGACCTCAGCACTCCATGGAGGAGGGAGTCGCGGCGCCGAAGGGGCAGCCGCCAGACCGACCGCGGGACCGCGATCTCGTCCGCCTCGGCGCCGGTCTCGACGGAACAGGCGAGGCGGCGCTCGAAGTCGGCGGGGTCGGCGGGACGGTGCCGGAAACGGACGGCGGACGGTTGAAACGCGCCGTCGGTCTCGCGGCGGAAGTGGAGCACGGCAAGAGAAAGAGTGAACTCCGCGTTGAAAGGGCTGCAGACGGCGAGACGCACGACGACGGGATCCTTGCCCTCGTGGATGCGCAGATCGGCGGGCGAGCCCACGAGTCGCAGGTATCGGGTGAGCTGATCGAACCCTTCGCCGACCGACTCGGACGTCATGACCAGGTAGTCGAGAAGCGGATACGCGCCCAGCGGAATCTGCTCGGCCACGCGCAGCGCGAAGTTGGGAACGGCGCACGTGCGTGCGGCCTCCCCGAAGAGGGCGACACAGGCGGCATCCGACAGGATCGTGTCCGGTCGTCGAAGTCGCGCGCCGTCAGGCCGGCCGCCCGCATCAGGTCCTCGCGCGCGCAGCCCAGCTTCTCGAACGCTTGGAAGAACGGACGAATGCCCGACAGGACCTGCGGGTTGCGGGCCTCCGCCGGGCGATGGGTCGTGGCGCGATCGGTCAACGAATTGACGCCGCCGGTCATGGTTCTCCGGGCTTCTCGAAGCGAGCATCTTCGCACGAAGGAGGATGCGATGACGAGAATCGCGACGGCAATGGGGTTGCTCGGTTTCGTGGCCGCGGCGCTCGCGGGCGCTCCGTTTCGAGGAGGAATGGTCGGAACGGCCTCGGTTTCGGTAGATCCGGCGGTGGCGAAAGTCGCGGACGCCTTCGCCTCGGCGATGAACGCGGGCGACGCGGCGGCGGCCGCGGCCGTCTTCGCGGAGGACGGCGTCGAGATGCCGCCCGACCGGCCGGCGATCCAGGGGCGTGCCGCGATCGAGCGGTACTACCGGGAGATATTCGCGGGACCGGTGAAGCGTTCTGCGTTCCAGCTCGCGCACCGCGAGGGGCGCGTGGCCGGCGACGTCGCCTACCTGACCGGGGACTCCCGGGTCACCGTGGCCCCTCCCGGATCGCCTCCGACAGAGCAGAGCGGGAAGTACGTGGTGGTCCTGAAGCGGATCGACGGCCGCTGGAAGGTCGCCGACGCCATCCACAACGCCGACGGCCCGTGTCCGTCGGGAGTGCGCTGAGCGGCTTCCACCCTCTCTCCCCCGCACGCCGGGGGCCCGACCACCGAAGGCAAACCCCCGGCAGTAGGGAACGCCGTGCAAAGCACGGCGTTATCGGGCAGGGGAGAGGGGGTATC
>JBKOVK010000246.1:0-11764 GCA_046724475.1 Acidobacteriota bacterium | reverse complement strand
GCGCTCGCCGCGCTCGAGCACGACCGGCTCGGATCCGAGGTTGGCGAGGATGACGCGCACCTCGCCGCGATAGTCGCTGTCGATGGTCCCCGGCCCGTTGAGGAGAGTCAGGCCGTGGCGGATCGCGAGGCCGCTGCGCATTCGGACCTGTCCCTCGAAGCCTTCGGGGATCGCGACGGCGATTCCGGTCGGGACCAGGCTGCGTCCTCCCGGCGCCAGCGTGAGCGGCTCGTTCACGGCCGCGCGCAGATCGCACCCCGCCGCTCCGGCCGTCGCGTACGACGGCAGCTCCAAACCCTCTCCGTGCGGAAGCACCGTGATCGGAACGACGATCTCTTCCACGGTTGCCATTTAATCAGAGCGCGCCGCGCGCTCGACGTAGGGACGCAGGTGGCCGACGTAAACGAGTCCGCGTCGATCACGTTCGCCCTCGGCCTCGATGCGCACCAGGCCGTCGAGACCGACGGCGTCGACGGGGAATGCGATCCGCCAGAGCCGCTCCCACGGCGACGCTCCCGGCGCGAGCACGACGTCGCCGGGCCGGTCGCGCAGAAACAGGCGCACGGCCGGGGCCGCCTCGCCCTCCCCTCCCCGCACCCAGCCCTCCGCCGAGACGATCCCGTCCACGATGGTCGCGCTCACGACCTCGCCCTTGGGCGCCCGGGGGAGGCGCGGCGGCGCGAGATCCGGGACGGGGGGCCTCACGAGCAGGTAGAGATCCTGCCCTCCTCCGAACGCCAGGGGGCAGGCGAAGAGGCGCGCGTCGCCGCCCGCGGCGCGGACGACGAAGTCTCGGACGCGCTGCTCCGAGACGTACGCGCTCCCGTATTCCGACGTGTCCAGCCGCACGGTCTCGCTGACGGGCACGAACACGAATCCCGACGAGCAGTCGACGCTCGGATCCTGGATCCCCTCGATGCCGTGGACGCTGAAGGCGAGAAGGCCGGAAGGCTCGAGGCGGCCGTAGAGAAACCGAAGCCATTCCTCGAAGCGAGCCGGCGGCAGGTGGCTGAAGAGCGACGACACGAAGATCAGGTCGAAGCTGCGGTCCGGAAAATCCACTTTCGACGGCACGGTCTTGGACACGACGGCGCGAACTCCGAACGCGCTCCGCTGGAACGCCACGGCGGCCGGGTCGATCTCGGCCACCACCAGGCGTTCGGGCGGCAGCGCGCGGACGAGGAAGCGCGTCACGCGACCGAATCCGCTGGCGAAGTCCAGGAAAGAGCCGATGCCGTCGAACCCGCCGAACTTCCAGGCGACGACGTCCTCGATCGTCCGAAAGAGTTGGTGGCCCATGAAGAAGTAGGCCACGGCGGCGGCGTCTTCCGATCGCAATCCCGACCGCTCGTAGGCGTACATCTCGTCGGACGCGCCGACCCGCGTGTCGAGGGGACCCCACTTCCCTTCCACGCTGCGTACGAACGCCGCGACGTCGGGAGAAGCCGCGGGGTCGAACGCGCCGGCGAGGCTCACCGGCTACAGCGCCACCGCGAGGTCCGGCTGGGAGAACGGAAGCTTGCCGACGTTGCCGACCACGGCGAGCGAGAGCACGCGGCCGTCGAGAAGGCGCTCGCCCTCGGCGGCGACGTCGTCGGCGGAGACGGCTTCGATCTTCGCGATCCATTCTTCGGGCCGCACCACGCGTCCGAAGTAGAACTCGGACCTCGCCGCCGAAGACATGCGCGAGACCGTGGACTCCAGAGCCAGGAGGAGGTTCCCGGTCAGGTTCTGCTTGGCTCGCGCGAGCTCCGAAGCGCTGATTCCTCCGCGCTTGAGCTTCCGCAGCTCGCGCAGCGTGACGTCGAGGACTCGGGGAAGATTCTTCGGCGCGCAGGCGGCCGAGACGCACTCGTAGCCGCCGAGGCGGTAGGCATTCAGCGACGAGCCGATCGAGTAGACGAGGCCCCGCTTCTCACGCACCTCCTGGAAGAGGCGGGACGACATCCCTCCGCCGAGGACGACGTCGAGCAGGCCGGCCGCGAATCGCCGGGCGCTGGCCTGCGAAGGGCCCGCCACGCCGAGGCAGACGTGGACCTGTTCGAGGCCCCGCCGCGTCCGGACCTCGACGTGCTGGTGGGATCGGGGCGCGCGGCCGGCGTCGCCCCCGATTCTCCGGACCGGCTCGCGGGACCGCCGGCGGAAGAGCTTCTCGATCTCGGCGCGCGCGAAGTCGGCGGGAACGTGCCCCGCCAGAACCACGATCAGGTTGGACGGCGCGTAACGGGCGCGGTAGTAGTCGTAGAGGTCGTCCTTTCGAATCGAGGAGACGGTCTCGGCCGTGCCGAGGATCGGCGCCCCCAGAGGATGGGTCTTCCAGAATGAGCGCACGAAGATCTCGTGGACGAGATCGTCGGGATTGTCGTTGACCTCGCCGATCTCCTCGAGAATGACACCGCGCTCGGTCTCGATGTCGGCGGCCGCGAAAGCCGGCGCAAGCACGACGTCTCCCATCAGGTCCAGGGCCTCGGCGAATCGCGAGTCGAGCGTGTGGACGTAGAAGCCGGTGTACTCCTTGGTCGTGAAGGCGTCCACGTCTCCGCCCAGCCGATCGATCGCCCGCGCGATCTCGGCGTTGGAACGCCGGCGCGTGCGCTTGAAGAGCAGGTGCTCCAGGAAGTGGGAGATCCCCTGGCGCTCGGCGGGCTCGTCGCCCGAGCCGGTCCGGACGAAGAAGCCGAGCGAAAAGGAGCGCACGTCCTGCATCTCGTCGATGAGGACGATCGCTCCGTTTTCGAGAACGTGCCGCTGGACCATAGGCTCCCCGGGGGCGGGAATTTTATACAGGTATCGTCCCGACGATGGGCGGCCCGATGACCGCCTCAGGTTCTCGGCTGCTGCGGCGGCGGGTTCTGCGGGTTGGGGTTGGCCGGAATGACCGGATAGGTGATCCGCTGGTTCGGCTGGTCGCTGTCGGCATCGCCCGCGATGAAGCGCCACTCGTCCGTGTACTCGTGGTCGCGCCACTTCTGGAGCGCCTTCTGGCGAATCTTGGTGCGCACTCCGACGATCGGTCCGACCGTCCTGACCTCGCCGGTCAGCCCCTGGTCGAAGATCGATTTCGGCGTCGGCGTCGGAGGCCCCCCGCCGCCGAGAAACGGAGGAGGGGTCGGCCCGGTCCCCGTGTAGGTCGAGGGCGGCTGGTTTCCGAAGCCCGGCGTCGGCGTCCGCGGAAAGCCGCCGCGGGGCTGGCCCCCGGGAGGCACCGCGGACATCGGCATCGCTTCGGGGGTTCCCGCGATGATCGGGACCCAGCCGTCCTCGCAGTTGCAGAGAGGCTCGCGCCAGAGCCTCCGGATCGCGCGGGGGCGGGCCTCCTTGAGCTCCTTCAGGCTGTTGGGGTATCTCCCGAACCGCTTCTGGAAGACGAGCACCGCGCGCGCGAACTGTTTCCCGCGGAAGATCAGCTCGGTTTCTTTGTCGCGCTGGATGATCGTCGCGATCGAAGGACCGACCGCCGCGATCAGGATCGTGAGGATCGCCATCGCGACGACCACGCCGACGAGCGTGAAGCCGGACTCGCGATCACCAGTCACGATTACCAGTCACTGTAGACGCTGCCGTCCAAGGCCTTCGCTTTCGACGCACTGTGGATGTCGAGGATGCCGGGAACCGGGGGAGGGGCGTTGGGATCGTCCGGCTCGGAAGGCTCCTCTTCCATCGTCAGGACCCAGTCCTGTTTCTTGGTCATCGGGTCGAACGGGATGCGGCGGATGTAGCCCTCCTTGACGAGGGTCTGCAGGTCCGGCGGGTAGACGCCCTTGTCGCCCTTGTACTGGTCCAGGACGCTGCGAAACGTGAAGAGATCGCCGCGCAGCGACGCCTCCCGCGCGCGCTGCGGCGAGTCGCGCAAAGCCGGCACCGCGATCGCGGCAAGGATGCCGATGATCGTCATCACGACCAGCAGCTCGAGCAGGGTGAATCCGGCTTCGGCGCCGGATCGCAGTCGGCGCATCGTCACCAGTCCTTGTAGTACGACCCGTCCAGGGCCTTGGCCGTCGACAGCGAATACACGTCGTACACGTTCTGCCCGCCCCAGGCGAAGGAATCGGGCTCGTCCTGGTACGAACGCAAACCCCACTCGGCCTTCCCGGTCATCGGGTCGATCGGAAGCCGGCGGAGGAAACGCTGCTTCTTCGTGACCTGCCCGACCAGCGTGACGCCCTTGACCAGCGTGTCGAGGTCGGGCGGATAACCCTCGCCGCCGATCTCCATTGGGATCAGGCCTGCGTCGGAGAGCTGCTTGTACTTGTCGATGGAGTCGCGCATGGTGCGGAGCTGGTGGCGAAGCTCCAGCTCCTTCTGCCGCCGCAGTGAGTAGCGCGCGACCGGGACCGCCATGGCCGCGAGGATTGCGATCATGGCGGCGACAATGGCCATCTCCACCATCGTGAAGCCGGCCGCAGTATTGCGGCGCGCGGGTTCCCTCAAGCTCGCTTGAGCCCAGAACCGCTCTCCGCCCTCGTCGGCGCGTCGAGCGCCGCTCAAAACGTCCCTCGTCATCGGACCTCGACCACCGATTGCGATGTCGTGACGACGGCGTTGGGCATGTCCGTGGGCGCCAGCGTCAGCGTCGCACGACCGCTTCCGATCCCGCGCAGCGTGATCTCGGCGACGGCTCGCGTACCGGTCAGGTCCGGCGACGACGGGACCTGGATCACGACCTGGTTGTCCCGGATGTTCGCTTCCGCCACGCCGCTGCCGCTCCCCATGATGGGCTTCGCGACGACGACCGCGGCCACCGCCGGATCGAATCCGACCGTGATCGTGCCGCCCGGGAAGCCCGAGGCCGAAGTCGCCCGGACCAGAACGGACTGCTGCTGGCCGGGGGCAAGCGCGAGATAGGCCGGATCGAAATCCAGGAGGAGTTGGCCCGTCGAGACGCCCTCCGAAGCCGCCGGGTTCGCCGACACGATCGCCACCGAAACGTTCGGGTCTCCGGAATCCGCGGCTGCGCTCTTGTTCGTGGCCGAAGCCTGGGGCGGCACGGCCTCGCGCGGCGAAGTCGGCGGAGGAGGAGTCGGCTGCGGCTGCGGCCGGAAGATGTCGCTCGGCAGTCCGCCCGGCGCCGGTACGGTTCCGGGAGCCGGCTGGGGGGCGGGCTGCGTGCCCGGAGGCGGCTGCGGGCGGCCTCCCGGACGACCCGTGGCCGGAGGCTGCTCGAAGGGTCCGGCGTCGCGCGCCGGATTCTCGACGCGCGGCGAGCCCTGGTAAGAGATGTTCGCGTCGGTCCCGACGTAAACCGGAGTCACGTCCTCCTCGGTGACGTCGGGGATGCGGATGATGTGGGGCGTCAGCGTCAGGACCAGGTCGGTGGTCTTGCTGTCCCGGTCGTCATGCGTGAAGAGCTTTCCGAGGATCGGAATGTCGCTGAGGATCGCCACACCCGTCTTGGTGATCTGCCGGTCCCGCCGGTAGAGGCCGGCCAGGAAGTTCGTCTCGCCGTCCTTCAGACGAATGTTGGCCGAGATCGTGCGCGTTCCGATGATCGGCTGCTCGAGGCCCCCGTTCGTGACGGTCCCATTGATGTTGGAGACCTCGGTCATCAGCTTCAGCGTGACTTCCTTGTTGTGGTGGACGCGGGGCTCCACCTCGATCTTGATGCCGATGTCCTGGTACTGGAAGGAGGTCGCCGGCGAAGTCAGCGTCGTGCCCGAGGCGACGGTCTGGAACGTCGTGACCGGAATCGGAACCTTGTCGCCGATCAAGAGCTGCGCCTTCTGCCCTTCCGCGATCCGAAGCTGCGGCTTGGCGAGTAGCTCGGCGTCCGTGTTGCTCTTGAGGAAGTCGACGAACGCCTGGGGAAGCGTGAAGCCGAAGGAGTTGATGTTGATCTGCTTGATCTGATCCCACGTGAAACCGCCCGCGACGGTCGCGCCGAGGTTGGTGACGCCGGTGCCCGGCGACGGGATCGTGCCGCCGATCTGGT
Organism: Acidobacteriota bacterium; assembly: GCA_046724475.1. Classification (GTDB taxonomy): domain Bacteria; phylum Acidobacteriota; class Thermoanaerobaculia; order UBA5066; family Gp7-AA6; genus DAHUXD01. The sequence continues at coordinate 5,835 of JBKOVK010000246.1, read as the reverse complement.
AGGGCTTGAGCAGAAGTCCAAGAGTCTGGGCCTTCTCCGAGTTGATCTGGAGAAGCTCGACGTCCACCACGACCTCGGCCACCTGCTTGTCGTTCTGCTCGACGATACGCTCGGCGACGGCGACCTTGTCGGAGGTGTCGCGAAGGGTGATCGAGTTCTCGGCCTTGTTGACCGAAATGCGCGTCGTCTGCAGCAGCGCCCGGAGCGCGTTGGCGACCTCGGTCACGTCGGCGTTGGACAGGAAGAACGTGCGAATGACGAGGTCCTCGTAGGTCTTGCGGTTCTGCGGCGTGTCCGAGGCGATCAGGATCGTTCTCTCGTCGATGATCTTGTAGAAGTGGTTCTCCTGGCGGACGAGCGTCTCGAGGGCCTTCAGGAAATCGATCTGGGTCAGGACGATGGAGACGTTGTCATCCTTGAGCTGAGGATCGAAGACGACGTTGATCCCGGCGGCATCGGCGAGCGCGCGGTAAATCTGCTTGATCGGCTTGGGCTGCGGAAAGTTCAGGTTGATGGGCTTGTCGCTCGAGGGCTCGAGCATCGGCATGACCGCCCGCGCCCCTTTCGCTTTCTTCTTGATCTTTTCCATGTAGGTGTCGGCGCCGCGCTCGGCTTCCCGCCTGGCGGCCTCGTCCTGCGCTTTCTTCAGCTCGACCGCCGCGTAGTCGTTGGTCGGATCGAGGAGGACCGTCTGCTCGAGCTCGATGACGGCCAGATCCGGCCGGCCCGAGGCGCGGTACATCTTCCCCTTCTCAAAGTGGTACTGCGAGGCGCGCAGCTTGGCTCTCGCCAGCGCCGTGCGATATCCCGTCGCTGTCGGCATGAGCTCCACCGCCTTGCCATATTCGATGACGGCGAGGTCGTAGTGACCCAGCTGTTCTTCGTCCTGGGCCTTGCGAAACGCGTCCGCTCCGGCGCATCCCACCAGCACGAGGCAGAGCGCGGCCGCGGCCGCGTGTTTCCAGAACTTCATCGGCGCGCTACCCTCCGAATCCAAAATCGTTTCCTTCCACAAGAGTTCGGGATCCCTCGCTGCGCTCGGGATGACAGCCTGGGGAGACGAGTCCGGGATCCCGCGTCGCTGCGCTCGGGATGACAGCTCGGCTCAAGGCGTGATCCCCAGCCGCTTGGTCTCCGTATCCGCGAAACCCACGAATCCCACGTCGATCGACTCGTAGCCCACCTTACGCAATACGAACTTGCCGAAGAGGATGTCGCCGGCGCGCGCGTTGTAGATCGCGTCTCCCTGCTGCAACACGGCGATCGGATGCTCCTTGGGCCCGAAGGTGCCCAGGAACTTGAACGTGATGTCCGGCGGCCTCGGCGTGGGTGTCGGCGGCGGAGGCGGCATCGGCCCGACGTAGCCGGCTTCCCCCGGCATCGGCCCGTGAGGCGTCGGGGTCGGCGGCGGAACACGCGTGGGCTCGTGCAGCCCGAAGAGGTCACGGCCCGTGTCGGCCGATCCTTTGACGGGCGCGGGGCCGAAGTCCTCGGGTTTGAGCAGCGGAACCTCGTCCGGCGAAGTGACCTTCGCCGATCGGCGGTCCCGCGCCACCGGGGCGGGAGCATCCGCAGCGTCCGGCGAGGCGTTGGCCGCGCGCGGGCCGCGCAGGTCCGCCGTGGCCGACGGCGAGGATTCCCGTCCTCCCGGCCTCCAGCGAACCACGAACAGGATCAGCAGCACCGCGAGCGACGCGAGCAGATACGCCTGGCGCTTCGAGCCGAGGCCCTTGGGCATCGAGAGCGCCATCAGCCGGTCCTCCGCGCGGCCACGGCTCCCGGCGCGGCCTTGGCCGGCGCCGGCTTGGCGGGACCGTGAGGCGTCGTCGGCTCGGCGCCCTCGCCCTGCGTGAAATACGTCACGAGCTCGAGCTGGACGTTGACGGAGCCGGGACGCTCGGTGTCGCGCTGGATCGCCACCGTGCGGACCGCAATCCAGCGCCGGCCGGTCTCGAACGCCCGCAGCAGCCGCTTGAACCGAGCGTAATCGCACTTGACCGGAAGCTGGATCTTCATCTGCTCGAGGGGAAGCTTCTGCATCGGCGCCGTGGAGTAGGAGATCTGCGTCGTCGTGACGCCGACCTCGTTGAGCTTCTCGTGGATGTCGGCGACCACCGCGGCCAGGGTCGCACGCTGCGTTCCGATGCGGTGGCCGTAGAACTCGTCCATCGCCGCCGAAACTCCGCCGAGGCGGGCCTTCTGGGACGAGAGCCGCGCGGCTTCCTCTTCGCGCTGGGTGACCGACGTCGTCAGCGCGTCGCGCCTCGCTTCGAGGGCCTCGCGCCGCGACTGCGTGCTCGATCGGTAGGTCAGGAACACCGCGAAGTTGCCGCCCGCGAATACCGCGGCGACCGCGAGCAGCGGCAGTCTCCGCCGCCAGGCCGACTGCCGGGCGGAGCTCATCGCCGCGCCTCCGGATCGTACTGACAGGTGAGATGGAACTGGATCGGATCCGGCGATCCGCCCTCGGCCGCCGTCTCGCTTCGCAGCTCGATGTCCGTGAACGCGGGATCGTGCGAGAGCGAAGCGACCGTCTTGACCACCGCCTCGCGATTGCGCGCCGCGAGCTGCATGGTCAGCGATACGGCTTCGTTCTGGTCGAAGGACGGAGTCAGGTGCGAAAGCCCCACGTCCGGCGGCAGCGTGCGCTCGAGCCGGGAAAGAAGCGTCGTCCAGGAGAATTTCCGCTCGGCGAGGATGCGCGAGAGCCCGCGGCTCTCGTCGGCCAGGGCCGAGAGCTGGTACGACGCCAGCGCCGCCCTTGCCGCGTTGGCTTTTTCGTCGGCCCGGCGTTGGCGGTCCTCGAGGGCGGCCACGTCGGCGCGAGTGTCGGCCACGAGGCGGCGATACTCCGCGAAGAGGCGGAGGTTGGCGGCCGCGAGCAGGATTCCAGACAGAAAGAGGACGACGACGACCGCGTAGACCGGACGGTCGTCCTGGAACGGACGTTTCGCGAAGTTCCAGCTGCGGATCATGCGCTTCCCCGGACGGCGGCGTAGCCCGCCAGAAGCTCCGGCCAAGCGCCGACGCGCTCGTCGAGATCCGGGGCCGCCGAGAGCACGCGCGCCGAAAGCGGCTCGACGGGCACGGGAAAGGCGCCCACGCCGTGAAGCTCCTTGCCAGGAACCTCGTCGTGGACGTACACCGCCTTGAGGCCGGGGCCCTTCAGCTTCTCCGCGTAATAGGACAGCGAGAGGCGGGCCTCGCGCTCGTGATCTTCGCCGCTGTCGCTCGAACGGTGGCGAAAGAAGATCGGCCTGGTCCCGCGCGCTATGAAGAACGAGAGCCCGCCCTCGCCCGAGCGGTGCAGCAGCGCGTAGTCGCCGCCAGAGACCGACGACAGCGTCGGCGAGAGCCCTTCGAAGAGAGCCAGGCTCGCGGGCGCGATGCAGCCTAGACGCACGCCGAGCTCTCCGAACGCGTGCTCGATCGCCTGGATCGTCTCCCGCGGCGTGGCGGCCACGAGCACGCGTTTCTCTTCCGTCAGCTCGGGCATCGGCTCCCAGGCCACCGCGAGATCGCCGGAGGATCCGGGAAGCAGCTTCTTCAGCTTCCATTGGACCATCTGCTGTCCGGCTTCTCCGTCGGGAGGCAGCGTCTCCAGCTCGACCGGAAGGATCCGCGCCCAGGCGTCGGGGTAGATCACCGACGCCCTCGAGAGACGGCCGCCCGAAAGGGCGCGGGCCGCCTTCACGGCCTCGGCCACGGCCTCGCGCGTGAGAAGCGGCGCTCCGCCGGCTCCCTGCGCGAGCGGTCCGCCCGGATAGCGGAAGTGCCGCGCCTCCTCGAAGCCGCCGGGGTCGTCGAAGCGCACGCGCGCGTACGTCACGCCTTCCGGCAGGAGGCAGAAGACGTGCGGCGGCACGACGGGTTGGAGGAACGGCAGCTTAATCAACGAAGGTCACCTTGTTGATCTCCTTGATCGTCGTGGAGCCCTCGTAGACCTTCGCCAGCGCCGAGTCGCGCAGGAAGATCATTCCCTCTTCCTTGGCGGCCCGCTTGATCTCGGCGGCGGGCCGGCGCTCGAGGATCAGTCCGCGGATGCGATCCGAGAGGTCGAGAAGCTCGGCGATCGCCATGCGGCCGTGGAACCCGGTGCCGTTGCACTCGAGGCAGCCTTTCCCTTCGTAAAAGACCTGGTCCTTCAGCGCGAGGGGATCCAAGCCCGCCTCGCGCAGCACCTCGGGCGTGACCGTGATGGCTTCCTTGCAGTGGAGGCAGATCCGCCGCACAAGCCGCTGGGCCAGCACGCAGTTCAAGGCCGAGACGAAGTTGTAGAGCTCGACTTTCATGTTGAGGAACCGGCCCAGCACGTCCACCACGTTGTTGGCGTGGACGGTCGTGAACACGAGGTGTCCGGTCAGGGCCGACTGCACGGCGATCTGCGCCGTCTCCTCGTCGCGGATCTCTCCGACCATGATCTTGTCGGGGTCGTGGCGCAGGATCGAGCGCAGTCCGCGGGCGAAGGTCAGACCTTTCTTCTCGTTGACCGGGATCTGTGTGATCCCGCGCAGCTGGTACTCGACCGGGTCCTCGATCGTGACGATCTTGTCCTCGACCGACTGGATCTCGGAGAGACACGCGTAGAGCGTCGTCGTCTTGCCCGAGCCCGTGGGCCCGGTGACGAGCACCATGCCGTAGGGCTCGCGGATGAACTTGCGGAGCTTCTTCTTGGTGTCGTTGTCGAAGCCCACGACCTCGAGGTTGAGGCTCTTGAACTCGGCGTTGGCCGATTCCTTGTCGAGGATGCGGATGACCGAGTCCTCTCCGTGCACGGTCGGCATGATCGAGACGCGGAAGTCGATCGTGCGGCCCCGCACGCGGAGCTTGAAGCGGCCGTCCTGCGGGATGCGCTTCTCGGCGATGTCGAGCTCCGACATGACCTTGATGCGGGAAATGATCGTGCCGTGGTGCCGTTTGTCGATCGGGTCCATGGCCTGGTAGAGCACGCCGTCGATGCGGTACTTGATGATGACGACGTGCTCCTGCGTCTCGATGTGGATGTCCGAGGCGCGGCGCTGGATCGCGTTGAAGACCACGGAGTCGACGAGCTTGATGATCGGCGAGGCGTCCTGCGTGATCCGGTCGATGGTGAGGGTCTCTTCCCCCTCCTCGTCCTCGGAGACGAGCTGCATGCGGAAGTCCTCGGTGGCCTCGTCGAGGACTCGCTGGGAGGATTCGCTCTTCTGGAGGATGTCGGCGATGGCGGCGCGGCTGCCGACCTTCACGCGCAGCGGAAGGCCCACCAGGAGCTCCAGCTCGTCGAGGCGCACGACGTCCGTCGGGTCCGCACAGATGATCGTCAGCGACTTCTCCGTGCGGCTCTCGGGCACGAAGCCGTAGCGCAACATCCACTCGACCGGCACGGAGCGGAAGAGCTCCGCGTCCACCCGGAACGCGCCGAGGTCCACGTACGGCAGACCCAGCCGCTCCGCCAGCGCGATCGCCTGCGCCTCCTCCTCGGCGCGCGAGGAGAACTTGACCTCTCCGTTCAGTTGTTTGGCCATGGCGTCTCCTCGAGCCTCACGACTTGATCGCCGACATCAGGCGGAACATCGGCAGGTACACGGACAGAAGAATCGTGACGATGACGCCTCCCATCATCACGAGGATCGCCGGCTCCACGAACGAGATCACCCTCGCGAGAAGGACGTCGATCTCCTCGTCGTAGAACTCGGAGACGGCCCCGAGCATCTCCTCCAGCGCCCCGGAGGACTCGCCGACCTTGATCATCTCGATCGTCAGGTCGGTGAAGATGCCGGTCTGCTCGAGGGCCCGCCACAGCTCGCCTCCCTCGCGCACCTTCGGGACGACCGATGCGACCTTGCGTGAGAC
>JBKOVK010000017.1:0-11615 GCA_046724475.1 Acidobacteriota bacterium | reverse complement strand
ACCTTCTTGCGTTCGGTGGTTCCGAAGATGTCGTCGTCCGTGGGCGAGCCGGGCGTATGCGCCGAGATCACCACGCCCAGAGCTTTGGAGATGTCGTCCAGGGCGGGGTCACCGTCGACCATGAATTCGGTCTTGCCCTGGGCATCGGATTCGGCGATGACCTTCCGGCCCGCGGCCAGCACCTGCTCGGTCTTCCCGCCCTCGGTCTTCTCACAGGTCTGGATGACGTATTCGATTCGCGTGGCGTTGGACTGGGAATCGACGGCCAGAACCGTCGCCGCCGCGACGAGATGGACGGAAAGGTCCTTGTCGTCGGTCTGGACCTGGCCGCCGACCGTGATCCGCTCCGACTCTCGCGTCGTGCCCTTCGCGTCCAGCCGAAAGCGATCGCCGATCTTCGACGGACGGGTGAACCGGATGACGTAATCGTCCGCGGCCGACAACGCGGAAACGGGGAGGAGGAGCGCGAGGAATAGCCGGCCCGCGATCTTCATGCTGGCGATCATAGGCCGGGAGTTGGCTTTCCTATTCCCTCGCTCGCGGCCCGCGACTTCCTGACCCAGCGCGAGATTCCGAAGACGGCGAGAAGGATCGGAAAGCCGTACATCGGAAGCAGGAACAACATTCCGGCCTCGCCGAATCCTCTCGGAGTCAGGGCTTCGGCGGTGCCGGCGAGGGCTCCCATCAGAAGTATGAAACAAAGAAGCGCGAGAAGGGCCGTCGGCCAGAAGCGACGCGCTGTTCCCGCCGCTCGGGTCGAAAGGACGGTGTAGGCGCACTGCGCGACGAGCCCGGGGAGCAGCGCGGCCTCCGGAGCTGCGGCCATGATCGGTGCGGCGACGACCCAGAGAAGGGCGGCCTGGCCGAGCGGATTCGTGAAGAACCATTTCCGTACCTGCACGGAGGTGACGCCTCCCAGCCGTCGGATGTCAGGGAGGAGCAGCAGGTACGCGCCGGCGCCAGCCGCGGCGGCGAAGAACGCCACCATAATCCCCTCGCCCGTGGACGAGCCCGGCTGGTGCCCCGCGAAGATCTTCACGGTTCCGATGCCACATATGAGAGCCAGGAGAATCAGCGGCGCCGAGAGGATCCGACGGGCGAACTTCATGTGGCGATCATAGGGAATCCCCGGTCCGTCCGCAGCCGCGCCCCCCTCACCCTCTCCCCGCGAAAGGGGAGAGGGAGTTTTTCCAGATCCCCTCTCCCTACGGCTTGACTCGTACTACTACATATGTAGTAGGATCACCGCGCGACGTAGGAGATCATGCAGAAGCCCCGCCGGCCCAAGCCGCCGCTCTCGAAGGCCGAGGCGCGAGTCCTCGAGCAGTGCTGGAAACTCGGGACCTGCTCCGTGCGTGAGATCCTCGACAGCCTGCCCGACGAAGAGCGTGTCGCCTACACGACTGTCCAGACACTCGTCCATCGGCTCGAGCAGAAGGGGGCCGTTCGCCGCGTCAAGAAGATCGGAAACGCGCAGCTCTTCGAGCCCGCGCTCGGCCAGCACGAGTACCGGCGCGGCGTGGTCCGCGAGCTGCTCGCGCTCTTCGGCGGCTCGCCGCGACTGCTCGTGTCCAACCTGCTCGAGAGCGGCACGATCACGCTGAAGGACTTGAAAGCCCTGCAGGATGCCGCGCGGATGGCAACCGGGGGCGCCGTCCGCCGTAAGGGTAAGGGGAGTCGAGGGAAAGGCCATGTCTGAGCCGCTCACGCTTGCCTTCGCGCTTCGCGCGGTCGAGATCCACCTCACGTTCGCGACCCTGGTCGCACTCGCTGCCTGGGCGGTGACTTCAGCGAGGCAGGCGAGCGCGACGACCAGGTACTGGATCTGGGTCGCGACGTCGCTCAACTTCGTGCTGCCGATCGGCGTCTTCGTCGATCGGCTCCGTCCGCCGAACCTCGAATGGGTCCTGCCGCTCGAAGACCTCGGCGGCCGGATCCTCCGCGGCCGGACGGTGGGCGCGGCATTGGCGGTCGTCTGGGCGATCGGCGCCGCGCTCATGCTCGCGCGGCTCGCCTGGCGCATTCGAGCCGGTCGCGACGCGGACGGCGCTCCCGCGGTGGACGGACTGCTTCGGCCTCGGATCTCGCTTCCCGCCGGCATCGAGCGCATCCTGACCCCGCCCGAGCTCGACGCGGTCCTCCTGCACGAGCTGACACACGCGCGCCGCCGCGACAACCTGATCCGGCTCGTCTACGAGATCGCCGCCTGCGCGTTCTGGTTCCATCCGCTGGTCTGGCTCGCCGGATTGAGGCTCTCGCTCTACCGCGAGCTCTCCTGCGACGAGTCGGTGATCCGCCGCGCCCGCGCAGGCGATCTGGTCTCCGCGCTGGCCAAGCTGGCGAACCCGGCGGAAACGCTCCTGCTGCAATCCGGAGCCTCGTCCTTCCTCGCGGATCGCGTGGCGAGCCTGGCGGTGCCGCCGCGGACCTCCCCGGCGGCGAACGTGCTGCAGGCGGTCGCCTTCGGACTCGTCCTGCTCGCGAGCATCCTCGGGTCGGCGTTTCAGTCGAACCTGATGCACCGCGCCGCGCTGGGGGAGTTCTGCCCGCGGCTTGCCGCGGAGCTTGCCGCGGCCGCGGCGGCCAAATGACTCGAATCCGCCTGATCGCGGTGGCCGCGGGGCTGGCTATGTCCCGCCTCATCCTCGCGGCGCCTGCGCCGCAAGAACCGCCGTCCTCGCGCGCGATCGATCTGAAGGCGGCCGACGGCGCGATCCTCAGGGGAACGTTCTTTGCGGCGCCCGCGCCCGGCCCCGGCGTGATCCTGCTCCACCAGTCGAACCGGGACCGCCAGTCGTGGGACGGTGTCGCCCGGCGGCTCGCCGGCGCCGGCATTCACGTGCTCACGTTGGACATGCGCGGGCACGGGGAGACCGGCGGCGCGTACGACAAGACGGACCGTGAACAGGCGCGGCAGACGCGGCTCGGCGATCTCGACGCGGCATTCAGATTCTTAACGTCGCAGTCGGGCGTCGATCGCGACGTGATCGGTCTCGGAGGCGCCGGCGTCGAGGGTGTCGACAATGCCGTTCGCACAGCGATGCGGCATGGAGCCCAGGTCAAATCGCTCGCGCTGCTTTCCGGCGAGACGCTGCGCGACGGTCTCCAGTTTCTGAAAGACGCATCCCGCCTGCCGGTGTTCTTCGCCGTCGCCGACGATGACGAGTATCCGCCGACCGTCGAGGCGGTGGAGCTTCTCTACATCACGGACGGAAGCCCGAGCAAAAGGCTCGTGCACTACTCCAGGACCGGGGACGCGCCGTGGCTCTGGTACGAGCCGGCCGACGTCGGAAGGGTTCCCGCTCACGGCGGCCACGGGACCGACATGTTCGCGGGCCACCCGGAGCTGCCGGGTCTCATCGTCGACTGGTTCGTCACGACGCTGATCCGGACGCCGGGTCACGCGCCGACGGAGACGCTCGCGTGCGCCGCGGCTCTGGACGAGATGCGCGCCCCGGGAGGCGTCGCCCGTGTGAGGCAGTGGCTTCTCGAGGTGCGGAAGACGGATCCCCAGGCGCAGCTCTTTCCCGAGATCACCGCGAGCATCATCGGCTTCGACCATCAGCGCGCGGGCGACGCGAAGGCGGCGGTCGAAGTCCTGGAGCTCGTGCTCCTCGCCTATCCGACCGCCGCAGCCTACGAGAACCTCTCCGAGGCGTACCTGCAGAACAGCCAGAAGGACCTGGCGCGGCAGCACGCCGAGAAGTCGCTTGCGATGCTCGCCTCGCGAGAGACGCCCACGTCGTCGTGGGCGGACACCGACGAATTCCGCGGCGAGATCCGGCGGGGCGCGCAGGATGTCCTCGACAAGGCAGGGCGGTGATCGCCACAACGCGAAGGACACCCGGCCTCCTCGCCGCGCTTCTCCTCGTGGCCTCTTCGGCCGGTTCGGCCGCGACGCTGGTGGAAGCGGGCCGGCTGCTGGATCCGCGCACGGGGAGCGTGTTATCGCCGGCCGCCGTGCTGATCGAGGGAGACAAGATCAAGGAGGTCGGCCCGCCAGCGAAGGTGGAGGCCGACGCGCCGGCCGGCGTCGAGAGGATCGATCTCGGCAGCTCGACCCTCGTGCCCGGGCTGATCGACGGCCACACGCACCTGTTTCTGAACCCCACAGTGCCCGCTGAGCCGGAATTCGGGAATCGATACAACCCCAAGTTCGCCCCGGGATTGCTGCTCGCGATCGTCGAGTCGCCAAGCAAGCGAGTGCTGATCGGAGCCCAGCTCGCTCGGGAAGATCTCGAGAGCGGCTTCACCACCGTGCGTAACCTCGGGCACTCCGGGATCGACGGCGATGTCCAGTTGCGGGACGCGATTAACGCCGGCCGGGTCCCCGGGCCGAGGATCCTGGCGGCGGGGCGCAAGCTCATCGCGCAGGGCTCGTACCTCCAGAGCCTCAATCCCGATCTCGCCGCCGCGATCCTGCGGGAGGAATTCCTGCTGCTCGAGGGGGTCGACTCGGCTCGACGGGCCGTGCGGCAAAACGTCTTCGAGAACGTCGACGTGATCAAGGTGGCTGTCGGCGACGACATCTCCACGGCGGAGCTTTCGGCCGTCGTGGAGGAGGCGCATCGGCAGCACCTGAAGGTCGCCGTTCACGCCGCCACCACCGGGAGCATCCAGACCGCGATGGACAGCGGCGCCGACTCGGTCGAGCACGGCAACGACGCGACCGACGCGCAGCTCCAGACGATGCGAGCCAAAGGGATGTTCATCGATCTGACGCCGACGACGTGGGACGGGATGTGGTCCAAGATCCACGAGGTTGTCGCGCTCTCGCCAGCCGCCCGATCCGATCTCATCGGAGGCGACGAGCGGCGCCGGCAGCAAGCCGTCGCACTTGTTGCTCGGGTTCTGAAGTCCGGAGTGAAGTTCGCGGCGGGTTCCGACATGGGCTGGTATTACCCGGGAAAGACCCGAGGCCAGGCCACGGCGACGATGTTCCCCGCGTTACGCGCCGGCGGCTTACAGCCGCTCGACATCCTCCGCGCAGTCACGACGAGCGCGGCGGAAATGATCGGGTGGCAGGACCGGGTGGGATCGGTCGAGGCGGGGAAGTTCGCGGATCTGGTCGCGGTCGCCGGCGATCCGCTGGCCGACATCACCGAGCTCGAGCGCGTGATCTTCGTGATGAAGGGCGGAAAGGTTTACGTAAGGAGATTGCCATGAGACGCGTTCGACTCGTTCGCATCGGTGCAATCGCCGTCGCGCTGGCGCTGCTGTGGAACCGCGGAGACGCGCAGCCGTCCACGCCTTCCGCGCTGAAGCCCCTGCGCGACGGCCAGCGGGACTTCGACTTCCTCATCGGCAAGTGGAAGTACCACCTGAAGCGCCTCGAGAATCCGCTGACGGGCTCGACGAATTGGATCGAGTTCGACGGCACCGGCGACTGCCGCCCGATCTGGAACGGCAAGGCACAGCTCGACACGCTGGACGTCAACGGTCCGAGCGGCCACATCGAGGGCCTGACGCTGCGTCTGTACAACCCGGAGTCGCGCCAGTGGAGTCTCTACTGGTCGAACGCCACGAAGGGCACGGTGGACATCCCGACGGTCGGCTCGTTCGTGGACGGGCGCGGCGAGTTCTACGACCAGGAGCTCTACAAGGGCCGAATGATCATCGTGCGCTACGTCTGGACGGGGACCACCTCGAAGTCGCCCCACTTCGAGCAGTCGTTCTCGGAGGACGGCGGCAAGACCTGGGAGGTCAACTGGATCACGGATCAGGTGAAGGTGGAGTAAGAAGGCGGAATCGTCCTCTCCTCGCACGCCTATTTTGGTGACACCCGGGGGGGATCGGCCTGGGATAATTGTCCCGCTCGTTCCACTCTTCTTCCGGCCGACTCGGGACGTTGTTCCTATTGTTGGGCGACCGTCCCGGCGGCATCGTGGGCAGCTGAAAGGAGAGAAATTCCATGCTTTCGCACGACTATTCGTACCCCGAAATCCTCAAAAACTCGCTCAAGGTCGCCTGGACGGAGCGTCAGGTCCTCGACGGCAGGGACTTCGACTACTCCAAGCGGTTTCTCCCGAATCGACTCTCCGGGGTGGACGACATCCGCTGCCTGAACGAGCGCGAGAAGCTCAAGCTGAACCAGATCATGGGCAACGCGTACTGCCACATCTTTGCCTACGTGGAGGAGTACATCATTCCCCAGGCGCTGGAAGCCGCCCAGAGGGACATCTACGGCGATGAGACCCGGTTGCGCGCGCTGCTCCGCTTCGCCGAAGACGAGTCGAAGCACCAGGAGCTCTTCCGCCGCTCGAACGCGCTCTTCGAGAAGGGCTTCGGCGTCGAGTGCGGCCTGATCCCGGCGCGCGAGGAAGTGGCCAGGGTCGTGCTGAGCAAGTCGCGGCTCTGCAGCTACCTCCTGACCAGCATGATCGAGTGGTTTACGCAGCTTCACTACGTCGAGCACGTTCGTGACCGCGGCGAGCTCGACGGGCTCTTCCGCGACCTGGTCAAGTACCACTGGATGGACGAGGCCCAGCACGCGAAGATCGATTCGCTTCTCATCGACGAGATCGTCCGGGAGATCAGCGAGGAGGATCGCGAAGCGGCGGTCGACGAGCTGCTCGAGCTCGGCGGCGCGGTGGACGGGCTGCTGTCCCAGCAGGCCGACCTGGATCTGGGGAGCCTCGAGAAGGCCATCGGACGGACGTTCTCGGAGGCGGAAAGCGTGGAGATCAAGCGGAGCACCCAGCGCGCCTACCGCTGGACGTTCCTCGTCTCCGGGCTCGAGCATCCCGCGTTCGTCAAGATCGTGAGCGAGCTGACCAAGCGGGGACCGGACAAGCTCAAGGCCGTCGCGAAGGCACTGTCCAACTAGGGACGCATGAAGCTGACGGGCGCGCGACCTCGCGGTGGCGGTCGCGACGGCCGTCGGGCGCGCCCGCAGCTTATGCGCCGGTTCTCAGGACCGGAAACCGTGGTCCCGTGCGAACACGATCGCCTGAGCCCGGGTCCAAACCCCGAGCTTGTCGAACAGGTTCGAGATGTGGTTGCGGACGGTCTTCTCGCTGATCGAGAGGCTCTGGCCGATGTCGGCGTTCGCCAGGCCCCGGGTGATCAACGCCAGCACCTCGCGCTCGCGGGCCGTCAGGCGGGCGAAGGCCGGATCCTCGCCGCCACTCGACGGCGCCGCGAGACCCATGAAGTCGAGGACGACTTCCTGGAAGCGGGCCCACGCGGGCTCATCCTCGAGAAGAATGTGGTTGCGGCTGTCCAGCTCGACGAACTGCGCGCCCGGAATCCCGGCGGCCAGGCGGCGCCCTTCCGCGACCGGACAGACTTCGTCGTCGCGGGCGTGCACGACGAGCGTCGGCGCCGTGATCGCGCCGAGCAGGCCGGAGACGTCGACCGTTGAACGCGCCTCGAGCAGCCGTGCCGCCATTTCTCCGGTGCTCGTCCGCCGGCAAAGCTCGTTGAACCAGCCGATTTGCGCCTCGCTGCCGCCAGGGATGAAGCGCGACGTGAATACCTGGCGGAACACGGGGTTCGGCTTGCCCCAGCCGACCCGCATCAGCTCCATCATCGCGTGATACGAGCGCTCGGTTTCGGAGTCGCCGCGCTTCGCCCAGCCGCGGCCGTAGCCGCCGTAGAGAATCATTTTCGAGACGCGATCGGGATGGCGGGCGGCGTAGGCGACGCAGAACGCCGCGCCCGACGAGATCCCGAGAAGCGTGAACGGCTCGTCGACCTCCGAGGCGGCGACCACGGCCTCGATGTCGCCGAGCCAGCGGTCGAACGACAGCTCGTCGACGTTCCAGTCTGTCATGCCGCAACCGCGGTCGTCCCAGCGCAGGAATCGGAAATGGTCGCCGAAGAAGCGGATCCAGTGCCCCCAGACCGGGCTTTCCATCTCGTATTCGAGATGGCTCAGCCAGTTCGCCGCCTTGATCAGGACCGGGCCCGAGCCGATCTCGGCCCAGGCGAGCTGCACGCCGTCTTCCGTGCGCAGGTAGCGGATGCGCTGACGAAGTTTCGTGTCCATCGCCGTCGGTTCCCGAATTGTAGTCAGTAAAGTGGCCGGGGCCGCCGACGTAGCGCGGCCGTGGCGCGCGCCGTTCAGCGAGCTACCCATCAGAAAGAGCCCGCTCACGATTCCCCCAACGACCTTCTGAGACTGGCCTCCCGTTCGGCGCGGTATTCGGAGATCCGGCTCGGGTCCGCTTCCGCGAGCGCGCGCCGGAGAGCAGCGGCTTCAAGATCGCGGCAGTAAGCGGGCGTTCCGGTCTGCTGACGCCAGGAGTCGTCCAGGTCTCCGCCGTCGACGGGGTCGAAGCCAAGGTCGTCTATGAGTCGAAGCACGGCTGCCTTGGCGTCCGCCGAATCTCCGTAGACCGAGAGAGCAATCCGCCCTTTCGTTCGCTTCGGAACGCCCTTCTCGAGAAGGCTCTTGGCGAGGATGTTGTTGAACGCCTTGATCACGGGCCGTCCGATCTGATGCGCGACCCACTGGCTGTCGAGCATGCCCCGGTCGATCGCATCGATGCGGCCATCGCGAAGCTCGGGATGGTAGTTGCCGATGTCGATGACGACGACGCTGCTGGACGCGTTGGCAAATAGTCCGCGCGGAAGATCGGCGACGGCCTTCGTTGGGATCGCAAGGATGACGATGTCCGCGTTCTTGACGGCGTCGACAACGGAAACGGGTGTGGCGCCGATCTCGGCCGTCAACGCGTTCAGTTTCTGAGGTCCTCTCGAGCTCGCGATCGAGACGCGATGGCCGAGCCCGGCGAGGCGGCGCGCCAGAATCCCTCCCATGCTTCCCGCACCGATGATTCCGATTTGCATCACGCCTCCCGTCCCCCCAGCCGCTCGGCGATGAGGCGGTCGGCGCGCGCGAGGTCGACGTCGCCGAGGCTCGCCGCCCTGCTCGTCAGCTCGTCGAGGATTTCCTCCTGAATCGCTCCCCGCCGTTGTGCCTCCGCGTAGGGAATCGTGTGGAACATGACCATCGAGTAGCGGGGGATGAACCGGCTGGGGTGCCGCTCCTCGAGGCGGAAGGAAAGATCCTTCTTCAACTGGAACTTCGGCTCCCGGACGGTCGACCGCATCTCGACGTAGTTTTCCAGCGCCATAGCAGCGATCGCGTCGGTATTGGGCCGGCGACGCCGTTCGAATTCCGCGAAGACCTCGTTCCACGGCCGGTCCGGATCTTCGAGACACGAATCGAAGGCGCTGCAATCCTCGAACGCCGCGTTCATGCCCTGCCCGTGAAAGGGGACGATCGCGTGCGCCGCGTCGCCCATGACGAGCGCCTGATCCTCGAGCGACCAGGGCTCGCAGCGGATCGTCTCCAGGTGGCCGGTGGGGTTCGTAAAGAAGTCCTCGACGAGGCGGGGCATGAGCGGAATCGCGTCGGCGAAACGGCGTTCGAAGAGCGCGCGAACGGCCGCGGGAGTCGTCAGGGCCTGGAAGCTTTCCTCTCCCTGGTTCGGTAGAAAGAGAGTGACGGTGAAGCTGCCGTCGATGTTGGGGAGCGCGATCAGCATGTATTCGCCGCGGGGCCAGATGTGCAGGGCGTTCTTGTTCATCTGGAATCCGCCGCCGGGCGCCGGGGGGATCGAGAGCTCCTTGTACCCGTGGCCGAGCGGCTCCTCGTCGAGCCGTCCGTGCGTCTGTTCCAGGATCGCGGCGCGGACCGCCGACGCGCTTCCATCAGTCCCGATCAGGACATCGTAGGGTGTCGTCTGCGGCAGCACGCGACGGTTCGCGAAATCGACGCCGGTGACCGTTTGTCCGAAGCGGATGGAGACTCTGCCAGTCGCCTCGGCGGCATCGACGAGGAGCGTGTTCAACCCCGCTCGCGAAACCGAGTAGATGACCTCATGCGGCTTGTTGCCGTAGGGAATCAGCCGGAGTCGTCCTTCCTCGTCGTGGAGCATCCGGCCTACCATCGGAATGAGCTCGGACCGGACGCTTCCCATCACGCCGACCTCTTCGAGCGCCGCGATGCCGCGGTTGGCGAGCGCCAGGTTGATGGAGCGCCCCGCCGACGCAGGCGCCGCCGTCTTCCTGGGATCGAGGCGGCGCTCGAGAAGCGTCACGCGATATCCGCGCCTGGCCAGAAAGATCGCCAGCAGCGACCCGGCGAGACCGGCGCCGACGAGCGTGATTTCGGGAGTGGAGCGGGGGGATCTCAAAGTGCCCCCCCTTATACCAACAGCCCTAGCTCATGGTAGCTCGTCGAAAAAGAGATAAACGGCGGCAATCCGGCCGTCCCGGGCGATGAGGAAATCCGTCCCGGCGTAAGCGGGCGCCTCGCCAGGGCGGCCCGCTACCCACTTGACCCGCCCGCCATCGCCCAATTCCTCGGGTTTCGCAATCGGCTGATATCGAAAGTCAGGGTGAGTCGCCCTGATCGCGTCCGCGACACGACCGATCTCGTCTCGGCCACGGTGGACGCCCGTTTTGGGGTCGTAGAACATACCATCTTCGGTCCAGATCTCGTCGATCGCCGCGCGCCGACGCGCTGGATCGTTTTCACCGAAGACGTCCTGAAGATTTCGGGTCAGCAAGGTCGAGATGCTGTGGGACATGGCTTGTCTCCTCTCGGCATCGAGGCGTCAGACAGTCGTCCTGGGGATTGCCTCGGTCGCGGCTGCAAATTGCCCCAGTTTCTTCAGAAGTGCGCGAAGTTGGCGCTTCTCGCGTTGCGTCAGGACTGCCATGGCCGATTCGAGATCCGCGGCATGTCGGCGGAATGCGTCCTGCACCACGGCTCTGCCTTTCGGACTCAATTTCAGTACTCTGGCTCTCCGGTCGTCCGGCGATGGCGTTCGACGAATGAGTCCCCTCTTCTCGAGTCTATCCACCGCGGCCGTCATCGAGCCGAGTGCAAGCGGCACCTTGGACTGGATCTCACCGATCGTGAGAGGACCTTTGTGCAGCAGAGCCTCCAGCGCCGCGAAATCCGTGAGACCCAAGCCCGTGTTCCCAATGCCGCGCTCGGCGATGCGGCTGAGGGCACGATGGCACCTCACCAGCACGAGCCAGAGACCAGGCGCGTCGATCGGCGTCTCCTTGCTCAAGCGCGGCTGAGGTGTGACTGCGCGGCGGGTGAGGCCGCGGTGATCGCGCGATCGAGCGAAAACGCGCCCGCGCCACGGATAAAGAGGAAAGCCGTCATGGCGATCACCAGAAGGTGATACTCGATTCCCTCGCCCTTCTGGGCGCCAGTCCAGTTGATGAAGAAGCCAAAGTTGTGGTGGATCATCGCAACGGCGACGAGCATATTCACGGTGATCCCGGCGGCCGCAATTCGGGTGAGAAAACCGAGTAGCAATCCGAGGCCGCCGAAAAACTCGGCGCAGATCGCCAGAAAGGCCAGGGGTGCAGGAATGTGCATGTAGTTCGTGAATGCGCCCATCGCTCCGGCGAATCCGGGACCGCCGAACCAGCCCAGCATTTTTTGTGCGCCGTGTGCAAAAAAGACAACCCCGAGTCCAAGCCTCAGGATGATCGTCGCCGGGTTGTCGTCCGTCAGGAGCAGTCTGCGAAACATGTGCCGTCCTCCTTGACCGCCAGCGTCTCGACGCTGCCGAGCGTCGGCGATCAAAGGGATGTATGCATTATCCTTATCTAAGGATTCTTTTCACAAGGATATCTAATGG
>JBKOVK010000083.1:0-2815 GCA_046724475.1 Acidobacteriota bacterium | reverse complement strand
GACCGCGCGCGACACCGTCGAGAACAAGATCGAGGGCCTCGACGCGGGCGCCGACGACTACCTCGTCAAGCCGTTCTCCTTCCGCGAGCTGATGGCCCGGATGCGGGCGCTCCTGCGGCGCACCGAGGTCGTGGAGCCCGGCCCCCTCGTGTACGACGACTTGAGCTACGACCCCGAGTCGCGCGAAGTCACGCGCGACAACGAGACGGTGCGGCTGACCGTGCGCGAAGGCGCGCTCTTCGAGCTCCTCCTGCGCCGTCGGGGCAAGGTCGTCTCGCGTACCGAGATCCAGGCGCGTATCTGGGAAGACTCCTTCGACCTCTCCACCAACATCATCGACGTCTACATCAACGCCCTGCGAAAGAAGATCGACGGCGGGGAGCGCGAGAAGCTCATCCAGACCGTCCGCGGCGTCGGCTACCGGGTCCGGGAGTCGGGCGGCGCCGCGTAGGCGTATCCCACGATGCGCCGCCTGTTCGAGAGGCTGCGGACGCCGCCTCCGGCACCGACCCCTTCTCCGTGGGAGGAGCTGGGCCGGCGCCTGGAGCAGTCCACGACGCATCCGCTCAAGAGGATCGCGGTGGAAGGTCTCCCGGACGATGCGCGCGCGATCGCCGATCGGCTCAACGCCCGGCTCGACGCTCTCGCCGCTTCGGAGAAAGAGCAGCACCAGTTCATCGCCGACGTGTCGCACGAGCTGCGCACGCCCCTGACGGTCCTGCGAGGGTCGCTCGAAGTCGTCCTCGAGGAGGACCGCCCGGCCGAGGAATACCGCGAAGCGATCGGCAGCGCGCTTCTCGAGGTCCGCCACTTGACGCGCATCTCGCAGAACCTCCTCTTCCTGACCCGGGGCGAGAGCGGTCGCGTGACACTGTCGTTCGCCAACCTGGACCTCGCCCGATTCGCGACCGAGATCGTCCGGGACGTGGCGCCGCTGGCGTCGGATCGGGGCCTGGATCTCTCCGTGTCGGTGCCGCCTCTGCCGGTCTTCGTCTTCGCCGACGCCGGAAGACTCCAGCAGGTCATGCACAACCTGCTCGAGAACTCCCTGCGCTACACCGAGCCGGGAGGCCGGATCGTCGTCAGCGTCGCGTCGGCCCCGGGAGAGGCGCGGCTGTCCGTCGCCGACACCGGGGTGGGCATTCCCGAGGCCGATCAGCCGTACATCTTCGAGCGCTTCTTCCGCAGCAAGGCCTCGAAGCAGGTCAATCCCGGCGGCTCGGGCCTGGGGCTCTCGATCGTTCGCTGGATCGTCGAGGCGCACAAGGGCAAGGTTACGGTCGAGAGCGCGCCGGGCAAGGGGTCCACGTTCACGGTGACCCTGCCTGTTGTCTGACGCCGCAACGTCTTTATAATCGCCGGCTCCCATGCGCCCGGTCTTCGTTCTCTCCGCCGCACGCACGCCGATCGGAAAGTTCGGCGGATCGTTCGCGTCGATGTCGGCGGCGGACCTGGGCGAGGTCGCGGCGAAGGCGGCCCTGGAGAGGTCGGGGCTTCCGCCCGCCGCCGTGGACGAGACGATCTTCGGCCACGCCCGCCAGGCCGGGGGAGGCCCGAACACCGCCCGTCAGGTCTCTCACCGCGCAGGCATGCCCGACGCCGTGCCCGCGTTCACCGTCAACAAGGCCTGCGCGTCCTCGCTCAAGGCGTTGACACTCGGAGCCCTGACGATCGCGGCCGGCGAGAACGACGTTGTTCTCGTGGGCGGGACCGAGTGCATGTCGGCGACGCCGTACCTTCTGCCTCGGGCCCGGTTCGGAGCGCGGATGGGAAACGTCGAAGTCGTGGACGCGATGCACCGGGACGGGTTCCTGTGCCCGCTCTGCGGGCAGCTGATGGGCGAGACCGCCGAGAACCTGGTCCGCGAGTACGGGATCCTGCGCGCCGAGCAGGACGCGTACGCGGCGGAGTCGCAGCGCCGCGCGGCCGAAGCGGCGGCCTCCGGCCGGTTCGCCGACGAGATCGCTCCGGTCACGGTGGCCGGAAAGAAGGGGAGCGTCGCAGTTGCGGCCGACGAGCATCCCCGTCCGGATTCGACGGCCGACGCGATGGCGAAGCTTCCGCCGGTCTTCGATCCCGAAGGCACCGTGCACGCCGGGAATTCGTCGGGGATCACCGACGGCGCCGCCGCGCTCGTTCTTGCCACCGAGGAGGAGGTCGCCAAGGCCGGTGTGGAGCCGCTGGCGCGCGTCGCGGCGTGGGTCTCTGCCGGCGTGGATCCGGCGCGCATGGGCATCGGCCCGGTGCCAGCCGTGCGGGCGCTGCTCGAGAAGACGAAAACGAAGCTTTCCGACGTCGACCTCGTCGAGCTCAACGAGGCGTTCGCCGCGCAGGTCATCGCCTGCGCGCGCGATCTCCCACTCGACCTCGGAAAGGTCAACGTCAACGGCGGCGCGATCGCGCTCGGCCATCCCATCGGAGCGACCGGAGCGCGCATCGCGACGACGCTCCTGTACGAGATGCGGCGCCGCAACGCCCGCCGAGGCATCGCCACCCTCTGCGTCTCCGGCGGAATGGGGATGGCGGTCCTGTTCGAGAGGTGACGATGCGCGTCGTCCTCACGCTCGATCGCGACACGGATCTTTCCGAGTCCAACGACTACCTGCGCGCGCTCGCGGCCGCGGGCATCCCGCGCGAGTCGATCGAGGTGGTCGCTCCCCTCTCGCCGTACTCGGGGAAACGGTTCGACGGGCTCGTGCTGGGCGGCGGCGTGGACGTGGATCCCTCGCGCTACGGAAGGCGCCGTCTCGAAAACGGGACCGTCGAAGTGGACGCCGAGCGGGACGCCCTGGATTTCGACCTCTTCGAGAACGCG
>JBKOVK010000167.1:0-7194 GCA_046724475.1 Acidobacteriota bacterium | reverse complement strand
CAAGCGTTCCGACTCCGTCTACGCCACAGACGACCGGGAATTCACGGTAGCTGTCGTAGTGGGAGCCACTGGCCATCATCTTGTCCACGTTCTTCAGAGCGGCCGCTTTGACCTGGACGATAACCTCGCCGTCGGCCGCTCGCGGGTCGGGGAAATCTTCGAATCGAGGCACACCTCCGAGGGAATGGAGTACGGCAGCTTTCATTGCCGGCCCACCCGCCCTCCTGGTACGAGTCCCATTCCCCTCATTGTCCGGCTTGATGACCACCTCACCGGTCGCCCTCGCCTGGCGCTCTCTACCTGGCAAATGTCAGTGTGGTTTGTGCGGCGCAGGTTTGATCGACCGGCTTGGTCGGGTTGTCGAGGAAGGCGGCCACGATCGAGAGAGCGCACTTGGACTTGCCGAGAACCGAGTGGCCCGTGAAGGGAAACGCCACGACCTGAGAGTTCTTGAGGTCCCGGGTGATCTGACCAACCCACTCGGGTGCTGTGGCGGCGTCGAAGGCGCCTTCGAGGATCAGCACCGGCACGTCGCTCACGGTCGGGGCGGTCACCGACCGAGCGGCCATTCCGACGTTCCAGATCGGGCACTCGGTGAAGACTCGTCCCTGTTTGGGCTGCACTCGCAGCACCCCGTCCGGGAAACCGGGAAGCGCCGCCTTCGCCTTCGCCAGCGTGGCCACTTCGGTCGTGAGATTGGCTGACTCCGCGCAGAACACGGTGAGGGCCAGACCCATGCCTCCCAGTCCGACGAACTCCTGCGGCCCCCGCAACGCGAGGTACGCGGCGGCGACCGCGCTCGGATCGCCTCGCGCGATGTCGGCGATCATCCTGGGAACGCCGGAGGCATCGCCGCGCTCGCTCGCCATGATCACCGTATAGGCCAGAGCGAATCCGTCGACATTTACCGTCACCGTTGAGCCGGATGCGTCCTTGACCTGAGCGATGGCGGGCTTCGTGTCGAGGCGGTTCACTGCGGCCGTGAAGTCCGCTTCCAGGTTCGGGTAGGCCGCGGCGCAAGCCGGCTGGGCAGCACACGCAGCGAAGATCGCCTTGAACGAGCTCGCCGGAGCCGACCACCAGTTCTCGACGATGTTGTTCGTGGCGGGCGACACCGAGTCGAGAATCACGCTGCGGACGCCCTGCGGGTGATCTCGCAGGACGGTCAAAGCCAGCCTCGATCCGTAGGAGACCCCGTAGACATTCCAGGTGTCGATTCCCAGAGCCACTCGGAGGTCGGCGATGTCAGCCGCGTTCTCCGTGCTGTTGTAGGCGGCGAGGTCGACGCCAGTCGCGGCCAGCCGGTCGCGGCACGCCTGGATCGCCGCGCTGTCCATGTGTGTGGTCGATTCCGCCGTGAACGGAACGCCGACCGAGTCGTACAAGAACTGCTCCCATTCGGGACATGCAAGGAGGGGGTCGGCGCGGTGCGTGCCGCGCTGGTCGACGAAGATGACCTCGCGCTCGGCGTTGAGGCCGTGCTTGATCATGGACGCCACCTCGAACGACCCGGCACCACCTGGCCCGCCCGAGAGGTACACGATCGGATCGGGCCTTGGCCTCGCTGAGACAGCGGGTGCGCGCATCACGAAGATGCGAATACGGCGCCCGTCGGGCTTGGCCCGGTTCTCGAGCACGGTGAGGTAGCCACACTGAACAACTGACGGGAAGTCGAGGTCCGGGAAGCCCGCGATGTTCGGTTGGGGACACGGCGTCGTCTGGAAGGACGCTCCGCCGGTAGGCCCGCTCGGCGGACGGCTCGATTCCGTTCTCGGGCATGCGACCACCAGGCACGACCCGGCGAGTGCGACGTAGACATTCGCTGGTCTCATCACGCCTGGACCTCCTCTCTCGTGGGTCCGTCTGCTCGCGGGCGCGGGTCAAGCCTCGAGGTCAGCCAGGGACGCGCGCCCGCGAGCCCTGCCGCGGCCATCATCGCACCGGCAGCGATCAGAACGGTACGACGTCTTTGCGACTCATGCGCCGGGCTAACGGGCGGCGGGTCAGCGTGAGAAGATTTGGGCCAATCTCGGCACGCGAAGCCCGGACACCGCCGAAGACGGAGGAATCCTTGAAGAACAATGTACGGATCACAGCTTGGCCGCTCGCCCTTCTGGCGCTGCTTCTGTTCTCGACGGACCGAGCGGTCGGATCGCCGCCGCCGAAGGCCGACGCGCCCAAGGCCGACTGCGCCTTCAGCAACCCGGGCTACTCCGGGTGGTGCAGACAGACGGTCCCGATGCCCGCGGGCACGACGCCGAAGCAGGCGTGCGAGGCCGTCCTGCGCTGTCTGAACGGCAACGCATGCGAGTCGAACTATTGCAACGCCCAAAACATCCGCAGCGGATGGAGACTGGAAGAAGCCAAGCCTTCGACGCCGCGTTAACGCGTGCGAGTCCGCTGCACCCGCGCGTTAGGCCACGCCCTCATGACCCTGACAGGCTGAAGCTGACAGTGACCGCAAGCCACACTGCAACTGGTCGGTTAGCAAAAATCGCCGGCTGGTACCCCCACTGACGTACTGCCTTGATCGCTTGCTCATCCATCTGGGGCGACAGGCTCTTCGTGACAACGACGTCCAGAACGCTGCCCGACTTGGCCACGAGTATCTTCAAACCGACTGTTCCTGAGACAGCATCCCTGCGGTACTCCGGAAGCCCCGGGTCCACATGCCTCAGGAGCACGGGAGCTTTGACGAGAGCCGTGTTCTGGTGCCAAACGCCGTCTTCAGACTGGTACGACAGTACTTGTCGGCCTCCTGGCTCGCCCTGCGGCTGGGGAGCGCTACTCGAACAGCCTTGCTCAGGAATCAGCATCGCTGCCGCCAGCAAGACCATTCCAGCGTGGCCTAAAGGCCTGCGCGTCAGCAGCGAGCGCATGCGAGCGAAGCGAGCGGCGCGAGTCCGCTGCACGCGCATGTCAGGCGGCTGCAAATTCAGCGAG
Source organism: Acidobacteriota bacterium (assembly GCA_046724475.1). Classification (GTDB taxonomy): domain Bacteria; phylum Acidobacteriota; class Thermoanaerobaculia; order UBA5066; family Gp7-AA6; genus DAHUXD01. The sequence continues at coordinate 4,251 of JBKOVK010000167.1, read as the reverse complement.
CACTCGAACGACGGCGGCGAGCTCGATCGCATCCTCAGCCCGTTCCCCGCGCACTGCGCCAAAGCATTAGGGCCGCTCCACCCGCCACCAGGAAGGCGACCCAGCTCACCCACATCGGAATGACCTCGTCCATGACCGTCACGCGAACACCGAAAAGGATTCGCAAAAGGTGCGCGAGCGACACAGCCGCCAGAAGTACTGTGGCCGCTAGAAGCGCTGGTTTCATCACTCTTCCTTCGCCCGAGAGAGCCGCCTAACGATACTCGAGTTCAGCGGCGCGCCGCTTTTTGCGCGTCCGCTGCAACGAGGGGTTAGGCGGCGCTAGCGCTTGGGCGCCCACCGTATTCTTGGCTTCAACGAATCGAGAGCCTCCTCGATAGACCAGAGAGATAGTTCCCTAAAGCGTTAAAGCGAATAAGAATGTTGACGGAGGGAAAAAATGAACGCCCCCGCCCCAATCACCATCACGCCAGTCCGCGTTGCCGACCTGCTCGCCGAGGGCGAGCGGATGCCGGCCTACGTGCACGTCATCGACCATCCCGATGCGCGCGTGCTGGTCGACACCGGCATGACGGAGCTGCATCCGGCGGTGGCCGACCTCCGCTGCACCCGCGAGTTAGGCCGCCCTGCGCGGCCGAGAGACCCTGGAGAAATCTGCGGTCCCTAGGTGCTTGCTGGCGTCTTCGGCCATCGCCACGCGTACCAGACAACTAGTAATGTGAGCGAGATTTCAATGACTCCGTAGAAGATATAGAACGCCCAGACCCACATCGTTTTCAGGATAATTGCCGTATAGACGGCTCCGGTGATGATGTTTAGCCATCGATTGAAGACCGGTGGCAACGCCACTGACAGAAAGATCATTAAGCTCGGGATCGCTAACATGAGCGAAGCGCCCAACAAGATCCCTTGAGTCGTCGGGAGTGAAAAAAACTCGCCGTTGAGGATGGCCTGCAACTTTCCCGGTTTGTATAGCCCGAAGTAGTCGGCATAAATGTAGCAGAACATGACGCTGGCCCAGAGGGCTGACAGCTTGATCTTCACGTTGATCTTGAGGTCTTCGAGACCGTGCGGGGTGTTGGTTGTTTCGTTCAATTCGCGTGACCTTCTTCGGGTTCAACAGGCCGGCGTTATTGGGTGGCTCGACCACGTAATCGGCTCACGATACCCGCGCTAGGGGTTAAAGGCCATCGCGAGCAGGCCCTGATGCCCGCACTGCGGGTGCCTGGGCAGCCTAACGGCCGGCGGGTCAGCGGCTCGCGAAGAGCCGAAGGCGATGAGCGAGTCCGCTGCACCCGCGTGTTAGGCCGCCACTCGGGCTGCTTCACCTAATCCACCACGCGTAGGACGACCTTGCCCCGGACAGGCTTGTGCTGATAAGCCTGGCGCGCTTCGGCGAGCGGGAACACGGCGCCAACGACCGGGCGGAGCGCGCCGCCCTCGATCAGCCGTGCGATCTCATCCAGCTGCGTCCGGCTCGGCTCCACGATGAAGTATGCGGCACGAATGCGCTCGTCGGTCGTCTGTTCCTCTGAAGCGGCGACCGTGACCAGCCTTCCGCCAGGCTTGAGCACGCTCCAGGACCTTTCCAGCGTCTCCCCTCCCACCGTGTCGAAAACCACGTCCACGTGCCGGACCAACTCCTCGAACCGATCGGCCCGGTAGTCGATCACCTCCTCGGCCCCGAGGCTGCGCACGAAGTCGAGGTTGGCTGCCGAGGCAGTGGCTACCACCCGCCCGCCGCGCCAGCGGGCGAGCTGCACAGCAAGGGTGCCGACACCTCCGGCCGCTCCATGGATCAGTACCCGCTGACCCTCCGCGAGACCGGCACGCTCGACCAACCCCTGCCAGGCCGTCAAAGCGGAAATCGGTGTGGCGGCAGCGTGAACGTGATCGATGCCAGCCGGCTTACCCGCGATATCGGCAACGCGGGCCACACAGTATTCGGCGGACGCACCGTCCCGGTACCAGTCATTGAGTCCGTACACCAAGTCCCCCACACCCGCATCCCTGACACCAGCCCCTAGGGCGGCGACCTCGCCGGAGAATTCATGTCCGGGGATGACCGGTAATGGGCGCGGCTTTCCCGCCCGAGTGGTCCAGGTCGGGACCCAGGAGAGTTCGGTTTGGATGACGCCGGCGGCGTGAACCCGTACGAGCACCTCGCCCTCCCCGGGACGGGGTTGCTGCGCCTCGCCGAAGACAAGCGCCTCGGGGCCGCCGCGGGCTCCCAGATAAATCGCCTTCATGCGCCACTCTCAAACATCAGTCGGCCTAACGGGTGGCGCGTCAGCGGCGAGTGAGGAGGCGAAGCCGACGAACGAGTCCGCTGCATCCGCGTGTTAGGCGCCCTTTCTCGCCTGCCGAACGAAGTACACAAAGCTAGTGAGCGCGCCTCCGATGAGTAGCCACAATTCCCAGCGTCGCCTCTGGGCCGCGGATAGGGACTTGTCCCGTCTGCAGAGAATCAGCATCGTCAACGCCAGGACAACTCCCGCTGCAAAGGCTCCGATACCGACGGCAGCCCGGCGGGAATCCGGAACCAGCGTCAGCCCTGTGAACTTCGAGAACGCCACGATTCCCATGGTCAGCACGACCGCGGCGTTAACCACACAGAGCAGGAGTGACAAATGCCTCGGCATCAGGCGCCTAACAGTCGGCGGGTCAGCGGCTCGCGAAGAGCCGAAGGCGATGAGCGAGTCCGCTGCACCCGCGTGTTAGACGGCGGCTGCACGATCTATCCCATCCTTGAGGCGGCGGTCTCCAAACAGTACGTGCCGTGCAACGAGCAGGAACTGCCCACGGTCGGGATGCGCCAAGGCCTCAGCGCGAGAAAGCATTCGAGTCTTACCAGACTTGGCCCACGCCGAATCCGCAGGCTCGAGAAACTCGAACTCGTAGTCTGAAGCCGTGGGTCTGATCTCCAGCGCGGTTTCAAAGCGATCGCTTGGCCGCGCGCCCTCGCTCCAATCTCCAAACTCGAGGGCAACGTTGGCACCCCTATCTGGATGTGCAGGTGTCCAACTTGCGTGATACACGGAGTGTGCATTTCCAGCCCTGTAAACAAAGCCGAAGACTCGATGCGTAATCGTGCCACAACAGGAGCACCGGCTCGGCTCCAGATCCTCGCCCGGCTCTAGGGTCAGATCCTCAGCCATGTCTTCCGCCGCCTAACGGGTGGCGGGTCAGCGGCGAGTGAGGAGCCGAAGGCGATGAGCGAGTCCGCTGCACGCGCGTGTTAGGCGGCGTCACGTTTTCACCGATCCCTAAAGGTGTTTTGATCCTGCATGATCAGCCACATTCCGCGTCGCTCGACCAAGACGAAAGTCCGGATCTGTCGCTGGTTCTCCCGCCTTACTCCGTCGGGCGACGTGTAAGGACTGGTCTTGCTCGGGACTGTCACGATCGCCACCTTGCTCGTGGCAAACTTGACCTCCATCTCTTCTATGGTGTCGGTCACGCCCTTCAGAAAGCTCGAGTGGACTTCCTCCAGTTCTTTCAGCACGGCGCCCCGCCCGCGCGTCCATCCGCCCAGCGGATTGATATGGGTCCAATCCTCCGTCGTGAACTCTGGCACTCTCCTGAAATCGTGAGAGTTGAAGGCGTCAAAGAAAGACTGTACTGCTTTGCGCACCTGAGCTTCCTGCGCCGCCGGTTGAGCGTGCAGTCCAATGACCACCGTCAGACTTACAGCACTAGCTAGCACGAGTCTCATGTATGTCCCTTCTTGGTTGTGCGAACGCCGCCTAACCTGCGGCGGGTCAGCGGCTCGCGAAGAGCCGAAGGCGATGAGCGAGTCCGCTGCACCCGCGTGTTAGGCGTCATGACTTGTCTGCCCCTGCCTTGACGCGCTCGGCCAGGCAAGATGCATGACCAACCACCCGATCGCCTTCCTTCAAGGACGACGCAGTCGGTTGCCACCCCTCCTCCACGCGCGCTTCTAGGATCTCATTAGCGTTCGGCACGTGGTCCCACACGGAGACCGATGTGATCGCGCCGAGTCACGTCGATCCAAACACCAGCGCACCATCTCGCCATGGCACGACGGCGTCATGCGTAAATTCATCCTGGATGACGACATCTACGATGACGGCTGGCTGGACTAGCCCGGATGCCAGTCCACGGCCCCAGCGCAACACATCCGCCAGCGACTCCAGATTTGCCAACTCCGCCTCGAGCAACTCGAGATCCTTGCGCGGCAGACTCGATCGATCGCGAAGGACCATGGCTCAATTACGGGAGACGCCTAAC